>DATJPS010000104.1:0-11470 GCA_035506255.1 Candidatus Omnitrophota bacterium | reverse complement strand
CCGGTGGTCCCGCCGCCGGTAGTCCCTCCGCCGGTCGTGACCCCGACGAAGCCGGTCGAACCGCCGCCTCCGCCGGAACCGCCGGTGAGCGACGAAACCAAGGAAAAAGGGAAGAAGGCGATCGCTCGCGCCAACAGCACCATCGCCAAGCTCAATACGGTGGGCGGGACCTCGCAGGGCCAGATCTCAAGAGCGATGGACGATGCCAAGGAAGCGATGAAAGGGAATTCTGACAAGGAAGCCAAGCAGGCGATAGACAAATTGAATTCCGCGTCGGCCAGAGGCGACGCTGAATACAAGAAAATAAGGGAGGGATTATAGTGGGCGGAGATATCAACGCGATTTGCCAGGCGAGGGGAGGGATAACCCTCAACAAACCGGAAAAGATCACCAATGCGGACGAGATAAAGACGCTCGATGATCTCGCCCAGCTGATCAAGCTTTACCAGGACCTGACCGCCATCGACTTCAGCACCATTCCGGACAGCGCGCTCAAGCCGCTCCGGGAAATGGCGAATCGCTGCCATTCCGCCGGCTCGGCCTGCTTTAAGAACGCGCTGGTGCTGTTCGTGGACGCGCTGGAGAAGGCGAAGTTCAACGCGAACGATCGCGTAAAAGTGGACGCCCTTTTGACCCAGCTCCGGCCGATCCGCGACGCTTTCCTAAAAACCTTGAGCTCCACCAACCCGACCGTATCGGCCAAGGTGCGCGACCGGTACAACGAGATCGAAAAAGGGAACCAGACCGGGTTCCTTCACAAGCGCGCGATCGCGGCGTTAAAGAGCGTGATCGAGGAACTGGGACTCAGCCTTTCGAAGACCACCAGCGACGCGCTGAAAGTGGGGACCGAAGGTTGGGCCGACCGCATTAAAATGGACGACATCAACGGTTCCATCAAACTGTCCTGCCAGGCCGGCTACGAAGAGCCGAAGCCGGTGGCCCCCCCGACCGTTCCGATCGTTCCTCCGCCGGTAGTGCCGGTGAAAGTGGCGCCGAAGGTCGAACCTAAAAAAGAAGAAGAGTTCAAGCCGAAGTTCGACTTCAGCCTGAGGCTGGGGCTGGGCTACGGCGACCGCGTGCTGGGGAACAACATGTACCTGCTTTCGTCAGAGGACCGCGGCGGGTTCGTTCACGGCGGCGCGAGCGGACGGCTCCTTCTTACTCCCACGATGGGACTACAGCTCGACTATAACGGTTCCGGCTCCTACGATTTCGTTAAGCACTCCGACCGGACGCCGGACAACGACAACCTGGTATCGAATAACGACTACGGAAGATTGACCTTCTTCGGACAGCCGCACAAGAACGTTGACTTCGCGGTGAACGCCGGCTGGAAGCATTACCGCAGCGACTATCCCACCACCTACAATCCGGACGTGAACGGACTGGCGGAAGGGTTCCGTATCAACTGGAGACCGGTCACCAATCTTTCCCTTAACCTTGACCAGGGCCTGGTGGCAGGCTGGACCAGAACTAGCTATACCGGAGAGTCCTCCAATGCCCAGGGGCCGTTCAAGGTCGCGAACATATACGGGGCGCCGGGCGTTTCCTATACGGCCGGCCCGGTCACGCCTTTCCTCGGCGGCATTGTCGGCTACACGGACAACGGGGGAGATGCCAAGGGGGGGGTATACGGCGGTTATGCGGGAGCGGGACTTAAGGTCGGCGGCCATACCGCGGACCTGCGCGGCCAATATGTATACGACAAAACGAATTCATATTTTGACCGCGGCCTGAAGATCCTGGGGCGTTACGCGTACGGGTCGGAGGCGTTCATGCTCGGATTGGCGGCGGCCTACGGTTTTAATCCGGACGACAAGCGCCATGCGGTGACCGGCATGCTGTTCAGCGATATTTTATTGAAAAAGGACCTGCTCTGGAACAATAGCCTGTACCTGTCGCCTTTCTTTGGCGCCGGATACGAGCAGACGGAAAACGACAACAAGAAAGACAACTCGGTGAACCTTAACGGTGGATTGATGTTAAGGTTCGGCGACCTGCGCCCGGCCGTGATGCCGGACGCGCGCCCGTACTCCACCACGCCGCTGCCGGAGGAGAGATAAACCATGGCCGGGATCGAAAGACCGAGCGCTACCATAAAGTGGATGGGGGAGTTCAAGACCAACCATCCGCTGCTTTCGCGCGCGGCGAGCTTTTCTTTCCCGCTGCTGACCGGCGGCGCGTTCGGCGTGATGGACCTGATGATGTCGTACTGGGTGATCCGCGGGTCGCTGGCGATCTCCGCCCCGCTGGGGATCGTGGCCGGGATGCTGATCTCGAGCGCGATCTCGAGCAAGATCAAACTTACCACCGTGGGCGCGTCGCAGGTAAGGAACCTGGAAGGCCGCCTGGAAGCGAGCGAAGAACGCAATCAATTGCTGGACGCCGACCTGAAAGCGGCCAAGGAACAACTCGCGAAAGCCGGCAAAGCGAACGCCGATGACCTGGGGGTCCAGTTCATAAAGGTCAAAGAAGTGGGGAGCGGCGCGCAGGCCACAGTCTATCTGGTTCTCGACCGCGGGGTTGACCAGGCAAGGATCTTGAAACTGCCCAAGATCTCTACCGCGACCGAATTTTTCGGGGGGAATCTGAAGACCTTCCTCGGCAAATTCGCGTTCGAGGCCAAGAACCTGGGCAAGCTGAATTCCCCCAACATCGTAAGAGTGTTCCAGTACGGCGAGATGGAGCTGGAGCAGTACATGAAGTTCACCGGCGAGAGCATCAACCCGGCCAAGCTGCAGGGGATCAGAAAGATACCATACATCCTTATGGAAGAAGTGGAGGGGGAATCGCTGGAGAAAAAGCTGGACGACGAGAGGGCCAAAGGCCACAACGGATTCCCGATACCTTACGCGGCGCACAAGCTCTGGCACCTTACGGAAGCGCTCAAGGCGATGAAAGCGCAGAACATAACCCATCGCGACGTGAAGACGGCGAACATCATCGGCACGAGCGACGGAATAAAACTGATCGACTTCGGACTGGCGCGGGACGTAATGGGGACCGGGACCCAGCTGGGCGAAGTGATGGGGAGCCCGGGCTACATGGCCCCGGAACAAATGGGCCAGATGGGGCAGGCGGCACAGGCGCAGATCATGGGCGTTAAAGAAATGGTCCAGGTCGGCTGGCACAGCGACCTGTTCAGCGCGGGCGCGGTATTCTGGGACATGATCACGGGCGCGCCGTTAGACCAGGACGTGACCAATCCGGCGGCGTACGTGATGAAGCATAACCCGCCGAGCGTGTTGAAAAAGCTGAAAGAGAACAACGACCGGTTGACGTTCGACCTTGACGCGATCGTGCGCCGGATCGACCGGCCGGATCCGTCCATAAACCAGTTCAAGATGGAGCTCCAGGTGATGCAGAAAGGCCTGATCGCGCGCCTGCAGAAAGTGCTAGACAAAACGCTGGCCGTGGACGTAAGGAAAAGATACCAGGATCACGATGAACTGCAGGCGGACCTGAACTGGATAGTGGAGAACCATAATCAATATTTGAACGGGCTGGGCCATCTGATGCAGGCGAGCAACGCCGATGTCGTCGAGACAGCGGTGAAGCCGATACCGAGAAAGTAAGGAGGAAAAAATATGGGCGGGGAAGTGAGTTCTTGCGGACCGGTCTCAAATTATTACACGAACAATTACGAGTACGTGGGTGACGGTTATTATGATAACAACGCCGGCGTGTGCTATGGCGGGACGCCGGAGAACAATCCTCCGGCCAAGCCGGCGGCCTCCTCTTCCGTGGCATCATCGGCCCCAAAGAAGAAGCTGACCGTAAAGACCAACTTCGGCAACAAAGAAATGCCCAAGGCCGAAGCGTTCGCGATGGGATTTTCCGGCGGGTTGGGCGCGGGAGCGGCGATGCTTCCGGCCGCCTGTGGCTATGCCGCCGAGCGCGCGCTTGACGATCCGCGCGACGCGGGAGTGGGCGGGACGGACGGCGGGAACGATACCGGCGGAGACGCAGGATATGACGCGGGACACGACGGCGGTCCTGACGGCGGCCCGGACGGCGGTCCCGATGGCGGCTCGGACGCGGGCGGGGTATGCAATAATCCTCCGACCGTACCGGTATTGACCGCCCCAACATCGAACGCCTCGGGAGTGTCCGTGAAGCCGGGATTTACCTGGAACGCGGCGACCGATCCGGATATCGCGACCTACGGCGATGCTCTCGATTACCGCTTGCAGGTATGCTCCGACAACGCCTGCTCGAGCGTAGTGCTCGACAAGCCGGGCCTGAGTTCGCTCAACTATACGCCGACGGCCGGCGAAGCGCTGAACAACAACACGCCGTATTGGTGGAGAGTGTTCGCGACCGATAAGTGCCCCACCAGCGTGCCGAGCGCCATCCGCAAATTCACCACGGAAGCGATGTGTACCCCGTGGTCGTTCGCGGAGACGAATTTTACGACCGGAACGGCGACGAACTTAGTGGTGAACAGCGGAAGCGTGAAGCTGGCGGAAGATTACACCGCCTGGACCACGATGTATGACGGTACCGCTCTGCCGGACGCGTCGGTCCCGGCCTGGACGGCGAACGGGACCACTACCTCCAATTCAGTTTTGGGAGGGGAATTAACGCTCTATTCGCTGGGATCGAATCTTACTGATTATTATTCGATCATGCCGACGTTCAACAACGCGACCGGCGGAATTGTTGAATCAAGGCTAAAAATCAATGGAATGGACGATTCAACCCCGCCAAATTCAATGGGCATGGCATTCCGGATCGCGGATGGCACGCGGGCGATTGATTTTACGCTTTTCAATAATTCAATTTGCGAGCCAGCGAATACCGGAAATTGCTATACAATTCCTGGAGGGGCAGCCAGCTACCATAAATACCGTATGACATTTAAAAATAATGATTATATGGTGTATGTCGATGATGCCGTTGCGCTAGATGGAACCGGAATGAGCATGGGTGGCGCAGGCGGACAAAATTATATAAAAGTCGGCGATAACGCAACCAACGCGGATACATCGACGACATTTGATTATATTTATTATTACAATGCAGGGAGCAAGCTGCCTTATAAAGCGAGCGGTACTTATGTCCCTACCTCGCCGGTCGACTCCGGCGTGGCCGGCAACGATTTTGGCGGCGGCACCATCAGCTGGCTGCCGGCATCGGCCCCCGGACTGGCGTCGGTCGCGGTGCGCGCGGGCGACAGCGCAGACCTTTCGGCGGTGCCGTGGGGAGCGGAAATGACAGCCAATCCGGCGACCGTCCCAGTGGGAACGCTTGGAAGATATATGCAGTGGCGGCTTACGCTCAACGGGCCGACCGATACTGCGACCGTGGACGATGTGGACGGAAGCAAGACCTGCCCATAAGAATGGTTAGTTAATAATTAG
Organism: Candidatus Omnitrophota bacterium; assembly: GCA_035506255.1. Lineage (GTDB taxonomy): Bacteria > Margulisbacteria > WOR-1 > XYC2-FULL-46-14 > WPAF01 > CAIYXV01. The sequence goes on along the minus strand of DATJPS010000104.1, from coordinate 6,107 downwards.
ATAATTAAAATTAACCGTTTTATCTACTGTGTCGCCGAACTTCATAAAGCCGACATAGAAAGTCCCGCTCGCTTTTCCGTAAACCACGAGCGATTCGGCTGATGAGGGGCGATCGGAAGTAGATGCAAAAAATGGAGTTACAAAGATCATGCTGTTTGTGGTTACAGCAGAATTTGAAATTGATACATATGGGGTACCACTACTTATTTGACCAGATCCAACACAAAATCCATCATCGGTATTATTAGTGGCGAGCTTGCTGAACTTCACCGTTTCCGCCGATACCACCGCACTAGCAGTAATGTTCCCGGTAACGCGCAACCCCGAAGCCGCCAGAACCCCGCTCGCGTCAGTCGTAGGCACGATCGATGCGCCCGTTATCCCCGCATGGAACCCATCCAGTTTATCCGCGTTCGAGACCGCCGGAACGATCGTCGCCGATAATAATCCCGAGGCATCGGTCGTCGGGATGATCGACGGGCCGTTCACGCCGTTCGAATAACCATTGAGGGCGAGCGAATTGTTGACCGTAGGAATGACCGCCGCGCTTAAGTATCCACCGGTGGTATATGGTATGAAAGCGCCGCCCCCGAAAGAGGCCGGAGGGTAGAATTTGGCCGTTGAAGGATTATAAAGATTCATTGCCCCGTTAACGGTTGCCGTACTGGTGGGAATGATCGTAATATCAAGGTGGCCGGTCCCGTCGGTATAAGGAACGATGTTCGTGCCAGTGAGACCCGGACTCCTGTTGGCCAAAGTGTTGGCACTGGTCGCCACCGCTGCAATGGTGGCCACGCCGCTCTGTACCGAAAGATCAAGATGCCCGGTAGCGTCGGTGGTTGGGATGATGCCTGCTCCATTAACGCCGTTCAAGAAATTGTTCAACTTTCCGGCGTTCGTCGCGAACGCGGCCAGCGTAGCTACTCCGCCCGGTGGAATAATAGAAAGGTCCAGCTTCCCAGTAGCATCCGTGGTCGGGACGATGGACGCCCCTTTGACCCCATTGGAATATCCATTCAGTTGCCCGGCATTGGTGGCATACGCGGCGATGGTAGCCACACCGCCCGAAGGGATCACGGACATATCGAGCTTCCCGGTAGCGTCGGTGGTGGGCACGATCGAATTCCCTTTTACATTGGCATGGAACCCGTCGAGCTTGTCGCTGTTCAAAGCATACGCGGAAGTGGTGGCGACTCCGCCCGCGGGAATAACCGAAAGGTCAAGATGGCCGGTGGCGTCGGTGGTCGGAACGATACCCAACCCCGCGAATGCGGCATGGAACCCGTCGAGCTTATCGGAATCCATCGCGTAAGAAGCAATGGTGGCGACGCCGGTCTGCGGGATGGTGGAAAGGTCGAGTTTCCCGTTGGCATCGGTGGTGGGAACGATCCCCGCCCCGCTCACCCCCGACTGGAACCCGTCGAGCTTGTCGGAATCCATCGCGTAAGAAGCGATGGTGGCGACGCCGGTCTGCGGGATGATATTGAGGCTCAGCTTCCCGGTGGCATCGGTAGTAGGGACGATATTAGCCCCTTCGAAATTGGCATGGAACCCGTCGAGCTTGTCCGAGTTCTGCGCGAAAGCGGCGATGGTGGCCACGCCGCCCGAAGGGATGACCGACATATCGAGCTTCCCGGTGGCGTCAGTAGTAGGGATTATCCCTACGCCGTTGACCCCGTTAAGATAATTGTTCAGATGCCCGGCGTTGACGGCATACGCGGCAGTGGTGGCCACACCCCCCTGCGGAACGATCGAAGCGTCGAGCAGGCCCGAACCGTTGGTGTACGGCACGATGTTCGTGCCGGTAAGCGCGCTGGAGCGCCCGTTCAAGTGCAGCGCGTTGTTCACAGTGGCGGCACTCGTCGGGATAGTGGTCAGGTCAAGCAAACCGTTAGCGTCGGTGGTAGGGACGATCGACGGCCCTTTAACGCCGGGCAAAAATCCGCCGAGCCTTATAGAATTGGCGGCGACGGTGGCGATGCCGGTGGAGGGGACGATCGACTGGTCGAGCAAGCCGTTGGAATTGGTGTAGGGCACGATGTTCGTGCCGGTCAACGCGCTGGAGCGCCCCGCCAGCTTTAACGCATTGTTGGCGGTGGATGCGGTGGTAGCGGAATTTGCGGTCCCGGCGTTATCGGCATAAGCGGTCCGGATGGAGTAGGCGACAGATGTGATCTTCATCCTCGGCGCAAGCGTAACTCCCGCCACCGTCACTTCCAGCCAGCGATCGGAGCCGTCGAACACCGACGAAAAATTCGTGATCGGTCCCAGCTGGACGGTGTAGCCGCCGTTGTTGACGACGACCACCCCTTCGCTCTGCGGCCCGTAGACCGCGTTGCCGCCGGTGGCCGCGTCGTAGATGGCGAACGTCATGCTCCGCGCGCTGTTGACCAGGCTGCCGGAATTATCGCGCAGCACGCCCTGGTAGGTAAGATATTGCGGAACGCCGAAAGAAAGGACCGGGAGTCCGGCAATGATAAGGCAGGCGATCAGGAGCGCTTTTTTCATTTTATCGCATCCCCCATATAAATGGATGCCGGAATTATACCATAAATGACCGGCGACAAGTAAACTTGAAATAATCGCTGCGGAAAGATGATAAAATATCAGGACCATGAAAATAGGCATAGACATAGATAACGTGATAGCGAACACCTTTGTCGACCTGGCCGCCCGGTTCAACGAATACATGGGCAGGGAGCTTTCGCCGTCGGAAGTGGTGGAAGTGATGAGGAGGGAAAAGCTGAGGATGTGGGGGTACTGGTTCCTTACCTGGAGAAAGCGCCTGCTGACGCAGGTCTCGGTGATCGACGGAGCGGGGGAGACGATCCGCGAATGGCACCGCGAGCACGAGATCGTGCTGGTCACCAGCCGGCTGCCGGTGCTCAACCGGCAGACCAGGCAGTGGCTGGCCCAGAACTCCATCCCTTACCATGAGCTGCACCACTCAAAAGAGACGCTAAAGCACCGCAAGTCCGGAGCCTGCGACATATTCATCGAGGACAATCTGGAAGAGTGCCAGGTGCTGGCCGACCATTGCCCGACAGTGTTCCTGATGGACCATCCCTGGAACCGCAGGCCGCTGGGAAAAAGCAATATCGTAAGGGTGAGCGGCTGGGGCCAGATCCGCGAAGCGCTCAAGCATTGACACTCCCCGCCCGTAGGATATAATTTAGGCAACTTGAAAAAGTATCTGGCAGTTCTTTTTTGCCTCGCGCTGGCGGCCGCCGCGGCGGCCGATACGGTAAGCTCGGAAGGGCTGGTATCGGGCGGAGCGTTCATGGACGCCGGTTATTATTCCTCTTTTTCCTCTATCGGCGACGGACTGGCCTGGCCGGCGGGCGTGGTCTCCGTGACCCTGGACCTGATCGGCCCGACCATTTCCTATATCCATTTCGACGGCCGTACCGTCATCTCCAACGATTACGTTCCATCCAAAGCGGAGATCACCGCCCGGGTGATCGACAACCAGTCGGGCGTTAATTCCCCGCAATCGTCCATCGAAGTGGACGGGCGGCTGATACCGTTCAATTCCGTGCCGTACAATACCTCTTTTATCGGCGACGTGATGACCTACAAGGGGAATTTTGCGGATGGCAGCCATACCTTCCGGGTGATCGCCGCCGACAACGCGGGCAACCTCACCACCTCCGAAACGATCGCGTTCAAAGTGGAAGCGGGGGAGGCGAAGATATTGGGGCCGGTACTAAACTACAAGAATCCGTTCAACCCCGGACGAGGGGAAGTGACGCAGATAACTTATATGCTTAACACCGACACGGATATAACTATTTATATTTATAACATGATCGGCCAGCTGGTGAAAAAGATCGACTGCCCCAGCGGGGCAGAGGGCGGGCATTCCGGCTACAACAGCGTCCCCTGGAACGGATATTCCGATTCCAGGGAGCTGGTCGCCAACGACGCTTATTATCTGAGGATAATCTCGGGCGGGAAAGTGATCGGCAAAGGGAAGATCGCGGTGCTGAAATGATGACAAGACTTCACGACCTCAAGACATCCAGACCTTTTTTGGTCATGCGGTCATGTGGTCTTGCGGTCTTGCTTGGGATCATTTTATCAGGGATATCTTGGGGAGGGGCGCTCGACATCAGCCGCTTGGGGATGGGGGCGCGCGCGATCGCGATGGGGAAAGCGCAGGCGGCGGCGCAGGACCCCGCTTCCATTTTCATCAATCCCGCCAACGCCCGGGCGATCGACCAATTCAGCGCCACCAGCATGTATTCCAACCTGGCCGAGGACCTCAATTTCAGCGAGATCGGCCTGGCCTTCCCCATCCGCGAGGGGAACCTGGGAACGATGGGGATATCGTACATTGGTTCGACGCTGAGCGGGATACAGGCGACCTCGCTGGACGCCAACGGCCGCACTTATCCCACTAACAGCTTTGACTACGCAAGCCAGATGATGACGTTCTGCTACGGCAAATCGCTCGGTCAGAGCGTGGCGGCGGGAGGGTCGCTAAAACTATTTTCGAAAAATTTCGAAGGGATCCAGGGTGGCTCCGGCACCGGCGCGGACGTCGACCTAGGCCTCAATTATTATCCGCTCGACAACCTTTCGTTCGGGGCGGTGCTGCAGAACGTCCTGCCGCAGGGCGTTTCGAGCATCGGGTGGGGGACGGGACTGGCGGAAGACATCCCGTTCAACATCAAGCTGGGAGCGAATTACGCGCCGGCGGCCGAATGGCTGCTGCTGGCCGATTACGACTCGGTGGGGATCGTTCACGCCGGGGCGGAATACTGGTTCAGGAAAAACCTGGCGCTGCGCGCCGGCCTGGAAGACCTTTCTAACTCCGTCAACTTATCGGCGGGGGCGGGGATAAGCTATGCCGGGTTCAGTTTTGATTACGCATACTGCATGGATGTTGCGGTCTGGTCCAACTCCGCCCATTACTTTTCGCTTGGTTACCAGCTTCCTCCCCGGACGGTAGAACTGCGGCCGTTCATGCCCGCGCAAAAAAAACCGTCCCTGGACCTTTCCATGAAGCTGTAAGCACGGTATAATTGTATATCTCTGGAGGGCAACAAATGAAAAAAATACTAATGGCTATTATTTTGCTTTGCGCGGTCCCGGCGCTGGCGGTGGTCCCGGGGCAGATCAACTTTCAGGGCATCTTGATGAATCCGGGACGCGAGCCGATAAACCATGCCGGATTGCCGTTCACCTTTTCCATTTATTCCGTTCCGACCGGGGGAAGTGCCATTTGGACCGAGACCCAGTCGTCGGTAACGGTGGAGGGCGGAATGTATTCCGTCCGGCTTGGGACGGTGATACCGATCCCGTCGTCGGTATTTGACGGCAACACCAAATATCTGGGAATCGCGGCCGGCTCCGATGGCGAAATGACCCCAAGGATATTGATGGTCTCCGTCCCTTATGCTTACCGCGCGGCGAGCGCGGACGCGGCGGCGGCAGTGGACGACAATGTTGTTTCCACCGCAAAGATACAGAACGGCGCGGTAACGGATATAAAACTGGCGAACAACGCGGTGACCCAACCGGCGATCAACGCCGGGACCCCATCCACCAACCAGTTCTTGAGATACAACGGGAGCGGAATGGACTGGGCAATGCCTCCGTCCGGCGGCGCGAGCGTTGAAGTGGATAATTCGACCGTCGTTTTCAACGCGAGCGGATCGCTGGAAGTAAAGAACTTGGGCATAGATACGCCACAGCTGGCGGCGAACGCGGTGACCGCGGCGAAGCTGGCGAACAACGCGGTTACGCAACCTTCGATCGCGGCGGGGTCTCCGTCCGCCAACCAGTTCCTGCAATGGAACGGCAGTTCGCTCGACTGGGCGGTCCCGGTGAGCGCGGAAGTCGATAATTCTTCCGTTGACCTTACTAGCGGCAGCCTGATAGAAGTGAAGAATCTTGGCATAACCAACGGCAAGTTGGCGGCGAACGCGGTGACGCAGGCGAAGATCAACGCAGGGTCTCCTTCCACCGGACAGTTCCTGCAGTGGAACGGCAGCGCGTTACAGTGGGCAATTCCGATAAGCGCAGAAGTCGATAATTCTTCCGTTGACCTTACTAGCGGCAGCCTGATAGAAGTGAAGAATCTTGGCATAACCAACGGCAAG
>DATJPS010000103.1:0-6108 GCA_035506255.1 Candidatus Omnitrophota bacterium | reverse complement strand
CGGTGTCATCAAGCTCGAGGTTGGAATAAATCTTGGTGTATCCGCGGTCACGGGCACCGGGCGTGGGGATGCATCCGCGGAACGACCAGATAAGGAAAATGCCGATAAAAAGCAGGACTGCGGATACGGCCACGGTCAGGATACGGTTCCCGACCAAAGGTCTTGCCCCGGCTTCCGGCTCTCCCATCTGTACTATCCCCTTCCTTTCTTAATCGTCATCAGACCTGCATCTGGGTAACTTCTTTAAAAGTATTGACCGCCAGATTGACGGTGGTCACCGCCATTTGCACCATGATGTTCATCTTGCTGCTCTGCACCATCACGTCCTGCAGGTCAACTTCTCCCCGGACGTATTTATCGATCATCTGGTTGGCGTTGTTCTCGGCTCTGGACACGCCGTTGAGCGCGTTGATCGCCCGGCCCAGGATGTCGTCGAACGGGCTGGCCTGCGCGGTGATCCCCTCGCCTTCGGCGGCGGCGGGCGCGTCCGAAACCCCGGCCGGCGGCACCGCGGCCATGTTATCGTTCCCCAGCAACTGCGCGATCCTCAGGTCCATCGAGCCAACTTTTTCGATCATTTCGCTCTATTCCTCCGTTATTGTATCTGCAGCGTGTCGGTCATCATTTTTTTGGTCGCGTTGTAGACGGTGATGTCCGCTTCGTAAAGCTTGCTCGCGTATACCATGTCGACCATTTCTTTGGACATGTCTACGTTGGGCATCTTTACGAAGCCCTGCGAATCCGCGTCGGGATGCGTGGGATTGTAGACCTTGTTGAAAGCCGTCTTGTCCTCCACGATGTCCTTTACTTCCACTCCGCCGTTCAGCTTGTTTTCCGCCGTCGCGAGCTCGTGATCGAACGAGATCGGTTTTTCCCCGAACACCGCCTCTTTGCGGCGATACGGACCGCCGGAAAGCGAACGGGTGGTGTTGATGTTGGCGATATTACTGGAGATCAGCTCCATATGGGTCCGCTCCGCGGTCACGCCCGAAACCGATATCGCCAGAGCGTTATCCAGTCCCATGCTTTATTTCCTCCCCTGCGTTACCACGCTTCTTAGAATGCTGAATTTCTGCGTGAGCAGTTTGACGTACGCCGAATAGCGGACCGAATTCTCCGACAACCGGGCCATCTCTTCCTCCAGTATCACCTTTTTGCTGTCCTGCCGTTTTACCGCTTTGCCCAGTTCCTCGTCAAAATCCATCGGCTCGTAGCCAGGTGTATTAGCGTTGGCCAAATTGTGCGCGATCACCGTCTGCTTGGCGGCGGAAGTCCTCATACCGCCTTCGAGATTGGAAATGGTATTGTCAAACACTTCCCCTCAACTCCTTTTGCAGCTGCCTTACCGACCGGTCGATGACCCGGCAAACCTTGGGACGCGACAGGTTAAGCTGGGCCGCGATCGTCTTCTGGTTAAGGCCTTTCTGATAGAACAGGTTAAGCACCTGTTGGTACAGCGGCGGCAGGTTCTTTTTTGCCAGGTTCAGCCTTTCCCGCAATTCCATGAACTCCACCTCGTCGGACGGTCCGCGCTCCGACTGTACCGTCACTTCGGTCCGCTCCGCCATTTCTTCGAGCGACAACATGTACATCAGCGCCGAGGCGGAAATTATCTTCTTTATCTTATCGACCGCGGTCCGGAACTCCCCTTCTGAAAGTTGTTTTTTCTCTAGATCTTTCTCGTCCTTTTTGACCTTTTCCGCTACGGTCGCCTTGTAACCCTTGGTTGCCAGGTCGCGGATCATCACCTGCACCCGGTACGGCACCGGGCTGTAATTCTTGAGCCCGTCGAGGATCTCGCCCCGGATGCGGTAAGAAGCGTAGGTCTCGAATTTGACGTTGCGGCCGGGATCGAAATTCTCCCAGGCCTTCATCAATCCCACCGTGCCGTCCGATACCAGGTCGTTGTAATCGACGCTCGGAGGCAATCCCTTGCCGGAAACCATGGACGCGATCGAATGGACCAGCGGCATATAAGCTTCGATCGACTTTGGGAGCTTTTTCTCCTCCCCCGTTTTTGGGGCCGGCTTTTTAACGGTCGTCTTCTTTATAACCAATTTATTGCGCTTCTCCTGTTCCTTTTAAATTCAGCATCGCCCGGTTCTTCCTCGCCATCTCCTCGGCCATCTTGTCGATGAAGATGTCACGGTTAAACGAGGGGGCAAGCGCGCCTTCGTCTTCCTGTTGCGAGGCAAAGACCTGCTTCAGCATTTCCTTGTAATATATCTTCGCGAACTCCTCGGCGCCGTCTTCCCGCCGGACCGGACGCTGCGTGGCGATCTCGCCCATGCTGCTGACCGGATTGATAAAATCCATGCTTTAGATTACCTCCAATTCGGCCTTGAGAGCGCCTACTTTCTTGAGCGCCTGCATGATCGATATCAGGTCCTGCGGCGTGGCCTTTACCGCGTTAAGCGCTTTTACCACGTCCGAAAGCTTTGCGCTTTGCGGTACCCGGACCAGGTTGCCGTTATCCTGCGTCACTTTCGCGGTCGTATCGATGCCCAACGTGCTGCCGGCATTCTGGTCCTGGCTCCCTTCGGAATGCAGCCTCACGCTGCCAATGGTCACGTTGATCGTCCCTGAGGTCACCGCCGCTTCCGATATCTTCACGTTCTCCCCGACCACGATCGTTCCGGTCCGTTCGTTCACCACGATCCGCGCCACGCTGTCCGGAGTGATGGTCACCCCTTCGATCCGGGAGACCACTTTGACCGCGTCGGTATCGCTGTAAACCGGGACCTGGATAGTGGAAGCATCGACCGCGTTGGCCTCGAACCCGAGCTTGGAGATGGCGTCCGCCACCCGTGCGGCGGTAGTGAAATCGGGTTCGTCCAGAACGATCGAAATGTTTCCCTTATCGGCCAGCGATACCGGCACTTCTTTTTCGATCAGCGCGCCACCGGGTATGCTGCCGACCGTGGCCTGGCTGGTGCGCAAAGGCGGCAGATTCGGCGCCAGGCTGTCCTGCCCCACGGTGATATTCCCCTGCGCGGTAGCGTAGATATCCGAATCCGCTCCGGTCAAGGGCGTGAACAGGAGCGTTCCCCCCGCCAGGCTGGTGGCATCTCCCATCGACGACACCGTTACGTCAAGCTTCTGTCCGGACTTGGCGTAAGGAGGGAGATCGGCCGTTACCATCACCGCGGCGACGTTGCGGCTCTTAAAATCGAGCTGCGGCGCCACTCCCATCTTTGAAAGCAGGTTCGTGATCGCCTGCTTGGTAAAGCCGGTCTGCTGGGTATCGCCGGTGTTGCGGAGCCCGACCACCAGCCCGAACCCCATCAGCTGGTTGTCGCGCGCCTGCAGCACGTGGGCGATGTCCTTGATCCTGACCGTCGGCGCCCCGTAAGAGACACCCGCCATCAAAACCGTCATCAATATCAAAGCAAAGATCTTTTTCACTTTTTCTCTCCGATCAAAAGAGCCAGTTGAGTATGCGCGTGAACCAGCCGGGAGCCTCCGCTTCCTGCACCGTGCCCGAACCCTTGATGGAAATGTCCGCGTCCGCGACCTGATAGGAATAGATGGTGTTGGTGATGGTAACGTCCTTGGACCGGACCACGCCCGAGACCAGTATTTCCTGGTTCTCGTCGTTGACCCGCACCGTGTGCTTACCCTCGATCCGGAGATTGCCGTTCTCCATCACTTCCGTCACTTCGGCCGCGATCTTGGCCTGGATGTTGGATTCCCGCTGAGTGCTGCCGGTCCCGCCGTATTTTTGTGAAAGGTCTCCGTTGACGGAAGAGCTGGGCCCGATCAGCGGATTGAGCCGTTCAAGCGTGTGGACGAACTTGACCCCGAAATCGTCGGATACGTTGGAATTGGTCCCGGCCTTATGCTGGGCGCTGGAAGATTCCACCACGAGCACGGTAATGATATCCCCTACGCGAAACGATTTTTCCGGCGTGTAAGGCGACCCGGTCTGCCCGACTTTATAAAGCGAATCGGAACCGGCGGCGGTCGCCAATCCCAAGAACAATAACAATGCTAAAACCAAGCCCGACGCGCGCGCGCGATCCCGCATTATATCTTTACCTCCACTACGTTCGGCCCGGTCACCTTTGCCTTCAATTCCTCGCGCGAATCGTCCCGGCGAACCGGTATCAGGTCGCCCAGCATGCCGTCCTCCAGCGCCGTACCGTCGGCCTCCACCAGCACGTTCTCGCCCGCCGCGCGTATCTTCACCGGCGAGCCGCGGGAAACCAGCGGTTCGTCCTTAACCATCCAGTCGAGGATCACGGAATTCTTCTGCACCAGAGATTTTGTGATCTTGCCCGCCACTTCGTCGGCCGAAGCGAAACACTTCCCCTGATAGGCGGAAATATCCTGCGTCTTTATGTCCAGGTCATCGGCGCTGATCTCTTTTCCCCGCGGGATAACGGCGGTGGAGACCACCACATCCTTGTAAACCTCGATCCGGGCGATCACCATCGTTCGCGACAGTTCCTTTTCACCCGACATCGCCGCGATCGGAACGAACAGGCTCGACGTTACCTTGGTCAGCCTGTAATCGGAAGGGACGACGATCTTTGAATATTCGTCATTGGCATAGTTGTCAAAGAACCTGTCCCCGCCGCGGATGGAGACCACGATCCGGCAGTCACGCCAGTCCGGGTTATGTTTTAAAGCATAATCGCCGATCGCGCTCTTGGCCCGGTCGAGGACGTCCGCGCCCGCCGCCAGGGACAACCCCCACAGCGTCAGGACCGCAACGGACAATAATATTTTAAGATTGAGCTTCATCTATGATTTCATCTTTTCAAGCGAGGTGAGCATTCCTTCGTAGCTCGCGACCGCTTTGGTCAGAGTGTCGAACACCCGCTGTACCATAACCATCCGCATCATCTCCGAGATCACGTCGACGTTGGAAGATTCGAGCGCGTACTGGCTGACCGTGCCAAAGCCGGCCGATCCGGGGTTGCTGACCACCGGGTCTCCGGAAGCCGCGGTCGACGCGAAAAGGTTCTGTCCCATGCTTTTAAGCCCCTGCATGTTGGGGAACTTTGCCAGCGTTATCTGTCCCACTTCGGTCTGCGCTATCTGGTTATCGATCGAAACGTAGATCGTCCCGTCCTGATGGATGGTGACGGCGGTGGTGCCAGAAGGGAGCGTGATCGGCGGATCGAGCGGATGCCCGTTGGCATCGACCAGATTACCTTCGTTATCGGCATGAAGATTGCCGGCCCGCGTATATGCCGAGGTCCCGTCAGGCAGCTTGACCTGCAGGAACCCATCGCCCTGGATCGCCACGTCGAGCGGGCTGCTGGTGGTCTCGATCGATCCCTGGATAAAATCCTTGGAGGTGGCGGCCACCCTTACTCCGGTACCGTATTCGGGCGAAACCTTTGGCAGTTCGTCCGCCGACATCGCCTCCGCCAACTGGTCCTTGAAGGACTTGTCGACGTAGAACAGGCTCTCCATCTCTGTGCGCCCGCGTTTGAAGGCGGTGGTCTTGGCATTGGAAAGGTTGTTCGTTATGTCCATGATCTCGTCCTGGAACGACTTCAACCCGGTGGCGGCGATATAGAGCGGTTGGAACATGGTTCATCTACCTCCCTTTATCATTGGACCTTGCCCATCTCGATCGCTTTGGTGGTATCCGCGTCCCAAACCGTCACGATCTTGGTGTTCATGTTGTAGACGCGGTTAAGCAGTACCAGGTCCATCATCTGGTCCACCTCGTCGGCGTTGCTGGCCTCGACATATCCCTGCACAATGCGGGGGGTATCCACTTCCTGCGGCGTCTGCTTCTGGTCGGTGTTGCGGAAGATGGCGCCGTTGATCGAATCTAGCTGATCGAGCGCCTGGAAATTGACCACCCGGATCCGGTCGATCACCGCTCCGTTGGCCATTATCTCCCCCGACTGGTTAAGTTCGATCGGGGTACCCGGCGGAACGGCGATCGGTCCGTTCTGGCCGAGGAGCGGATAATGGTTGACGGTGGAAACGATATTTCCTTCCGAATCGACGACGAACCTTCCGTCGCGCGTGTAGCCTTCGCCCCAGGGACAGCTGATGACGAAGAACCCGTCGGAGCCGAGCGCGAAATCGGTCTGGTTTCCGGTGGGGATCATCGATCCCTTGGTATGGTTGTAAAAGGTCCCT
>DATJPS010000102.1:0-2803 GCA_035506255.1 Candidatus Omnitrophota bacterium | reverse complement strand
AGGGTGCGGAAAGCCGGGCTGCGATCCCAGCTGCAACTGCGAGCGCTGGCTCGAGGTCTGGAACCTGGTTTTCATCGAATTCAACCGTGACGAAAAGGGGAATCTCAATCCGCTTCCTTCGAAGAACATCGATACCGGGATGGGGTTGGAACGGATCTCCCGGCTGCTGCAGGGTGTAGAGACCAACTTCGACACCGATCTATTCGCTCCGATCATTGCGAAACTTCCGGGAGATAATGTTTTGTCCAAACGGATCGTCGCTGATCACGCCCGCGCCGCAACCTACCTGATCGCCGACGGGGTGATGCCGGGGAACGAAGGGCGCAGTTATGTACTGCGCAGGATCATTCGCCGGGCGGCATTGCACCTTAAAAAGCTGGGCGTGAAGGATATCTTTCTGCCGCAACTGGCCGGGACGGTGATCGATCTCGGCAAATCTTTCTACCCGGAACTATCCGCCAAAGCAAAACAGATCGGCGAAGCGCTCCGCAACGAAGAGTCTTGCTTTAACGCCACGCTCGAGGCGGGGATGAAAATGTTGGACGACCTGATCGCCAGGAACGGAAAGACCGTCCCCGGCGCGGAAGCGTTCAAACTGCACGACACCTATGGCTTTCCGATCGAGATGACGCGCGAGATCGCCGCCGAAAAAGGGGCGCAGATCGACCTGGACGGGTTCAACCGGGCGATGGAAGAGCAGAAGACCCGCGCCCGGTCCGCGTCCGGCACGGCGGACATCACTACCAGGATGGACCTTTCAAAATATCCGAAAACGAATTTCATCGGTTATGACAAACTGGAATGCGACACCAGGGTGATCGGCATCTTCCCGAACGAAAAGGTCGTGATACTGGAAAAGACGCCGTTCTACCCCGAAGGCGGCGGACAGGTCGGGGATACCGGCATCATCTTTTTTGATGGAAAAGAGATCATGGTCACCAACACTTTTGGCGAGATCGGCGGGGTGATCCTGCACAAGGTGGACCGGGTAGAGGGGCTGAAAGATAAGCAGGGCGTGAAAGTTAAGATCGACGCCAGCCGCCGGGCCAGCACTTCGGCCAATCACACCGCCACGCATCTCCTGCACGCCGCGTTAAGATGCATTCTCGGGCCTCAGGCTACGCAGGCGGGATCCTTTGTAGGCCCGGACCGGCTGCGGTTCGATTTTCACGCGCCCAGCGCGCTCAACCTTGCCCAGATCGAAGAGATCGAGCGGATCGTGAACGAAAATATAAAGAAAAAGATAAAAGTGGAATGGCAGGAGACCTCGCTGGAAGAAGCCAAGAAGGCGGGTGTGACCGCGCTGTTCGGCGAGAAGTACGGCAATAAGGTAAGAATTGTCAAAGTTACGGGAGTGAGCGCCGAATTATGCGGCGGCTGCCATGTTCGCAGCACCTCCGATATCGTGTTCTTCAAGATCATAAAGGAAGAATCGCTTCAGGCCGGGGTCCGGAGGATCGAAGCGGTGTCCGGTCCCTGGGCAAAGGTCCATACGGTCTACCAGGCAAAAGCGATGAGGGAAGAGATCCTCAAGCTACAGCACCGCCACCGGACGCTCCAGGAAGAAAAGTCCCGCCTGGGCGACCAGAAGCTTCTTGAGCCGAACGTTTTTTCGGTCGATCAGGAGGAACTGGTGCGCCTGCAGGACGCGGTGGACAAGACCGATATCGTCAATGTCAATAAATTCCTTGAACATCTCAAGGGGCGGGTGGATTGGTTGAAAGAACGGAACCTGAGCCTGGAGAAGGAGATCGAAAAGCTAAAAGGGAAAAAAGTACTGACCATGGCCGATTCGCTGGCGAACGAAGCCTGCGACATTAAAGGGATCAAGGTATTGATGAAAGAGCTCCCTGACGTTTCGATGCCCAACCTCCGTTCACTGGCGGACGAGATCAAGGCGAAACTTCCATCCGTGCTGCTGGTACTGGCCTCGACCGCTCCGGAAAAGGTATCTTTCCTGGTCAACGTTACCGACGACCTTACCGGCCGGATCAATGCCGGCAAGATCGCCAAACTGCTGGCCGAGACCTGCGGCGGGGGCGGGGGAGGCAAAGCCGATAAAGCGGAGGCGGGCGGCAAGGCCCCGTCGCGCGTGTCGGAAGCCTTTAAACGGGTGGCCGATTCCTTATGAGGATCTTTGGGGTGGATTACGGCGATAAGCGGATCGGGATCGCGGCGAGCGACCCGCTCGGCATCACCGCCCAGGGCGTGGCGGTCATTGGCAAGGGGAAGACCTTCGATGAAGACATCAAAGAGATCAAAAAGATCATGAAGAAGTTCGATTCGGTCAACGAGATCGTGGTCGGACTGCCCAAGACGATGTCCGGAGAGATCGGGGTCTCCGCCGAAAAGGTGCTCAAATTCGTCGAGGCGTTAAAGTCGGCTTTCAAGATACCGATCGTTACCTGGGACGAAAGACTTACCACTGTGCAGGCCCAGCGGACGCTTTCCGAAGCGGGCCTTTCCGCCAAGAAGCAGCGCAAAGTGATCGATAAATCAGCCGCCGCTTATATCCTTCAAAACTACATGGACAGCCGGAAAAAATGAGAACCCCGGCAAAGATCATTGTTATCGTCGCGACGCTTCTACTGGTGCTCTGCCTTTTCATGTTCACTTCCGTATTGTTGGGGACGGGCGTTAACGATTCCCCGGTCACCGTCGATATCCAAAAAGGGATGTCGGTAAACACCATCGCCGGCACTCTCTGCGGGGCGGGGGTGATCAAACGGGCGTTCGATCTAAAATTGTCTTGCCGGATGCTGATGCTTTCGGGCCGGATCCAGGCCGGCCGCTACCGCTTTGC
>DATJPS010000101.1:0-10666 GCA_035506255.1 Candidatus Omnitrophota bacterium | reverse complement strand
CGACCGGGTCACGATATACGATCCGAACGATCCCAGCATGGCCAGCATCGCGTTGCCCTGACCATACCCCCGTGTTATAATCGTCCCATGCTAAGGTTCATGACCGCCGGCGAATCGCACGGTAAAGCACTGGTCGCCCTGCTCGACGGGATGATCGCCGACCTTCCTTTGACTCCGGTCGATATCAATAAAGATCTCCAAAAAAGACAAAGCGGGTACGGCCGCGGCGGAAGGATGAAGATCGAAAAGGACGAGGCCGAGATACTTTCCGGCGTGCGTCTGGGAAAGACCATCGGCAGCCCCATCTCTATCTTGATCCCCAACCGCAGCACCGAATTTTTCAGTAAGATCGTCAGCGTCCCCCGCCCCGGCCATGCCGACCTGGCCGGTGCGCTAAAATATAATCAAAAGGATATCCGGAACATACTTGAAAGGTCTTCCGCCCGCGAGACCGCCGCCCGCGTGGCGATCGGCGCGGTCTGCCGCCGGCTGCTGTCGGAATTCAAGATAAACATAGCCAGTTCAATCGTGCATATCGGCGGGGAGACCGACCGGAATAAATGGAAAGACCTGATCGACGAAGCTTCTCTTTCGGGCGATACACTGGGCGGGGTCTTTGAAGTGACCGCCGCCGGTTGCCCTCCGGGTCTCGGGTCGCACACACAGTGGGACCGGCGCCTTGACGGCCGTTTAAGCTTGGCGTTAATGAGCATTCAGGCTGTCAAGGGAATGGAGATCGGACTTGGTTTTCGCCAATCCGAGCTTCCCGGATCAGTGGTTCATGACGAGATCCTATATAAACATAAAAGGTTCACTCGCGCCACGAACCACGCCGGCGGGCTGGAAGGCGGCATGACCAACGGTGAACCGGTGGTCATCCGGGCGGCAATGAAACCGATTTCTACCCTAAAAAAGCCGTTATTTTCGGTTGATCTGAGAACAAAAAAGGCGGCACGCGCCTTTGTCGAGCGCTCGGACGTGGAAGCGGTGGAAGCGGCGGCGGTGGTGGGCGAGGCAGCGGTAGCGTTCGAGCTGGCCAATGCCCTGCTTGAAAAGTTCGGCGGTGATAGTCTGACCGAAACTAAAAACAATTTCGCCTCTTACCAAAAGCTCCTCCGTATGATATAATGCTTTTTTGGAATAGGAAGGAGATAACCTTTGGCACCTAAGATCAAGTTACAGAGAGTCGGAACCTCCAGACAACCCAAATACCGGGTGGTCGTGCAGGAAGAAAGGGCAAAACTCGGCGGTGCGGTGATCGAGATACTCGGCATTTACCACCCCCGGCAGACCCCTGCCCTTTTCGAGGTCAGCAGGGATAAAATGCTCGACTGGATCAAAAAAGGCGCACAGCCTACCGAAAAGGTCCGCATGTTGCTCGGCAAAGTCGGGATCATGCCGCCGGTCGACACCACGAACCTAAAGAAGAAAAAGCCTAAAAAGGAAGCCGCGGCCGAAGCCGCCGCTCCGGCCGGCGAAGCACCCGCTCCTAAGGCCGAAGAAGCCAAGCCTGCCGAACCAGCAGCCTAAGGAGGGGAACGCCCGTTGAAAGAGCTGATCGAATACATCGTTAAATCCCTGGTGGAAAAGCCCGAAGAAGTGGTCATCTCCGAATCTGATAACGGCATGGCGACCGTGATCGAGGTCCGGGTGGCGAACGAGGACGCGGGAAAGGTGATCGGCCGCGAAGGTCGCATCGCCAATGCGCTGAGGACCCTGGCAAAAGCCGCGGGCGCAAAGGATCGCAAGCGGATCTCGGTCGAGATCATTACAAAAGAGGAGAGATAATATGGCGGACAATATCGAACTTAAAAGGGTCGTTATGGTAAAAGCGATCGTTACCGAGGCGTTCAAAGACAATCTGATAAAAGAACTGGAACGGGCGGTCCAGAACCTGGAAGCACAATCTTCACAGATGGACATGCAAAGCAAAGCTTATCTGGAAGATCTCAAGAAAAAAGGCCTGATGCAGAAAGCGGCCGCGTTCAAGCATCAGCTTGACGAAGAGCGTGCCCGTCAGTCCGCGTCAAAGGCCGATCTCGCTCTCAAGATCGAAGAAGCCCGCCGGCTGGCAATTGGCAGTGAATTCGTGCAGGGACCGCTTGAAGGTCCGGTCAAGGTCGGCATCGGCGATAACCTCTACAAGAAAGTGGGAGGGGCCGAGATCATCGTAAAGGACGGGGTCGTTCAGGAGATCCGCGGCGCCGAATAGGCCCGATGCGCATCGACGTTCTTACCCTTTTTCCGGGTATGTTCTCGGGGCCGCTGTCCGAGAGCCTTGTCCAAAAAGCCCGCGATAAAGGAATCCTTAACATCAATCTGATCAACATCCGCGACTTTACCGAAGACAAGCACCAGACCGCCGATGATTCGCCTTACGGCGGCGGGCCGGGAATGGTAATGAAACCGGAGCCAATCTATAAGGCGGTCGCTTCTTTAGGCCCTAGTTCAAAAACCCGCATCATACTGCTCTGCCCTACCGGCGAAACATTGACCCAGGAAAAGGCCAATGAACTTGCGGGGACAGATCATTTGATCCTTATTTGCGGGCATTACGAAGGAGTGGACGAACGGGTCCGCAAGGATCTGGTGACCGATGAGGTATCTATCGGCGATTATGTGCTGACCGGCGGCGAGATCCCCGCGATGGCGCTAATCGATTGCGTGTCGCGCCTGGTCCCCAACGTCATCAAAGAAGAGGGATCGTTCATGCAGGACTCGTTCTTCAACGGCCTGCTCGACTATCCCAGCTACACCAAGCCGGAAAAATTCAAGGATGAAGAGGTGCCTGCGGTGCTGCGGTCCGGCCACCACGAGCAGATCGACCGTTACCGCCGCCGGGAATCGCTGGAGCGGACGCTTTTCCGCCGTCCCGACCTGCTGGTCAGCGCCCCGCTGGCCGAAGAAGACCGTAAATTGATCGAAGAGATCGTCCTGAAAGGCTGAATTTATGGCTAAAGTCTATCTTGCATTGATCCATTTTCCGGTGTATAATAAGAATAAGCAGATCGTCAGCACCTGCATTACAGGCGTGGATCTCCATGATATCGCCCGCTCGGCACTGACCTACGGCATTTCCAAATATTTCGTGGTCAATCCCATGCCTGCGCAGCTGGCTTTCGCCAAACGCATCGTCGACTGCTGGAGAAAAGACTCGAGTTTTTCGCACAACTGGACCCGGGCCGAAGCTTTCAGGCTGGTGGAGCTCGCTCCCGACCTGGAAAGCGTGATCAAGAAGCTTAAGAACCCGGTGGTGGTCGCGACCTCTGCCCGCCCGGAAGGGACGGTCAGGTTCGAAAAATTCCGGTCCGTAATAAAGAAGAGCCGGCGTCCGGTCCTGATCCTTCTGGGAACGGGATGGGGAATGACCAAAGAGCTTCTGGACCGCGCGGACCATGTGTTGGAGCCGATCTGCGGGCCGACGGATTACAATCATTTATCTGTCCGGTCGGCGGCGGCGGTGATCTTAGACAGACTTTTGGGGGTATCAAAATGAAAGTAATAAACGAAATGGAACAATCTCTGATAAAGAAGGGGGTCCCCGACTTCAATGTCGGCGACACCGTCCGCGTCACCTGCAAGATCCAGGAAGGCGGCAAAGAAAGGCTCCAGGCCTTTGAGGGGATCGTGCTCAAGCGCCAGGGGACCAAGACCCGCGAAACCTTCTCCGTCCGCAAGATCGTGATGGGGGTCGGCGTGGAAAGGATCTTCCCGGTCAACTCGCCGCTGATTGAAAAGATACAGGTAGTAAAATCCGGCCGCGTCCGACGCGCCAAGCTTTATTATATGAGAAAGCTCAAGGGCGGGGCCGCCACCCGGATCGACGAAGTACAAAAAGAAGGCGCTTAATTGGAAAACAAGCCTCCGGCAGCCGATACCACCGCCAAAGTCAAAAGCTGGGTTTATGAATGGGCGGAAACGATCGTCGTCGCGTTATTGCTCGCGCTCTTTATCCGTGCGTTTTTCGTCCAGGTCTTCTGGATCCCCAGCGGCTCCATGGAACCTTCTCTCAACGTCAACGACCGCATCATCGTCAACAAGCTCGCCTACGGCGTCACCAATCCGCTATTCGAATCGTACAAGGAAAAGCGGTTCCTTTATATCATTCCCAACCCGCTCTACCAGCATCCGGTCTTTCTGTCCGACCGCCAGTACCTTTGGGATTTTGACCGCGGGCCTAAGCGGTTCGATGTGATCGTTTTCCGGATGTACGACATCAACGGTGACCGGAAAGACCTGATTAAAAGAGTGATCGGCCTGCCGGGAGAGAAGCTGGAAGTTAAAAAAGGCGTGGTGTTCATCAACGACGCTGAACTGAAAGAGACTCATCCGGGGCATAATGATTATGCCAATTTAAACGAGATGCCGGCCACCTTCGGTCCGGTAAAGATCCCCGGTGATTCATACTTCATGATGGGCGATAACCGCCCTAACTCCGCCGATTCCCGCTATTGGGGATTTCTGCCGAAGAAGAACGTCATCGGCCCGGCGATCCTCCGCATCTGGCCGCTCCTCCAGTTTGGCCTGATCCCGAGATAAATGTTATACTGGGTGCATGCCGCCCACCAGCCGACTTGAGAATCAACTGCACCGGAAAGGGATAAAACATATCGCGGGCATTGATGAGGTCGGCATCGGACCGTTAGCCGGGCCGGTGGTCGCCGCCGCCGTGATCCTCCCCTCCTCCTGCCGCATCCCCGGACTGGACGACTCCAAAAAGCTTTCGGAGAAAAAAAGGCTCTCATTATTCAAGCTCATTTCCGAGCGCACACTCGCGATCGGCATCGGGATCGTAGATTGGGAAACCATCGATCGGATCAATATCCTCCGAGCCTCTCATTTGGCAATGAAGATCGCGGTCGGATCTCTCAGCATTAAACCCGGACATCTTCTAATCGACGGGCGCTTCCGCATTGCGTCCCCTATCTCTCAGACCGCGATCGTCCGCGGGGATTCAAAATGCGCTTCCATCGCGGCCGCTTCCGTCATCGCTAAAGTGACCCGTGACCGGATAATGGAAAAGTTCGATCCGATCTTCCCGGAATATGGTTTTAAACGGCACAAAGGTTACGGGACGCGTGAACATGTAGCCGCGATCAGGGAATTTGGCCCGGTTTTAATCCATCGCCGGTCGTTCTTCCCGGTCAGCGATTCCCCTGAAATCCAGATTCCGCTTGACTTTTAGCCCGTCCGCTTATAGAATTTCCTCTGAGGAGGTGAACAATTAATGAACAAGCAGGAACTGTGCAATCTCGTTTCCAACAAGACCAAAATGTCCAAGAGCCAGACCCTCAAAGTGATCGATACCACTTTTGACGCTATCTCCGGCGCCCTCAAAAAGGGACAGGAGGTCAGAATGGTCGGTTTCGGGACCTGGAAAAAAATGCGGCGCAAAGCCCGGGTGGGACGCAACCCCCAGACCGGTAAGAGCCTCAATATCCCGGCTCGCAATGTGGCCAAGTTCAACATGAGCGAGAATCTCTACAACATTCTCAACTAGTCTTCCGTGCCCCCGCCCCCACCCCGAGTTGATCTCGGTTGGAGGCGGGGGTCTTTTTTTGACGAATCCGCTTTAATCCGGACGAAAATCGGTCCGATCCGTTCGTTTTTCCAGTTCGCTACCGGCATGATAATTGCTTTTCCAAAGTATCATGGCAAGGGAAAGCAAGGATAGAGGGGTATTAGGAGAAGAGCTGGCCTGCGATTACCTATCACTTAACGGATTCCAGATATTAGAAAAGAATTTCCGCTCACAACAGGGGGAGATCGATATCGTCGCGCGTGACGGACGCTTTCTGGTATTCGTGGAGGTCAAGAACTACTCCGACCGCAGTTACGGCTCCCCGTTGGGAGCGATCGGAAAAGGCAAGCGGCAGAGCATCATACACGCGGCCAAGACCTATCTGCTAAGAAATCGGATACAAGGGGTCGACTGCCGGTTCGATGTCATTGCCATCTATTCGTCCCCCTCCGACCGTTCCCGCGTTGAACACATCAAGGACGCCTTCTATGTTGATTAAGCTCCAAAGCTCCGCTCTGCACGGGCTCGACGGACTGCTGGTGCAGGTGGAAGTGGATTCGCTCCGCGGATTGCCCGGCCAATCGATCGTCGGCTTGCCGGACGCGGCGGTAAAAGAGAGCCGCGACCGGGTCAAGTTCGCCATTAACAATTCCGGTTTCGAGTTCCCGCCTGGTTATTTCACTATCAACCTTGCTCCCGGCGACATTCGCAAAGAAGGGCCATTATATGACCTGCCGATCGCGGTGGGAATGCTCCTTTCTTCCGGACAGATAAAGGGGGAAATGCTGGATCATACGATCTTGTTTGGAGAACTGTCGCTTAACGGTGAAGTCAGGCCTATCAACGGAGTGCTCCCTATTTGCCTGTCCGCACGGGAGGATGGGGTCAAACGCGCACTGGTGGCTGAGGAGAACGCCGATGAAGCGGCGCTGGTTACGGAACTGGAAGTGATACCGGTGAAAAACCTGAAAGATGCCGCTGCT
Organism: Candidatus Omnitrophota bacterium; assembly: GCA_035506255.1. Lineage (GTDB taxonomy): Bacteria > Margulisbacteria > WOR-1 > XYC2-FULL-46-14 > WPAF01 > CAIYXV01. The sequence goes on along the minus strand of DATJPS010000101.1, from coordinate 4,162 downwards.
TTTTTGAATGGCGACCTTCATATCGCCCCCCGAAAGGTCGATTTAAAAGCGATATTCGATTGCGAGCCGGAGTTCGATCTCGACTTTTCTGATGTCAAAGGCCAGTTCCATGCCAAACGCGCCTTGATGATCGCCGCCGCCGGATCCCACAATATCTTAATGGTCGGGCCTCCCGGATCGGGTAAGACCATGCTCGCTAAACGGCTTCCCGGCATCCTTCCGCCGCTTTCGATCGATGAAGCGCTCGAAGTTACGAAATTATATTCCGTTACCGGACGGCTTTCCGGCAGGAACGCGCTGATCACCCGCCGCCCGTTCCGTTCCCCCCATCACACCACTTCGGATATCGGCATAATTGGCGGAGGAAGAATACCCCGGCCGGGCGAAGTATCGCTGGCGCACCACGGAATATTGTTCCTTGACGAGTTCCCGGAGTTCGAACGCGAGGTCCTGGAAGTCCTGCGACAACCGCTTGAGGACGGCAAGGTAAGCATTTCCCGGGCGCTCGCTTCAATTACCTATCCGGCGGAGTTCATGCTTGTGGCGGCGATGAACCCGTGCCCCTGCGGCAACTACATGGACCCGGCGAAGCAATGCGTCTGCCCTCCGCAAAAAGTGCAGCGCTACTGGGAAAAGCTTTCGCGGCCGTTGCTCGACCGGATCGATATCCAGATCGAGGTGCCACGGCTGAAAAAGGAGGAGTTGCTAAAGCAGGCGACCGGGGAATCGACCCGTTCGATACGCGAAAAAGTGATAACGGCGCGCGAACGCCAGAAAGCCCGACTTAAAGGGACCGGGGTGCATTCAAACGCCAGGCTTACGCCCAAGCAGATACGCGAATTTTGCGTCCTTAACGGGGGAGCGGAAGCATTGATGAAAGCGGCGATCCTGCATTTGAAGCTCAGCGGAAGGTCGTACGATCGTATTCTCAAGGTCGCTCGAACGATCGCTGATCTTGAAGGTTCGGAGTCGATCGCCGCCGCCCATATCGCCGAAGCGACACAGTACCGCTCGCTCGATGCGAAAGGAGGTGAATTGCATGTATAGGGTGATCTATCAGCTCCCTTTCAATCACGTCCGCGAAATCTACATGACCACCGACGAACTGCAGGCATGGTTGAGATGGGTCTGGCTTAAGGAAAGGATAATTTCGTACGTTAAGGTCGAAGACTGATCAGTATTCTACCTTTTCACCGTGGATGATCTTGTTCATCACCATGCCGGAAAGTAGTTTGGGGTAAAAGAACGTCGATTTCTGCGGCATCTTTTCCGATTTCGATGCGATCTCTATTATGTCCGAAACTTTGGTCGGGTTCATGAAGAACACCAGTTGGAACGGTCCTTTTTGGATCCCTTCCGCCGCTTCGTCCGTGTTCTTTGCATAGCTGATCTGCTCTTCCTGCGACAGACCCAGGATCTTTTTCATCACGATCGAATGCAGGATCGTTACGTCCAGGCGTTTATACGCTTCCGGCTTCCCCTCCTCCAGCATCATGTCCACTATATCTTCGTTCTTCAGCGTAAGCAGATAATAGCGCGGAACGTCTCGCAATCCCATCAGGAACGAATGTTTGTCCGCCTGGCGGGTCAGCTCTTTGAGCGCCTTTTTCCGTACCTGAGGTTCGGTTCTTTTTGAATAAGCGAAAAGTTTGATATCGAAATATTGTTTGAGCTCTTCTTCAAAACTGTTGATCTCCAGGTGCGGGATTGGCGTTACCAGCCGGTGGATCGGCAATACTACCAGCCCTTTCCCTTCGGCCGGCGTAAAATACATCATCACGTGGTTATAGGATTCATCCTCTGAGAACCGGGTATTCCGTTCTTTCATTTCATTCTTGAACCGGGTGGCCGCCTCGAACCGATGATGGCCATCGGCGATGAAGACCGATTTATCCTTCATCTCTTTCATGAGCTTGTTGATCAGCGGGCGGGAATCGATACGCCAGAGGCGGTTGACGGCCTTGTCCTGGTCCTTGACGTCGATCAGCGGCTTTTTACGCATCGCTTTCCGCAGTACTTTAAATATTTTATTGTCCGGGTCCTGATAAAGTGAAAAAATACAATCAAAATTGGCCTGGGTCGCCCGGATCAGTTCCACCCGGTCCATTTTTGGCGCCATCAGGGTCTCTTCGTGGGGAAACAACCGGCCTCTCCCCCCATCCTCGATCCGCATTAGCGAAATGAAGCCGATCCGCTCCCACTTTTTACCGGCGGCGGAGAATTTTTGTTCGTATACGTAGATCGCCGGTTTGGGGTCGCGCACCAGTATATCATGCCGCATCCATCCATCGAATGTGGCGGCGGCACGTACATATTTATTGTTATATTGCGTATCCCCGGGGAATTCTTTTCCCAGGATGAGTTTGATCATGTTGTAGTCGGATATCTGGTAATAATTGTCCTGCTGTTCAGGGGAGATTACATCATAAGGGGGCGACATTACCGCGTTGAGCTTCTTTACCTTCTTTTTATTGTAAAGGATCCCTTTGAACGGATAGATCTTAGCCATACTTGGTTCGGCTATTATAACATATATGCTATAATATTGACAAATATGCCTAATTTCGACGATCTTAGCGATCAGGTCAGCGCTTTCATCAATACTTATAAAATACTGTCGCCCGAAGCGAAGGCCGCTTTCGAAGCCCAGCTGGATAAATCGATCTCCACCTCCAGCGAAGAATCAAAGATGCTCTATCAGGTGCTGAGACAGGCTGCAAAGGACGGGCTGACCGCCGAAGAAGCGATCGAAAAGATGTCCCGCTCGGTCGGTCGGTCGCTGCCGACAGGGCCTAAAGCCGGATGACGGTCTGGCACAGCCTTGCCTCCGAGCAGGCGGCGAACGAACTTAAGACCGACCTTCATTCCGGGCTGGACCCGGCTGAAGCGGCAAAAAGATTGATCAGCAACGGGCCTAACGAACTTACCGAAAAGAGAACCGCTCCTATCTTCATGATATTCCTGGGACAATTCAAGGACGCCATGATAATGGTCCTGCTGGCGGCTGCCGTAGTGTCCGGCCTGATGGGAGAAATTAGCGACGCGATCTTCATCATGGTGATACTTATTCTCAACGCTGCCCTCTCCACCAGCCAGGAGATCCGTGCGGAAAAAGCGGTCGCCTCCTTAAAAAAATTGTCGGCCTCCCTGGCGACCGTGGTCCGAGGGGGAAAGGAAATGAAGATCCCCGCGCGCGAACTGGTCCCGGGGGACCTGTTGCTGCTCGAGGCCGGTTCGCGTGCCCAGGCCGATGCCAGGCTGATAAGCTCGTTTTCCCTGCGGGTTGACGAATCGTCGTTGACCGGCGAGTCGGTACCGGTGGACAAGAACGCCGATATCATCTCCTCCGAGCTCTCCCCGCTGGCGGACCGGCACGGAATGGTCTATATGGGTTGCGCGGTCGTTTATGGCCGCGCCGTCGCGGCTGTGACCGCTACCGGCATGTCGACCGAACTGGGGCATATCGCCAAAATGATCGGGGAAGAAGGAGATCAAACCACGCCTCTGCAGAAAAAATTCGAAGTTTTCGGTAAATGGCTGGCTTATCTTGTCATTGCCATTTGCGCCGTGATCTTTCTGGCCGGACTGTTCAAGGGAGAACCAGCGGTTTCTATGTTCCTGACCGCGGTATCGCTGGCGGTGGCCGCGATCCCCGAAGGGCTGCCGGCCGTGGTGACAATTTCTCTTGCGCTCGGCGCTTATCGGATGGTAAAACGCCGCGCCATTATCAGAAAGCTGCCGGCGGTAGAAACGCTCGGCAGCATCACCGTGATCTGCTCCGACAAGACCGGTACGCTGACGCAGAACCGGATGACGGTGCGCGATCTTTTCGCGGAAGGCAAGATAACCGCGGTCGGGGACCGCTTGGCCCCGACCGGAGAAACGAAAACACTGGTGTTGGCCAGCCTGCTTTGTAACGATTCAAAACTGACGCCGGAAGGGACGACCGGGGACCCGACCGAAGGCGCGCTGGTACTGCTAGGCCAAAAGTCCGGCATGCTCAAGGATGAGATGGAAAAGATTTATCCGCGCGTGAACGAATTGCCGTTCGACAGCCAGCGGAAGATGATGACCACCGTTCATGCCGACCCGGAAGGCGAATATATCGCCTTTTGCAAAGGAGCGCTGGGATCGATACTGGCCGCTTCCGCCCCCGCCGACC
>DATJPS010000100.1:0-8564 GCA_035506255.1 Candidatus Omnitrophota bacterium | reverse complement strand
GCACCCACCGTTAGCAACACCGGATTGAACGGCAAGCCTCAGCGGGTGGGGATCAAGGCGCTCAAGCAGGAGTGGGCGAGCAAATTCCCGCCGGACAATCCCTATGCCAAGCAAGCGGTGGCGTTGAGGGACAAAATAACGAAGCTTGAAGGCGAGATCAAGGGCTCTAGCCTTTCCCCTGCCGATATGGCGCAGAAGATCGCGGAACTGGATGCGGCCAAGCAGGAACTGGAAAATATTATCCAATTAGTGGACAGCGATGCGGTACCGCGTGACTTCCTGGTCTGGTTCGTCAAAACTTACGCGCAATCTTCCGCCTGGTCAACGATGAAGAGCCTCTACGGCGAATACCTGGACATGGAGAGCTACCGCGACGTGACCAACGGCGAGATCATGACCGCTAACAAAGCGATGTCGGTCCTTGCCACGGCAGATGCAGACCTGCTGGCAATATCGGACCAGTGGGCGACGATGGGTTCGCTGTATTCGCTGGACCCGGCCGCGGAAGGAAAAGTGACCGACCGGAATAAGATGATCCGGATCAAACAGGCGATGGCGTTCCTTATAAACCTTCGCACCGACCCTAAAAAACTGGCGAAGATGAACGGGGGAAAGGACCCCTTCAGCCGGATAGAATTTACGCAGTTAAAGACCGCGGTCCTTAATTATTATAACGTAATTAGATTCGGTACCGCCGACATGAAAGCGAACCCCGGGTTTTATTTCGATTACGTGTTCAATCAAAAAGGGATCGGAACATTCAATAAGTACGATATTGATATCTTGATCATGCTCCTAAGGCAGGCGAACGTGAAAGGCGGGGAAGAACTCCTTAAGCAGTTAAAAGCTTTGAAAGAAGATAAAAGCGCATTTAACGCCGATGATACATTAAAGATGGATAAAGCCGAAAAGCTGCTGTTGAAAGTGCATAAGGCGTTATTTAACATCGGCGGAGCGTCGCAGCTACTGGCGGTGGGCGACCCAAATGCCGCGCTATTGGCGGGACTGGACGATAAGCAGCCGAACGTGGGGACCTACCTGCTTCCCTTCACCAGTCCGGATTATTTGAAGCGGGTGATCGATAATTTCCCCTTCAAGGGCGATAACTGGGGAGAAGAGCTTTTAAAACAGGCATCCCAGTTGCCGGCAGAGGCCGGATTGCAGTTCGTCTTCCAGCAAGTGTCTCTCCGTTACCGTATGATCTACGAGATCTATGTAGATCTTCCCATGGATATCATAAGAGGACGCCGGGGGCCGGGCAGCCTGGTGCCGCTGGCGTTGTTCCCGCGCCTGGCTCCGCTCTGGTACCGCGATTTCTTCGAAGAGTTGCAAAAAGATAAACCTAACTATGCCAAGGCGCTGGCGATCCTCTGGGCGATAAACTACATGACCATGTCGGGCGGATGGAGAGGGGTCTGGGGGCAGACTTTAACTCTTGATAAATTCATTTTTGACCTGGCAAAGAAAGTCCCGGGGCTTGAAAATAAGATCTCTCAGCTCGAGCAATGGGCGGGTAAATATGAAAAGACCGGCGGCCGGGAGATCGTGCGCTGGTTCGCAAAGCAGATAAAGATTTCGATGGAGACCGGACAGATCAGAGGTACGTATGAAATGCGGATGGGTGAAGGGCGCCATCCCGCATTAAGACTGGTAGGGAACGCGCTCAAGATCGGCTTTGATCCCTGGGGTTCTGCAGGAGAGGCTTTGACCAGGATAACGGAACCGACTGAAGGCGCGGAATCGGCCAGGGGTTGGCGCAGGACTGCGGCCAAGGCCGGGAAAGCGATCACCTTTGTCGGCAATGCTGGATGGATGGGAGTAGAGGTCACAAAAGACTTTGCAAAACGTGGTGTGGCCAGGATCGGGACCAGTATCGGGAACATCCTCGACGCCCGGGCAACCGGAGCTCCGCGCGGGGTGGTCGGCAAGTTCCGCGCCGCCGGAGGAACGCTGTTCATCAACGGGACCGACATCGTCGGCGCGGTGAAGATAAACGAAAAGGGCGTCGCCACCCCGACTGGCGAGGGCGGCGTGCTGGGAACTTCCAATCTGATCGAATTGCTCAAAGCGGCGGCGAAAGGGAGCGGGAATGTTTTTGGCCTATACCAGGATGGAAAATTCGGGATCAAGATCGACGGCAAGTTCTATCGGGTGGCGGAGATCAGGGTGATGAAGGACGGCCCGTCAGGCTACCAGGTCGTTAACGACACGGTAACGCTTTTTCTTAACCGCAAGATCTATGAGGGTAAGCTGGATATCGATTCGCTCACCGAGTACAAACCGGTGGAGGAAGCGGCCCCTAAAAAACCGGTCAAAAAGCTTTCCGGAAAGCCGGTTGACGCGGACGCCAATCAGAAGATAGTAGACAGTGCATTACCGCGGGCAAAAGCGATACGGGCGGGCAAAGTTCCTTCGGCCGCGACCGGCGACGGTCTGTTGTCCGACATCGTTACGGAACATAAAGCGGCCACCGGCCAACTCCTCCGCCATGTCCAGCTGGAGGCGCTGATACTCGCTTCGGAAGGGGTGGAAGGGAGCAAGAACACCCTTTTCCAGATCGGCACCGGCGAAGGTAAGAGCTGGTTGGACCTCTACACCGCGCTCGACCAGGCGAAAAGGAACCCGGGCAAGAAAATATACATCATCACAACTGACGATAAGCTGATAGAACAATTGCGGAGCGATTATAACAAAGTTAAGGGAATATTCGACAAGCGCGGGGTGAAGGTCGGGTTCAGGATGGAGAACGAAAAGGGCGACGCCCGCAAGATCTATGAGAACAATGACATCGTGGTGGTCAATATCGCCCAGCACGCGTTCGATTACATCCAGATGCGGGACGCGGTGAAGCCGGGGATCATGATCGCCGACGAGGTAGACGCATACGCAATCGAACAGGCATCCACCAATTACGTGATATCGGACGAAAAAGGGCGCACCGGCAACCCGGTCATCGATTTCTGGCGCCGCGGTGTCGGTTGGTCTACGCCCGGGATCGGATACAAAGGCAAATGGGCGAAAGCGTACAAAGTGTTCATAGAGATAATGAAGAATCCCGGCGAATACATCAAGGACGGCCGCCTTACCGAAAAAGGGATTGATTACATCAGGGGCAAACTGGGACGCTACGATGCCTTCGTTTCGATGCAGTTCAAAGCGTTCCTTGAAGCCTCGCAGTTGCTGTATGAGAAAGGCATACTTACCGGCAAGATCGAGACCGACCCGAGCAAACCCAGACTTTCGGACCGGATCAAGTTCGTGGTCCAATATACGGACGGCAAGAATATCGTGGACGAGCATGTCGCCCTCACTGACCGTATCGCTGATGTAAGGAGCGGTAAACTTAAACCTTTCCGAGTCGTCCCGCAAGAAGAGAGCGGAGTGTTCTCCCCCAATAAGGTCTTCGGCCGCGGCCTTAACGAAGCTCTTAATATGATGCTTGGGGTTGACCTTACGGCGGAGCATATCACCCTGGCCGACGTCGATATACGCACGCTGTTCGAATATCACACCCGGGTGATCGGGTTCTCCGGTTCGATCGGCTCGTCCGGCGAGCTCATCTCGAACGCTTATCCGGACATGAACTTTAAAGTGGTCGAAATGCCCTCGTTCATCCCGAAGGTGGAGATCGAGCTGGAGGACATAAAGGACCCGGTCAAACTTAACAAGAAATTGACAACGCTACGCGAAAAGATACGCACCGCCGCGGCGTTGAGCGACACCGCGGTCGGATTGGAGGATGTATACGCTAAAGTTCTGGTCAAGGGAGCGTCCCCTGAAGATATCGCCAAAGTGGAAGCGGAATGGGCCAAACTTACCGCAGGCGATGCGGATATGGCAGGTAAGCGTATCAGCGTCATTGAGTGGGGGAGAGTGTATATTCACGGCCGCTCGGCCCGGTACTCCGCGGCGGCCAAGGAAGCTATCGCTCGCGCCAAGCTGGGCCAGCCGGTCCTGATCTGTCTTGAAAACTCTTCAGACCTTATCGAGTTCAAAACGCAACTCGCGGAGATGGGGATAACCGATGTCAATTTACTGCAGGGCGAGGAAGCGGAGTTTAACGTCGCCAAGGCCAAGGCCAGCAAACCGGGGACCATTACGCTCACCTTCCTTTCCAGAGGACTTGATATATCGGTGGCCGACATCGTCGACGCCACCGCCACCGGAAAAGCGGACGCCAAGGGATTCGTGAAAGGCGGCCTGCACATCATATCGCTGGGTGCGAAGACCCGCGCCAAGATCGTGCAGCAGCTGGGGCGCGGCGGACGGAGCGCTTTCCCGGGAAGCGGTACCGAATACTCCGGTGAAGGGGACCAGGTGTTCGAGGGCCGCGAGATCGATATGACCGGGCTCGATCCCGAAGCTAAATACAACCTTTACGAACCGGGCAATGCCGATCTGGCGGGCAAGGTGGACGAGGCCTTCCAGTCCGAATACCAGAAGAACTACGAATCGATGGTGGATAACTTTGAGCGGTCCGATGCCCGCAAGAAATATCTATCCACCGTGACCGATCTGGCGACCAGCATCGGCGACCGGATGAAGTTCGCCAAAGTGGCGGTGGACAGTACGCTGGATTTCGTCTTTGACGATCTTGATATCCGCGACGGTGAAAAGCTGACCCCCTCCAAACGGGCAGCGCTTGAAAGCGTCCTTTCCCGGCTGACCGGCGGGTACAAGATCAAGATCGGTATTCCGGACGGCGAGCCGATAAACCGTAAAGCGCTCAAATCGCTGCTGTCGGACAAACTGCTCGGAATCTTCAAGGATTTGCGCCAGTCCGACGCGACGGTGGAAGAAAAACTGGAACTGCCGAAAGGCCAGGGGTATTCGAGAGAATCGCTGTTCAAGATGCGGATGGAAGGCCGGATCGGAGAAGTGAACGGAACGATCACCTCCGAACTGGAAGACCTGGCGCACGAAGGCGAGGCGAAGAACACTCCGGCCGAGATGGAAAGACTGGCCAGGAGAGGTTCCGCACGGCTGCTTTCCGGATTGATGGGCGATCTGTTCGGCCACCGGTTCAATCTATACAATATGTTCCGCTCCTGGAACGCTTTCCGCACGATCGACGTTTCGGCCAAAGCGTATGAAGCGAAGGTGGCCGAGCTTAAGACCTCCGCGCCGGCGCCGATCACTCCGCCCACCGCGCCGGAAGTAAAACCAACCGTAAGTAAACCGGCGGATACCTCCGTTCCCGACCTCGATTTGGAAAGAGAGGACGGGAAAAAGATAAAAGTGATCGGCGGCGGATGGGATGAGGCGGTGGCCAAGCTCTCGCCCGAGCATCAGGAAAAACTGCTGTCCAGGATCGCGGACAAGAACATTGCCTATGTAGGCTTTGACGGATCGGTGGTGTTGGACAAGGTATCCCTGGTCAAGGTCCTGGGAGCACTCAATAAGATCGAAGCGGCAGGCGGCAGGCGAGTGGTCGTATTTACAATGGTGAAGGGCGAGATCACGGTGGTCGATTTCGCGATCCCGGACGGTACGATCGTCAAAAAGCAGGGCAATTCTTACATGATCCTCGATCCCAAATCCGTTTCCTACAAAGGTGACGCGGCGAAGGCCGAACCCCACATGGTTGATTTCTGCGTGGTCATGGACGGAAAGGCGCATTTCCACGGCGGCTGGCAGAGTGTCGGCCAATTGGAAACTGCATATGGCGAAGAGGCAGCGGCGCGGATCCTCGGCATGCGGACACAGCTGGTGCAGGGAAATTACAGCGGCCTGTTCAAGCTGGCCAAGGGATTAGTGAAAGTAAATTCTGCCCTGGGCGAGGCGGTAATGAAGAACCTGGAAGCAATGGGGCCGGACCAGCTTTCCAAGATCACGCCGGAAGAAATTAAACTGCTGACCTCGCTTTACAGCCGCAATGGCGCCGGTAATGAGGTTTTCAGATATAAAGCGTTCGGTGCCGAGACCGAAGCGGCGGCGAGGAAAGCATTCGCCGATCTAGGAATGGACCCGAAGGCAATCGACCAGAGAATTTATGAGATACGCAGAGGTAGGCTTGAATATATAGTCGGTAAGCCGACAGTGGAAAAGCTGATAAAGGCGGGGTTGGATATCACCAAAGCGCCCAGTGTGGAAGAGCTAATCAGGGATATTGGAACCTGGGGGCAAAGCGAAGTGGCCGGATCCCCTGCAGAAAAGAAGCTGGAAGGTTACGGCCTAAAGGATAAAACGCTCGCGGCGGAGGCCAAGGCCGACTACCAGGTCAATTATCAGCAATACCAGGAGCGGACGATCACCGGCATGGAGAAGACGCTGGACGACGCGATAAAGAACAACAAACCACTGAGCAAGGAGATGCTCTCGAAATACAAGAAGACGATAGAAGCGATGAAGCGGGACAATGCGTACTCAAAATACCGTGAAACAGTTGACCGCATCGAGACCAAGTTCAAGGAAGTGGAGAAAATAGCGGCGGAAACGAAGATCGCGGAAACCTCCGGGCCGGAACTGGGCGGCTCCGCCGAAAACATCATCAAACAGCTCAGGCTGAACGTGGCCATCGGACTGGTCGGCGCGGCCAGGGAGATCGGCGTTTGGGAGGAAGTGGAGGCGAAATCGGAAAGCGGAAAGGACGTGGAATTCGTCGAGAAGGTCTCCAAGATGTCGCCCAAGGCGATCGCCGATTACCTCGGTATTTCGGTCAGCAAGGCCACCCAGCTCAAGTTCGCGGCGGAAGCGCTCTATAAAGAATATAAGTACATGGAGAACCAGGTCAACCTAGCAAAGCAGCTGGGGATGGATTTTACCAACCTGAATGCGACCAAATTGTCAAATATGGTCTACAAAGCATATGCGGAAGGTGGCGAAGGGTGGAAGTATTTCAGCCCCGAGAAGTTGTCGGAATTCTTCGCTTCCGAGGAAGGGGTCAAATTCCTAAAGAGCCCTAAAGGCCAGGAGTTCATCAAGCAAGCCCGTGAAATTGCGGCCAAACAGAGCAAGGGCATGGATGTGACGGTCGAATGGGCGGGGCTGTTAGGCACGCTCGTTGCGGGTTGGGGAGTAGGCGAATTGGCCGATGTGATGGGGATAAAGAACCCGCAAGCGAAGTTCATATTCACGATGGGAACGATCCATCTCTTCAGCGAAGGTCAGCTGGCGGGAGCTTTCACTGCGCAGAATGTCCGGGAACTGGCTAGGGGAATTAATGTTTTAGGCAGGGATCTTTACAAGATGGGGCAGTCGCTGGTGACCAGCAGTGAATTTACCGGGTTCGCGGGATTCAGACAATTCATGGGAGCCCGTTTTACCGGCCGTCCGTGGCTGTTCGGCGAAGGTAGTCTGGCGGCGGAGCGGGGAGGGATCAGGGCGATACTTGGCCGGTCGGCGGGAAGGTTCTTCAAGGGCGCCGGTACATTTACCATAGTGATGAAGGGAATGGAGTTCTTAGGGTCCAAACTAGGTTTACCTACTACCGGTACGGTCGTTTCTCTCGGATATTTGACGGCCTCGGGGATACTGGTCTATGGAGTGGAAAAGCTGATCGCCAAAAAGCTGGCGGAAACTTTGTTCGCAAAAGTCTGGCAGCGGGTATTGGGCCCGGTCGGCATCGCCTTGTTCGCGGTCGATATGGTGGACCTGCTGATCGTGCGACCGCTGAGCGATCCTTACAAACTAAGCGTTTATGATCGCGCCCGGGCGATGGGAGGATATGACGGAAGCAATGCGGAAAGATCGATAGAGATAGGCGATTGCGCCAAGGCGTATTATCTCTGGACGAACGTGATCGGGAGCCTGCGGGGAATCGTATTAAATTATGAGAATTACGATGGCAGTACCGCTCCCAGCGCCTCGTTCTTTGACAAGAGCGGAGTGAATGCGAGCAATGTGGACATGACCCAGGCAAAGGCGGCCCTGCTCAAGCTTTTCAAGGACAACAAGGACCTGCGCGAGACGATCAAGTTCCTGCGCACCATGAAGCCGGGGGAGATCGCTTCCTGGGCCACCGGCGGAGCCTCGCTGCTATATTGCATTAACGCTGCCAAGACATATTTTAACGATGACGGCAATCCGAAGCCGGAACTGCTGGATGAGTTCATAACCAAAGAAGTGTTCAAGGACTTTACCACGCTCTTTAATGTGAAGGAAGGCGATAATTACGGCATCAGATATCTTGGCGGGAACGAGGCGAATACGATCAGCAGCTACTCTTACAGGCCAGGCGAAGCGGAAAAGGCGGAGGCGAAGAAAAAGAAGGAGCCGGAGCCGACCTCGAGCACCGTTTACTTCAAGCAAATGGTGAACAACGTGAATGCGGTAAGCGAAAGGATGGCTGACGACCGGATAATGAAACGAGTTGGTTATCTATATAATTTTGAAGCTCAGGGGAAGCCCATCCCCTGGACGGCAGCGGATAAGGCGGCCGGGATTATTAGGGCCGACGGGAGTCTTGACCATACGAGCAGGTTCTATCTGCAATTCGCGGCACGGCAATCGTACTTGACGTTCACCGATGCGGGCGTTGTGGCCAAAGCGATAGGGATAGACGGGGACGCTAATGCCGTTTCCCAGTTTAAAGATTCGCAGAAGGCAGCGGCATTAGCGATGAA
>DATJPS010000099.1:0-4902 GCA_035506255.1 Candidatus Omnitrophota bacterium | reverse complement strand
TTTTTGAGGGCGGACTTTTTCTTGGCGGCGGCTTTCTTTTTAGGGGCGGCCTTGGGCTTTATCTTGACCCCGGCGTACTTCTTCTGGAACTTCTGCACCCGGCCCTCGGCGTCAAGCAGCTTTTGTTTGCCGGTAAAGAGCGGATGGCAGGCGGAGCAGATGTCCACCCGGACGTTCTCTTTGGTAGAGCCGATCTCGAACTGGGCGCCGCAGGCGCAAGTGGCCTTGGTGGTGAAGTATTTGGGATGTATGTTCTCTTTCATTGCAATGTCATTTTATCAAAATATCAGCGGCGGCGCAAGTTTTTTTTACCGCGCCGCGAAGTGGGGGTGGGATCGTTATGTTCTTCCGGACGGTAAAGCAGCGCTCTGGTCTCCTGGTGCTGGGCCATAGAGATCATGGCCCGTCGACCGGTCAAGTCTATGTATCCTTCCCTGTGCTTTTTGAAGAACAGGTAATCCCCGTCGGTCAAAACGTTGAATTCCCCGGCATCGCGAAGATGTTCCCGGTTCCAGACCTTCCCGATGCGGAAACCGGAGTATCGCTCGGTATTCTCTTTCAGCACGGCGGCGGCGGCATCGACCGGGATCGAGTTGGCATCGACCCGGATCGGGCGGACCGTATTATCTTCCAGGACAAAAACATATACCCACTTGGAAAGCACGTCATAGGTCATCTGCACGTCCCTCAAAATGTTGCCGGTCATCTTCTTCGCGCAGATCTGGAGCAGGTTCTTGTCGAATTTTTGTTCCGTCAGTTTCTCTAGTTTATAGACCCAATGGGCGCGCGCCCCCATATCGAGCACGCGGTAAGCTTCCCGGTCCATCAACTGGACCTCGAGAGAATTTCCGTCGGCCAGGACGACTACGACATGGTGGACCAAATAGGTCCGGCCTTCGATTTCGTAAATTTTAGTTTCCATGCTGTTGTCCGAGCCCTCGAAATTATTGAAATCTTTCCCCAGGGCGCGCTTTAACAGCCCGGGAGCTTCTTCCAGTGAGATCTCTTTTTCCGTCACCCCCGTGACCGCCAGCAGGTCGGTCATGATGAAGATCTCGGGATATAGTTCCGCCTTATATTCGGATTTGGCGGAAACGCTCCACGGAGTCTTGACCCGTCCGCTGGCAAGGTGACAACCGCAATCGCCCGACGAAAGCGTCCGCTTCAGCCGTTCGACCACTCCGGCGATAAAATCTTCCGCTTCTTTCCGGCTCATCGAAAGCGCGTTCACTATGCTTTGTTCTTGCTGACCGTATTCATCGGGCCGGTAGAGGCGGAATGCCTGATTGCGGAGCTTGGATGCGAGCGTTTTCTTGCCGAACCGTTCCGCCAGCGGCGCAAATAGTTCCCTTATTGAGCGGCCGGTGATATCGTTCGCGTCCTCCGGCTGCATGAGGATGGAAGAGAGCTTGTGCACGAACAACAGCTGCACCGCGCGCCCGTTCCCTCCGGAGATCTTGATCAGCGAATTCATCGAATCCTGGATCTGGTATTCGTGCCTTTTAACCGGCGGGAGGTAAGGGGTATTGTTCAACTGGTTAAAGCGCTGCACCGTATCCTTTATCGCGTCCGTCACCCTTATGACGTTCGAGCGCTTACGGCGGGCGCAGATGCTAAGTACCTGGTCCAGTTCGCGGGTCTCTAAATTGTGGAGCATGATCGCGCTGGCAGTGATGTAATCGCCGTCTATCTCCGCCGCTTCCTTGAGCATGAACGAGAGGTGGCGCAGGTTCTTAGCTGACGAATCCGAGGTGACGAGCGATTCGATCTGCAGGAATATTTCCCTTTCGATGCAGCGTCCTTCGGTCTTTACCGCATCAATATTAGCTTCGAATTTCCGGATGGCGCTCAGGCTTTCATGATCGTAGATCGCCTTGGCGTATTCGTCAAAGGCCCGGTCCCAAACAAGGAATTCCTTGTCCGTCGCCTTATCGTAAGCAAAACCGATCCTTCCCTCGTTGAAAAGGCCGTGCAGCTGTTCGATCCTTACCAATTCCATTTTGCCATGAAGGCCGAAAACTTCCACCGCCGTTACCGGTGTGATGCCCGATACCGCCATGCATATGATCGGTGCCGAGACCGGAGGCGGCATCAAGGCGACGGGGACGAAAGTTGCCGGGCCGATCGACGCGTTCCTTATCGCGTCCATCCGGGCAGGAACGATATTTACGCCCATTGGTTTTCTGAAAGGGAATTTGATGTCCATTCATATGATTATCTGCATATCGGGGCGAAAATTTCAGTTAGCGGATACCGAGTAAAGTTAGGCCGAGGATATCAAAATATGCCAGCAAGCGTTCACTGAACTTTTCTCTTTTAAATGGAAAAGAAAGGCAAAACAACGGGATAAATACGAGCATGCCGATAAAAAGCGATAGCCGGTAGAGCAAATACGAAATCACCCCGTAATGCTTACGGCAAAAATACAGGCCGCCCCGGAACCCCTCCACGAACAACCGCCGGTTAAAGACCCGCTTGCTGCTGTAACCGCCGTAATGCGTTACCCGGGCATCCGGCAGGAAATATATGGAGTATCCGGCTTTTCGAATTCTCAGGCACCAGTCGATATCGTCGTTGTAAAAGAACAGTTTTTCGTCCAGCAATCCGACCTTTTCCACCACCTCGCGCCTCACCAACAGGCAGGCGCCGATCGCGAAACCGATCTTAACCGGGACTTCCGACTTCCAGAACTTTTTCCCGAAAAGGCCTCCCTGGTGCTGGACCGTCCCATCGGTGTTTAGAAGCATGGGGGAGCAGGCGCCCGCATCGCGTGTTTTATCCATGAACTCGACCATCCGGTCGAACGCGCCGTCGTGGACCACGGTATCATCGTTAAGGAGCATGGCGTAGCGTCCGGCAAATGAACGGAGGCCAATATTGGTCGCTTTAATGAACCCGAGATTTTCGCCATTCTCTATCAGTTTAACCTTTTGGAATTTTGATCTTATCATCTCCTGCGAGCCGTCTTTCGAGCCATTGTCCGACAATATGATCTCGAAAGATGTTTTATGGGTAGAGGAGTAAATGGACGACAGGCACGCTTCAAGGATCGCGCGGTTATTATAATTCACGATTATAATCGACAAATCCGTCATGCTTTGTTAGAATTATAACACGGGGGACAACTGATGGCTAAAAAAATACTGGTATTGCACGGGCCGAACCTTGATCTGCTTGGGGAGCGGGAGGTCGATGTTTACGGAAAGCTTACGCTCGACGGGATCAACGGGGAGCTTAACAAGCTCGCCGCCGAGCTGAAAGTGGAGATCGAGACCGTACAGCTGGCGAGCGAAGGGGAGATAGTGAAGAAGGTCGGTGCGGCGAAGAAAGAAGGTTTTGCCGCGCTGGTCATCAATCCCGCCGCCTATACCCATTACAGCATCGCCATCCGCGACGCGGTCGCCGCGGTCAGCATCCCGACCGTCGAGGTCCATCTTTCTAACATCTACGCCCGCGAAGAGTTCCGCCATACCTCCGTCATTGCCGCCGTCGCCACCGGACAGGTCTCCGGTTTCGGACTCAACAGCTACCTGCTCGGACTGCGAGCCGCCGCCGCGCTGGTAAAATGAACAGGCACCAGCAGGAAGCGGTCCGGATCGCAGACCGCGTAATGGAACTTATCTGCTTCGCTCCCGGCGACACGGAAAAGAAAGTGGCGGGAAGGATCGAAGCGTTCCTCAAAGGTTTTGACGCCAAGCCGGCGTTCCGCACCATCGTCGCCTCGGGTCCCCGTTCCGCCAAGCCCCACGGCTACGCCACCAACCGGAAGATCAGGAAGAACGAGATCGTGATGATCGATTTCGGCGCGCTTTACAAGGGGTGGAGATCGGACATCACCCGGACATTCTTTGCGGGAAAACCGAACGCTAAACAAAGGAAGATGTACGCCATAGTCAAAGCGGCGCAGGAAAAAGCGATCAGGGTGGTACGGGCGGGGGTCGAGTGCCGGGTGGTTGACCGGATCGCGAGGGAATACATGAAAGTGCACGGGCTGGACCGGCATTTTATCCATTCTACCGGTCACGGAGTTGGCCGCAAAATACACGAAAATCCGCGGATCAACACCCGAAACCATAACAAACTTAAGGCCGGGCAGGTCATCACGGTCGAACCCGGAGTGTATCTCAAGGGATGGGGAGGGATCAGGATAGAGGACATGGTACTGGTGACAAAGGACGGCGGGAAAATGCTGACCAGGTCTCCCAGATGAAAGTATCGGTCATAATAGCCGCCGGCGGATCGGGCAAAAGGATGGGAACACCAAAACAGTTCCTGCCGCTTTGCGGACGTCCGTTGGTGGAATGGACGGTAAGGGCGTTCAAGGCAGTGAAACGTATCGGCCAGATAATACTGGTCGTTTCGGGTGACGATTCGGTAAAAGCGGAAACCTTTGGAGTAGAGGTCGCGACCAGCGGCCCCGAACGGCAGGATTCGGTAAAGAACGGATTGGCGCTGGTTTCGTTAGATTGCGATATCGTACTGGTGCACGACGGGGCGAGACCGCTCATAACCGCTGATATCATTGAAAAAGCGATAGACGCGGCCGACCGGTACGGGGCGGCGGTGGTAGGCGTGCCGGTAAAAGACACTATCAAGGCGGTGGGTGACGATTCGTTCATTGCCGGAACGGCCGACCGGTCAAAGCTGTGGGCGGCCCAAACGCCGCAAGCATTTAAACGTGAAATCATCACCCGGGCTTACCAGAACATCAAAGGGATCGTGACGGACGATTCCAAGTTGGCCGAACAGCTCGGGGTAAAGGTCAAAATGATAATGGGATCGTACGAAAATATAAAGATCACGACGCCGGAAGATCTGATGATGGCGGAAGCGGTCTTAAGGAGCAGAAATGTTTTATCCGACACTTGAAGAGTTCAAAAAACTTGCCCGGCAGGGGAATTT
>DATJPS010000098.1:0-10932 GCA_035506255.1 Candidatus Omnitrophota bacterium | reverse complement strand
GATCCAGAGTTTGCCCCCCACCGGCAATAGAGAGCGGACCTGAATGGGGGAAAGCTTATTGGCCAGGTTGAACACCCGGGCGGCTTTTTCCGTTTTCGGATCGAACTCTATCAACCCTTCGTAGCCCTGGTACTGGACCGTGAAATAGATCTTGCCCCATCCGGATACCAGCGTGGTATTGACGATCTTAGCCTTGTCCAGGTCCGGCAGAGGCAGCTTGAACTCTTTCGATTTGTTTGGATTGTCCTTATCGAACCGCAGCAACCCTTTGTTGGCGGACGATACCCAGAGATTGTCTTTGGTCATAAGGAAATGGGTGGACGAGGTCTGGGCCGTTACATATCCGTTCTCTTTAAGCGTTTTGATGTCCCATTTATTGATGCCGCCGTCCGATGTCATTACCCATAGATTATCCTTGTCCGAAAAGATCTCGTATATGTTGTTGTGCGCGCGGCTCAACGGGATCTTGCCGATCAATATATCCAGGTTCTCCTTGACCGAGCAGAACATCATCCAGCCGATCGGGAACAAGGTCACCAGCAGAAAAATGATCATCACAAAATGGATGGCCCACTTGATGACCTTCTTTTTTAGATAATAGGGCATTATTCCCTGATCTCCTCTGCCCTACGGTAGTAATAGAACCAAATGTTGACAATGATGATCATCGTGATCATCAGCAGTACGGAGATCGCCGCCCCCATGCCGAAGTTCCATTGCATGAACGCGTTGCGGAAGATATTGGTCATGAGGATATCCCCCCACTCTCCCGGGAACCCCGCCCCGAACCCGAACATCATGATCACGATGTTGAATCCGTATACATTATATATAAGGCCGAAAAGGATGCAGATCGCCCACACCGGGCGGAGCAGCGGCCAGGTGATCATCCAGAACTTTCTCCAGGGCGAAGCCCCGTCGATATCGGCCGCCTCGTACAGTTCCTCCGGTATCTGCTGCAGCCCTGCCAGGAGAAGCAGCATGGTGAACGGCCAGTAGCGCCAGATGGTAGGGATTATGATCGCCCAGAGCGTGTTCGGCCCGATCAGCCAGAACGGCTTTTCGGGCAGGATATGCAGAACGTCCTTGAGCATGATGTTGATAATGCCGACCTCTTTTTGCCACATGAATCCCCAGAGTATGCCGGTAACGTAGGTCGGCACAACCCAGGGAAAAAGGAAGAGGGTCCGCACCAGCCCTTTTCCCTTGAACTCGCGGTTGACCATCAGCGCCACGATCAGACCGATAAAGAGCGTCCCGAAGGTAACGACCACCGTATAGATTAGAGTGTTCCGGGCCGCCTCCCCCAGACCCAGCCGGATCGGGCTTTTATCGTTCAACAAAACGTCATAGAAATTCCTTAAGCCGATGAAAGGAGCGCCTAGATACCGGTTGAGAGTGAATTGGTTAAGATCGAGGAAAGACATGTAGATGCCCTGAAAGATCGGCACAACATGCAACAACAGCATACCGATCACGGTAGGCAGGATAAAAATGTACGCTATCCTGTATTTAACAAAGCGTTTCCAGAGCTTTTTAAACATATTTAGTCCCGACAGGCGGAACTACTCCTCTCAGATTTTAGAATCGGATATTCTGGATATTCGAGGAGCTTTAATGGGGAATACGACAGCCAACTTATGACCGAAACCTATTCTCCCAAGACTCTACCTTTATATTCTACTGTTTTGATCGGTAAATTGCAAGCGGAACGGTTCCCGCCCTATTTCAACTCTTCTGAAATAATATTTACAACGGCCCCGATAATAATGCTGAGGTGAAACAATGACTTATCGGTCTATCGTCAGGAATTCTATTTTTATCGGAACGCTGCTTACCGCCCCTGCCAGTTGTAAATGCACGTCATCAGCACAGGTCAATCCGGTAAATTATCCATCGGCGGTCACCTCCTTATCGAACCCGTCGGGGACCACTACCGATATCTTCAATATTGGCGCCGCGCTCACCGCATCCTCCGTTCCTGATGCCGATCCGATAATGCCGGTCATGTCGATGGACGGGCGGAGAACTTCAGGCCGATATCTGGCGCCGCTAAGTGAGCTGGCCAACTATTTCGTAAACAACGATGGCAACAAGCCGAACGCTTCGCTTTCGACCGTCATTCACGGAACGCGCGCCCGGGCCGCCTACCATGTCTACGAGGACATGGCAACCCACCTTTGTAACAGCGGCGCCACTACATCTGAAAGTCAAGCACTGTTCTTCAACTTCATGACCCTCTATGGTGCCGTGACCGGAAATAAACAATACGCCCAGGAAGCATACGCTTATATCCGTTATTTCATGATGCCGCATGACGGGGCGGAAAGCCCTCAATTGCCTGACGCCAAACTCGGCAAGGGCCCATTTGTCATACACTGGCTGATCGATGTCTCGGGTGAAGCAAAGTCCAACACCTGCCCCGACGGGAGGCCAGGATCGGGCGTGTTCGGAAAGAACATAGTTTACAACATGTACAACCCGACTCCCCGGTCGGCCCCCTATTCTTCCATCGCCCTGGGACCTAACGGGCAGGTCGATTTGACGCTAAGGCAGAAAGGCGGAGGGAATCATGTCGCTTCGTTCTCTTCCGCTCCCGACGCCGACCAGTGGCTGGCCAACGGGGCATATTGGGCAGGGAAATACGGTCTGGGGAAACCGTACGAATTCCTGACCAATCTCAGGAGCGGCTTGAGCGAAGGGATGACACCCGATGACGACAAGGACTTCCCCGATACTATGCGTTTTGCGATCTACTGGGGAATGGACAATCCGCCGACGCTGGCATATAAAGGAACGATAAACGAGTTGTATGCCGGATACCAAGACCCGGCCGCGTGGGAAATAATGGGACGACCCAAATGGGCAAAGAACGTCGTAAAATTCCTGGGTGCCGCACAGAACGAGTTTTCAAAGCGTTACGGTCAATCAGGGCCTTTCATGCCGCTTTTCAAGGACGGCGTTTTCGGTTGGGAGGGATCCGATCCCAACACCTACTGGATGGGCTTTCAGTACCGCACCTTCGCTCATCTGGCCCATTACTATTACCTTACTGGTGATAAGGACGCCAAAGCGATTCTCGACCGGTTCGTTTCGTGGATGAAAAAGAACTGGGCGGTCGATGGTTCAAGCGTGTCCATCCCTCAGGCTTTGGACAATAAAGTAAACTTGGGCAAAGTGGTCAAGTCCGGCTACGAGCCCGGATCGTTCGGACTTGCAGCCCAGGGTCTTATCGCTCTGGCCGCAAAGGACAATGACGCGGAATTAAAGAAAATGGGAGAAGTAATACTTGATGATCTGGCAAAGAACCGCAAGGGAAAGAACGGGGCATATTTCTATTCGGACCCGCTCCCTTCGAATTCGGCTACCTATGGTTTCCAGAACGCCGAGGTCGGGATTGCGTACGGTCTCTATACCTTGCTGCTTAATAATTAACTAAAAGACGATCTCGTAGAAGAACGCGCGATCCGATCCGTGGATGATGAACCCGCTCCCGGTAATGTTGATCTGCTTAGAGCGCTTGCCGTTGGCATCGAGCGCGTAAACCGCTTTGGGCGTCCGCCGCAGAGAGATCCTGGCATCCACTCCCTCTACCAGTATCGGCGCGGAACCGACATCCTTGAGCTGGGTCTTGCTCTCGTTGTATTTCTGCCCTTTGTTCTCGATCCGCGCTCCGGCGGTCAATAGCAGGGAGCTGGATTCTTTTATCGGCTGATTGTCGGGCGCGGAGATTGCCAGTGAAGCGAATCGGGTCGAAGAAGAGAACGATACGTCGTTAAGCGCGACCCCCGCCCCGCCCAGGAATCCCACCGCCGCCTGCGTTTTGTCCGTATTGATCGTGAACACTCCCTTACCATAGTTCCATAACAACTCGCCGGTGTCGCTCTTTATGGTTTTATTCGTCTGATCGTAAAAGTTGGTCGTATAATAAGCCGGCGACGGGGCATTCTCCGCGCCGAAACTGATCTGCGTCCGGGTGATCAGCGGCAGGAACGGTTCGTCCGCGATCGGATTATCTTCCATGATCGGACCGTACAGGTCTTTTTCCCCAAGGACCTGCTCGTAAACGTTCTTAGCGGAGGAAACATCCCCGCGATAGAACAGAATCGCCGCCGCCGGCCATTGCGTGAACACATTGGGCCAGGCCGAGATGTCGAAATTGTCTTCCATCGGCGCCTGCCAGCCGGCATGATTGAACGAGAACTGCAGTACGCCGTCCCAATCCTGTAAATTGGCATAAGCGGCCATCATCAGCGGCCCTTCCACCCGGTATTCATTGGGGAAACAGCAGTTCCACTCGGAAACGACGAACGGCTTATTGGCGACCCGGTAGAATGCGAAATTGTTGGGCAGGCCATCGAGCGGGTTCTTGACCATCGGTTGATCCTCGAACACTACCTGGATGCCGTAGCCGAACTGTGGATGGTCATAGTAGCGGTGTCGGTCAATATAGTCGAGCGTGGCATTGCTCTTGACGTCCGGCGCCACGTTGACCCAGTGGTTCGATCCCGAAACGGGGACCTTGAGCCCCAGGCTTTTAAGGTACATATCCATGTCGCTGAAATAATCTTCCTGCACCTGCTCGTAAAACTTGAGCGTGTCGGCCAGCCGGAACGGTTCGCGTTTTTCTTCACCGCTCCGCTGGTATTTTAACGGGATATCAGCGCGTTGAACCGTCAGTTTGGCCGGGTCTTCGTCCTCCGCCAGGTCGCAGCGGCCGTATTTATCCGTCCAGGCCCGGACCAATCCGTCCCTTCCGCCGTATTTCTTCTGGAGATACCGGTTGAACATACCGTCCAGCTCGTCCATATAATATTTAGAAAGGCCGAACTGCGTCCCCAGGTAGAACAGCATCCCTTCGTTGATGAGCTTGGCGGAAACGATCGCCGGGTCATCGATGTAGCGCAGCCCCGTGTACGGATTTACATGTGTGAGTAGGTCGCGGGCATAGATCTTCTGCAGTTCGATCACTCGCGGATCGAAGAAACCGGATACCTTGGCACCGCGCTCGACGTTCAGGTAATCCGGAACATTGTCGCCTTTCTTGAACTCACGGTCCACCAGCAGGTCCATAAAAATGTATATGCCCCGCTGTTTGAGCTGGAACACCAGATAATCCAGCTTATCCAGCGCTTCGGCGGAAAGGTGCTGGGTATCGTCAAAATTCTTGTCGAAGATGTTAGGATCGGCCCAGAACGCGTCAAGATGGTGGATTCGGACCAGGTTGCAGCCGTATTTGGCCAGGCGCGAGGCCATGAGCTCCGCGTCCTTCTTGTCGGGAAAAGTGGAAGGAGCATAGATATTGGTACCCCAGAAACGGGCCCGGGTACCGTCGGAAAAATAAAAATGCCCGTCGCGGACCGACATAAAACCGTGCTTTCCGGCGGGGGGATCGAGAAGAAAGCTGACATCGGTGATGTTCTTGGCGAAGTCGTCGGCCGCCGGCTTAAAGCTGTACCAGCTGGAGGTGTCGGTCTTTAAAATACCGCTGATCTTGAGCTTTTTCCCGTCCGCGCCGTACGCATAAAGTTTGAGCCCGTCAAACCAGGCTTGGCCGGTGCACTCGAGCATGCCGGCAAAAACATCGACCCGCTTGGTGCCGGCGGGGACATCGAAGCTTTTGGAGATCTTCTTCCAGTCAAAGGTGCCGGAGAACGAATCGATGATCGGCCAGCCGCCGATCCGTTTACCTTTCCCGTCCTTGAACTCTATGTTCACCCTGGCCAGCTGCCAGGATTTGATCCCCGGCGTGATATCCTGCGCCTTGACGAACCCGCTGATGTTTATCTTCTTTGCCCGGTTGCCGTCAAGTGAAACAGACTGCGAGGCAAAAGACCAGATCGGTTTGTCGTTCTTCACCCAAAGGGCGCCGTTACCCTCCTTGACGTCCGAGTAAACTATGCCCCAATCCTGTGTGCCGCCGAAGGCCCACCCTTCCCACACTTCGAATCCACCGTTGAAGAGCAGATTGTACGGGTCTTCCTGTTCCCCCTGAAGCAACGGGGTCAGCGCTATATCATCAAAATAGGCGATCCCCTTACAGTTATATAATCCGTAAACCACCTTGGCTTTTACACAGCCTTTGGGAACATAGAGGTTCTTACCCACTTTTTTCCAGTCAAAGCTCCCCTCCCACGGCCCCACTTCCGGCCAGCCGCCAAGCTGGTTGCCTTTTGCGTCGAAGAAAAGCAGCTGCAAGTTCGCTTTGTTCCAGGTTTCCGGACCGGCTTCCACTCCGTCAAGCTTTACCCAGGCGGAAATGGAAACTTTTTTCACTTTGTTATAGTCGAGCGGGACGGTCTGCGCGCCGAGCGACATCATCGGCATCTTGTTCTCGATCTTGATCGCGTTCTTCCCGTTCTTGCCGGGAATGATGGTCGAATTGTAGTACTCGGTCCCCCAGAATTTAGGGATACGGTTGGCCGCGCCGAGCTCAAAATCACCGTTCTTTAACAGATTCTGCGCCGATGCGATCGAGAAAGATGAGATCAAAAGCGAGAGAAGCAATACGCAACGCGCAAAATGCGGGACCATCCTTCCGTCAATGGGGGTCGTGCCGCCGCTAAATGAGCGCTTCAATTGTGTGTTCCTTTCTATCGGAAAAGACCGGGGCAATGTTGCCGTCTATCTTTCGCCCGTCGACCACTAAAAATTTCACCTGATTATTTCCGGCCCCATGCCGCTTCACCTTTATTATATACCTTGCTCCCCGGAAAGTCCTGGTAACCGTGAAATTGCGCCAGCTTTTAGGAAGGCAGGGATCGATGATCAGGCCTTTGTAATCCGGGCGGACGCCGAGAATGTACTGGCTGGCGGCATAAAAATTCCAGGCGGCCGATCCGGTCAGCCAGGAATTTTTTCCTTCGCCGAAATCCGGGTGGTCGGGTCCCGCGACCATCTGGCAATAGACGTACGGCTCCGCTTTCCTGATCTCCGCCCGGTCGTTCTGTGCCATAGGCAAGATCGCTTTATAGTATTCGAAAGCCCGGTCCCCCCGCTTGAGCATGCATTCGGCAATGATCGCCCACGGGTTCGGATGGCAAAATACCGATGCGTTCTCTTTTAGCCCGGGAGGATAGGTCGAGATCTCTCCCAACTCGGGATGATAATGGCGGAACGCGGGATCGAGCAGTTTGATCCCGTATTCGGTGAACAACCGCTTGTAGACCGAATCCATCGCGGTCATCCCCTCCCTCACTCCCACCGCCCCCGAGATCACCGACCAGGGCTGCGGCTCGAGGAATATCTTCCCCTCGGCCGAAGTCTTCGAACCGACCGGCCGGCCGTCATTATCGTAAGCGCGTTTGAACCAGTCCCCGTCCCAGGCGCTTTTTTCCAGCGCTTTTTTCATCTCTTCCGAGATCTTACGGTATTCCTTGATGTCCGGAGTTTTGTCCCTGAGCTTCGGACCGTTACTCTCCAAAAGTTCGATCAGATCGCGGCAAGCGGCAACTAGCATGAAACCGACCAGGACCGATTCCGCGCGGTATTTATCTCCCAGCATGTTAAGGCAATCGTTCCAGTCGGAAAATTTGGAAAGCGGCAGTCCGTGCTTGCCTCTATCTTTCCAAACTCTCTTAATGCCGATCTTCATATGTTCATAAAGCGATGCTTTATTGCTTACTGCTTTCTGCTTACTGCTTACTTTTCCATAGTCGTGATGGCCGACCTGGACCGGAGGCCGGTCGCCGATCGCGGCGAACGGCACTTTCTCTTCAAGTATCCCGAAGTCCCCGGTTTCCTTTATATAGTTGGCAACAGCATATACCATCCAGAGCGGGTCGTCCGAATAACCGATCAGATCTCCCTTCCCGGTAATGGGCGAATACTGATGAAAAGTGGAGCCGTCCGGGAACTGCATCGCCGCCAGGTCAAGGATCCGCCGGCGGACCTTTTCGGGGATCATATGGGCAAATCCGAGCGTATCCTGGAACGAATCGCGGAAGCCCATTCCTCTGCCGATCCCCGATTCATAATAAGATGCGTAGCGGCTCCAGGCAAAGGTCTGCCGGCACTGGTACTGGTTCCAGATGTTCAGCGCAAGGTCGACGTCTTTGTCGGGAGTTTCCACCTGGAAACGGGAAAGGTTCCCGTCCCAATATTCTTTCACCTTTTTAAGTTCCCGGTCGACCAGCGCCGGGCCAGAGAACTTTTTCATTTTTAGTTTTGCTTTTTGCATCTGCGGCGCAACGCCGAGGATGAAGACCAGGGTTTTCTTTTGTCCCGGCTTAAGTTTGAATCGGAGGCAGTGAACGCCGACCGGCGCCCAACCGATCGCGACCGAACCCGAACATTCGCCTTTTACCACCGCTTCGGGCCTCTGCAGCGGTGTGTAACCGTCGTTGCCGAGGAACGCCTTGCGCTGGCAATCGAACCCATCGATCTTTTCGGAACAATGAAAATAAGCGAAAATGTCCTTCCAGTTGCCGAAGAGAGTGTCGTGAACGATGGTCGATCCTTCGCAATGCGCCCTGCCGATGGACCAGGTCCGCTGGAAATTAGTGGCGTCCCCCACCGCGTCCCACAGACAGAACTCCACGTATGAAAAAAGCGTCAGGTCCCTGGTCCCTTTGCCAACATTCCTGACCTCCGCCTTTACGATCTCAAGGTCTTCGCCCAGCGGAACGAAATAGGTCAGTTCCGTTTCGATCCCGCCTTTTTCCGACTCGATCGTGGTATAACCAAGCCCATGCCGGCATTCGTAGCGGTCGAGCTTTTCGTATACCGGCGCCCAGGTCGGGGAGAAATATTTGCCGTTGACGTTGTCCCGGATAAAAAAGTAACGCCCGCCCTGGTCGAAAGGAACGTTGTCGTAGCGGTAGCGCAGGATCCGCTGTTCCCTTGGATCGATGAAAAAACTGTATCCTCCAGCGGTCTGCGATATCAGAGCGCAGTATTCGGACTCCCCAAGGTAATTTATCCAGGGCAGAGGCGTATCGGGACGCGTGATCACGTATTCCCGGTTCTGCCCGTCAAAGTAGCCAAAGCGCATGCCTGATTTTACTTTATGGGATGGGGATAGTCAAACCTTGCGGTTTTCCCCGCCCCCTGAAATTCCGGCAACGGACAGCGGATAAAGGATCGTATGATAAGCGCCGCCACTTTGCGAATATTCCATGTCGCGTACAAAGCGGTTCCGTTCGTGCCGGCCGAAAAGGCAAAAGGCCTGGCGGAGGTCGCCGGCAAATTCCCGGCAATTGAGAACGGGCTCGGCTTGAAATCCGGGCTGATCATGCCGCTTTTCGGCCCGACCAGGGATGTCATAGATCAATTGGGCCTGAGGGACGGTAATGGGCCGTTCGAGTCTCTCCCGCCAAACCGCTTTTTCCCCGATTCCATGCCTGCTTCCAAGATCTGGAAGGTAAATTCCCCGCTCGGCTACCCGGTCTATCTGGTGGAGAACGAAAAGTTCTCGGACCTGCCTTCGATCTACGGCCATCCTAACGACCTTGAGATCGCCTTTGATTTTGCCGACGCGGTCTTGGAACTGCTGCCGCGACTGGGCCCGGCCCCGAACGCGTTGATGCTGCACGACTGGCAAACGGCGGCGGTGGCCATCAAACTGGCGCAAAGGGTCAAATATTTCGGCGATATGTTCTTTTCCGATACACGTACGATCGGGTTCGTCCACGATCCGAACTATCAGGGCAGGTTCAAACGTGACGTTTTCCCTCAAGCTAAAATGGGTTGGGAACACCAGCTCCCTCCCTGGGTGGAGTTCTGGCGGGACGCCTGCATGCTGAAGGGATTGCTCTATCAGACCGATCTTTCGTTGGTCCGCAGTTCTTCGCTGATAGCAGAGATGAGGCAAGGACGGATCTCCGACGGCTTTCACGGCATCGTCGCGGAGCGGGTCGATGCCGGAAAGTTGGTAGCGATCTGCGAAACCGATGACCGCTGGTCCCCGACCCGGGAGCTGACCGAACCCGACGCCGAAGCAGGCGTGGCAAGAGAGATCATGGCTCTAAGAGCCCTGATCCCTTTCTCGTTCGAGGGCATGGAAAAGGCCAAGCAGACCCACCCGAACGTAAAACCATACATACTTTCAGCGATCGAGGCCCTGAATTGCGTAAGCCCTTTCGTTTCAGAAGCCTATCCAAAGCTTGATCCAGATGCCCGCGCGTTGATAGACGGGGAGCTGGCCGCCAGCCGCAGCGGACGGTTCGCCTGCATTACCAGCCAGGATGAACTGGACCGCATCATCAATTTTCTAAAGATCAAGCCAACCTGTAATATCGAGGAGGAAATGGAAAGGGCCGGGCTTGGGGAATTCCTGGGTGAATTCTACACCGGGGACCTTAACCGGCTGCTTTCGGTAGAGTTGGACCGGGCTAAAAGTAAAAAAGCCGAATTGCAGGAGGGGGCAGCGGACAACGCCAGGCTTTCGATCTACGAAGCGATGAAACGGATCGGCGTCCACGATCATGTGTTGGTGCTGTTCAGATTATTGGACGGGCTTAACCAGGCAAAGGATATCAGCGAGAAAGCACTGAGCGATCAGATGGAGCGATTAGGGATCTCCGCCAACCCCACAGACCTTTGGACCCTATCCCTTCGTTTCCGGGACATGAGCGTCAACATGATCCGGCCGTTCCTGCTCGGAGTGCTCCTTCACGACGTGGGCAACTTCGTTGAGAACAAGAACCACCATGTTCACGGACGCGATCTGATCGGCCAATCGCCGCTTCGCGACGCCGTACTCGCGCTGGTCAGTGAGAATGAACTGGAATGGATCCAGACCCTGGTCTATTACCATCTGATCTTTTCGACCTTCGTCATCGATGAGGACAGCAAATATAATAAAATTCTCAGGCTTTGGAGCGTTGCTCCGGATGAGGAAAAACGCAAATCCCTTATCGATGCGATGGTAGTACTGAGCGTGATCGACTCCCAGGCAAGGGCCGGGATCGAAACGGTGGAGCAGGAACGTTT
>DATJPS010000097.1:0-6124 GCA_035506255.1 Candidatus Omnitrophota bacterium | reverse complement strand
ACGCCGATGACATTTTTCTTCGGTTTAAAATCGGAAAGCAGGCTCATGATCCCCAGCACCGCCGCCGCCCCCGCCATGTCAGTCTTCATCTCTTCCATGTTCTTGGAAGGCTTGAGCGAGATGCCACCGGAATCGAAAGTGATCCCCTTGCCGATCAGCGCTATTTTCTCTCTAGAACGGGGATCGCCGTTATATTCGATCGCCACCAGTTTCGGCGGTTCGTCAGAGCCTTTCGCCACTGACATCAGCGCTTCCATCCCCGCTTTTTTCGGGTCGATCACGATCGCCTTGAGCTTGTTGATCTTTGCGATCTTTACCGCCAGTTTGGCGAAACCGGTAGGTGTCAGGAGGTTGGACGGCGCGTTGACCAGGTCGCGGGCGTGGTTCTCCGCCTCGGCGATGATCCTTCCGAGCTCAGCGCCGGAACGGATCAGTTTCATTTTGTTCTTGTCGCATTCGATCACCAGCAGATCGGATATCTCGAACTTCGGCTCGTCCTTGTCCTTCGCGTAACCGGCAAAGCGGTAACTGCCTAGAACGAAACCCTCCACTAAAGCTTTGGCCGCGTCCTTTACGTCGAGGCCGCCTTTCCCCGCCCCGTGGACCACGGTCGCGATGCTCTTCGCCTTGATCTCGCGCGCCTTGTTGGCCACCGCCGCCGCCACGCATCTCACCGCGTCCAGATCGAGCTTTTCTTTTTTCCCCATCCCCGCCACCGCCAGCTTCTTCGCTTTAAGTTTTCCCGCCGGATGGATGATGGTGATCTGTCCCAGTTTACCGCTGATCTCCCCGTCCTTTACCAGCCGGGAGATGATGCCACCCAGCACCTTGTCGGCGGAGCGGGCCGCTTCGCCCAGGCTCTTATCGTCCTCGTAATGATTGACGACCAGAAGGTCCGATCTCACATGAACGTCCGAGATGCATTTTACGTCTATCCGCATTTTATCCTCCGTTATTTAGGGGGCAGTATCTTCCTACGGCTAATTATACCATTGGCGTATCCGGCCGCGAAACCGATCAGGGAGAGCGCGACCACGCTCGCCAGCGTTCTTATGAACAGGAAGCCGACCAGCGCCCCGCCGATCCCGGCGAACAAGGCCGCGTAATCGGCCCGGATCAGGATGCTGACAATAATGATCAGCGCGATGATCAACAATACGTAAGGGAAGATCCCCGCTCCGCGCGAAGGAGCGTTCCCGGATATCCCCAGGTACCGGTTGGTTATTTCTTTAGAGAGCGTGGCGGCCCCGTTCTCCATTCCTTCCGAAAATTCTCCCCGGGTAAGGTACGCGATCACGGCGTAATCAACCAGGTCCTCCGCTTCCTGCGGTTTGATAAAGCGTTCCAGCCCGGTCCCGATCTTCGACTCCACCCTTTTATCGACGATCGAAAGCAGTACCAGAGCGCCCATCCCGTTACTGTCCCCACCGATGTTCCATTTATCGAATATAAAATCCGTATATTCCCTCAGGTCCATCCCCGGGGTCCCGTTGACGGTCATGATCACCATGTCGGTGCCGGTCTTCTCTTTCAGGGCTTCACAAAGGCTTTCCACTTTTTGCCGCGAGTCGGCGTTCATGACGCCGGCGTAATCGTTCACATGGCCGGCGCGCACCGGCACCGGAGTTTCCGGAGCCGCCAGGGAGATCCCGGCGAACAGCAAAAATAGAAGGCTAAAAGAAAATAGCGGTCTCATAAGCGGCGTTCTGTGCCGAATCCGATCCATGGATCACGTTCTTCATCGTTCCGTCCGGGGTATAGATATTGTCTTCCTTGAGGTCTCCGCGAATGGTGCCCGGCTCCGCTTTGCGCGGGTCGGTCGCTCCCATCAATTTCCGCAGGCGCGCCACCGCGTCGTCTCCCTCCACCACCATTGCCCGGGCCGGGCCGGAAGTGATCAGATTGACCAGCCCGTGATAGAACGGCTTTCCTTCATGGACGGCGTAAAGCTTCTTTGCCTGTTCGGGAGAAACAGTGAGGTCGAGCTTTTTTACGATCTTCAGGCCCGACGCTTCGATCCTTTTTCCCACTTCGTCGGCCAGGCCGCGCTCCACCCCGTCAGGCTTTATCATGCAGAAAGTTCGCTCTGGCACGGGTGATGGCCTCCTTTACTCTTTTGGGGGACGTTCCGCCGACGGTGATCTTACTGTTGACCGAAGCCTCGGCGGAGAGGATGCGCTGGACGTCGTAGCTGAATCGGTCGGAGAACTGTTTCAGCTGATTCAGGGAGACGTACTCGAGCTCCATGTTAGATTCTTCGCAATAAGCGACGATCCGGCCCACGATCTCGTGCGCCTGCCGGAACGGAACGTTCTGCTTGACCAGATAATAAGCCAGGTCGGTGGCGGTCAAATATCCTTTGCCGGCCGATTTGCGCATGGCATCTTCCCGGACCTTCATTGTCGCTATCATCTCGCTGAAGATGGCCAGACAATCTTTCACCGTATCGACGGTATCGAACAGCGCTTCTTTGTCTTCCTGCATGTCGCGGTTATAGGCCAGCGGCTGCGCCTTCATGACAGTAAGGATAGCCATCAAATTGCCGTATACCCTTCCGCTCTTCCCTCTTACCAGCTCGGCGACGTCCGGGTTCTTCTTCTGCGGCATCAGGGAGGAGCCGGTGCTGTAACCATCGGACAGTTCGATGAACCCGAACTCGTTGGTAGACCAAAGAATGATCTCCTCGGCAAAGCGGGAAAGGTGCATCATCAGCTGGGCGGCGGCGGAAATGTAATCGATCACGAAATCCCGGTCGGAGACCGCGTCCAGGCTGTTGTCGGTGATACCAGAAAAACCGAGCGCTTTGGCCAGCGCGTGCCGGTCGATCTCAAAATTGTTGCCGGAGAGCGCTCCCGAGCCGAGCGGCATGACGTCCATCCGGTCGTACGCCTGCTCCATCCTTTCTTTGTCGCGGGCGAGCATTTCGACGTAAGCCAGCATCTGGTGGGCGAACAATACCGGTTGTGCCTTCTGGAGATGCGTGTAGCCCGGCATGATCACCTTAATGTTCTTTTCCGCCAGGTCTAGGACCGTTTCCGACAGGCGCCGGATCAGCACGAGGGTCTCGGTGGTCTCCCATTTGAGGTACATGCGGAGGTCGGTCGCCACCTGGTCGTTACGCGAACGGCCGGTATGCAGCTTTTTCCCCACCTCCCCGATCTTCTCGATCAGGAGCGTTTCCACGTTCATGTGGATGTCTTCCAGGTCGGGGCGGAAGTTTACGCGTCCGGTCTCGGCCGATTTCAGGATCGCCTCAAGGCCTTTCACGATCTTCGCGCATTCGGCATGGGTTAAGACTTTCGCTTTCTGTAGCGCTTCGGCATAAGCGATGCTCTGAACTATGTCCACTTTATAAAGGCGGCGGTCATAGCTGATAGATTGAGTGAACTTCTCCGCCGACTTGGAAAGCGGGGCCCGGAAACGGCCGCCCCAAGGTTTCTTCGCCATTTACTTCCCTCCCCTTAAAAGCGCTTCCGCCTTCATCTGCAAGCCAAAAAGGTTGATGAACCCTTCCGCGTCCTTCTGGTCGTAGACCGCTTCCTTTTCGAACGTCGCCAGCTTGGGATCGTAAAGTGATCGATTGGACTTCCGGCCGACCACCGTACCGCTCCCTTTGTAAAGTTTGAGCCGGACCGTGCCGGTAACATGTTTCTGCGTCTTGGCGATCAGGGCGTCCAGCGCCTCCCGCAGCGGAGTGAACCACTGTCCGTTGTATATCAGCTCGGCGTACTTGGGGGCGATCGCCTGCTTGAAGTGGAGCGTTTCGCGGTCGAGCGTGATCGTCTCCAATGCGGAGTGCGCCGCGTAGATCAGCGTCCCGCCGGGCGTCTCGTACACCCCGCGCGACTTGATGCCGACCAGACGGTTCTCGACGATATCGATCCGGCCGACGCCGTGCTTCCCGGCGATCTTATTGAGATGTTCGATCAACTTCACCGGCGCCAGCTTTTTTCCGTTGACGGAAACCGGGTCGCCGGACTCGAAACCGATCTCAACATATTCCGGATGGTTTGGGGCCTTTTCGGGCGAGACGGAAAGGAGGAACATGTCTTCATGCGGTTCATACCACGGATCTTCGAGCACTCCGCCCTCGTAGCTGATGTGCCAGAGGTTGCGGTCGGAGGAGTACGGCTTTGACCTGGTTACCGGGATCGGAATTCCGTTCTCCCGGGCGTATTCGATCTCCTCTTCCCTTCCGCCCAGCTCCCACTCCCGCCACGGCGCGATGATCTTGATGTGCGGCGCCAGCGCCTTGAAGGTCAGCTCGAACCGGACCTGATCGTTCCCCTTGCCGGTGGCCCCGTGCGCTACCGCGTCCGCTTTCTCCTTTTTCGCGATCTCCACCTGCCGCTTGGCGATCAGCGGTCGGGCGATGGAGGTCCCGAGCAGGTACTGCCCTTCGTAGACCGCGCCGGAACGTACCATCGGGAAGATGAAGTCTTTCGCGAACTCGTCCCGGAGGTCCTCAATGTAGATCTTGGAAGCGCCGGTCCGGAGCGCCTTTTCTTTCAATCCTTTAAGTTCGCTCTCCTGTCCCACGTCCGCCGCGTACGCCACCACTTCGCAGCCGTAATTGTCCTTCAGCCATTTGATCATGACCGAAGTGTCGAGCCCGCCGGAATACGCCAGCACTACCTTTTTTATTTTTTTCATTATTTGTTCACCTTTTCTTTAAGAACGGGACGATCTATGAGCGTTGGGCTTCGCCGCCCAACAATTTGACCAGTATCGCTTTTTGGACATGCAGGCGGTTCTCCGCCTGGTCGAACACCACCGAATTCTTCGAATCGATCACTTCGTCGGTAACTTCATCCCCGCGGTGCGCCGGCAGGCAGTGCATAAAGATGTAATCGGGCTTCGCCCACTTTACCAGCTCCGAATTTATTTGGAATTTCCCAAAGACCTTTCGCCTGATCACCTTTTCTTTTTCCTGCCCCATCGACGCCCAGACATCGGTGTAGATGACGTCGGCCCCTTTGGCCGCCGCCACCGGATCGTTCATGATGTCGATCTCCACCCCGTTCCGCTCCGCGTCCGCGAAAGCGTTCTTCACGATCTCCGCGTCCGGCTCGTACTTCGGCGGGGTGGCCACGGTCATGTTGACCCCCAGCTTTGCCGCCGTCATGATCAGGCTGTTGCAAACGTTGTTCCCGTCGCCGATGTATGTGAACTTGATATGTTTGAGGTCGTTCCCTTTGTTTTCGATCACGGTGAAGAAGTCGGTCAACGCCTGGCAGGGATGTGAGCGGTCGGAAAGCCCGTTGATCACCGGTATGCTGGCGTACTTTGCCAGTTCGATCACTTTGTCGTGCTCAAAGGTGCGGAGCAGGATGGCGTCAGCGTAGCGGGAGATGGTCCGCGCCACGTCGCCGATCGATTCGCGTGTCCCCAACCCCACCGCCTCCTGGTCCAGGTTGATCGCTAGCCCCCCGAGTTGCCACATCCCGATCTCGAACGAGACCCGGGTCCGCGTGCTCTGCTTTTCGAATATCATCGCCAGCGACTTGGCCCAAAGGTAT
Organism: Candidatus Omnitrophota bacterium; assembly: GCA_035506255.1. Lineage (GTDB taxonomy): Bacteria > Margulisbacteria > WOR-1 > XYC2-FULL-46-14 > WPAF01 > CAIYXV01. The sequence continues at coordinate 605 of DATJPS010000097.1, read as the reverse complement.
TCGTGCTTGATCTGCTTTTTCTGTTTATCTTTGAGATCGGCGGCGAGCTTGAAGATGTCCAGTATCTCGGCGGGTGACAGGTCGTGTATCGATATCAGGTCCTTCGGCATACATTGAAAATATATCATAAATCGGCCCAAAAGTGAAATTGTTTGTGTTTTGGTCGATATGTTAATGTAATGGACATCCAGCGGACCGGTTTCAAATACACTTCCACCTCCCATGCCTTGCGGGTGGCCGCCAGCTTCAGCGCGTGCGCCCGGGTGAGAACTTCGCATGACGATATATTGCAGGATATGGTGAACAGCACCGCGCTCGCCTTGAAACCGGCCGGCGTGCGGGTCGCGTTCTACGTCCTCGATTCTTTAGGCAGTTTGCACATCAACAAGGCCAATGACGGATCGATCATGTCCGAAAGCCACGTCAACGGCATCCCGCCGGAAGGCCCGCTCAAGACCGCCATCGATTCCCGCGGTTTTGTTTACGTGCCGGACATTCTCCGTCCCTACCTGTTCTTCGACGTCCTCGACGGCAAGGCTAATTTCAGCATCGTGAAGTACGACCTCGACAGCGACATCACTAACAGTTATACGGAACGGTACGGG
>DATJPS010000096.1:0-10223 GCA_035506255.1 Candidatus Omnitrophota bacterium | reverse complement strand
AAAGGAACACCGGGGTGGGATCGAGGTCGCGAGCCGGAAAGGCAAAGGGACTACTTTTAAAATATGGCTTTATACAAGACCAAAGGGATAGTGATGGGTAGCCGGCCGTTCGACGAGACCGGTAAACTGGTCACTATTTTCACCAGTGATTACGGCAAGATCCGGGTGATCGCGAAGGGGGCCAAGCGTCCCACCTCGCGTTTCGGCGGCCGGGTGGAGACCTTCTCCCTGCTGGAGCTTTTGATCGCCAAAGGACGCAGCCTCGATATCTTAAGCCAGTGCGAAACGATCGAATCGTTCCAGAAGCTGCGCGAAAGCGAAAAGGGGATGCGGGCCGGGTTCTATTTCCTGCGCGTGATCGACGCGGCGACGGTGGAAGGGCAGCGGAACCCCGATCTTTTCCGCCTGCTCGCCCATTCGCTCAACCGCCTGAAAGAAGGGGAGGAGCTTTCGAAGCTCGAAAAATTCTTTGAGGTCAATTTCCTGAGAGTGGAGGGCATCTTCCGCAAGGAGATGCATCCCGATATTTTGATCGGCGAACATTTGGGAGTGGACGTGAGAACATGGAAAAACTGAACCGGCCGAAGGTCCCCGGCTTTATTTCGGTCCTTTCAAACTTCGGCTTCCTTTTCCTCTGGCTGGCGCAGCTCACCTCGCAGCTGGCCGACCGGGTCTTTGTCTACGTCCTGATGATCATCGTTTACCAGCTGACCCATTCCAATACCGGCGTTTCCCTCCCGCTGCTCGCTTTCGGCATCCCGTCGGTGCTGGTGGCGCCGTGGGCGGGGGTAATGGCCGACCGGTTCGACCGCAAATGGATAATGGTGATATCCGACCTGCTCCGCGGATTGCTGATCCTGCTCATCATCCCGCTGATCTCAAAATCGGTGGTCCTGATATTCCTGATCAGCCTGCTCATTTATACTGCCGCACAGTTCTTTGCTCCCGCAGAAACTTCGGCGATACCGGAGATCGTGGAAAAACACAACCTGATAATCGCCAATTCGCTTTTCATGATCACCTGGATGGCGTCGTCGGTGGTCGGATTCGGCCTGGGCGCGCCACTGGTCGGCCTGCTGGAGGAAAAGGGTACTTTCGTGGCGGCGGCGGTGCTCTACATCGTTTCCGGCGCGGCGATCCTGCTGGTCCCGCTCAAGTTCCGCGAAGCGACCGTGATCAACAAGAACGCGCATCCGATCGGCGACCTGGGGGTCGGGTTCGAGTTCATCCGGCGCAACCAGGTGGTGAGGGTAGCGCTCTTCAAGCTTTTTATCGCCACTTCCGCCATCGCCACCATTTCACTGCTGGCAATTTCCTACGCCGGCAAGATACTGATGATCGGGGAGCGGAACTTCGGCTATTTGATCATCGCGGTGGGGGTGGGGATGGTGATCGGGATGGCGACGCTGGAGCGGCTGCGGCATTACGTTAAGCTCGGCACCATCGTCGTGATCAGTTTTCTCATGTCCGGACTGGTCCTGATCTGGTTGTCCAATACGGCGGGGCTCAATATGGCGCTATTCCTGATAATAGTGCTCGGCATCTTCAACATCTACATGACATCATCCATCCAGACCATATTGCAGTCGCAGATACCGCGCCAGGTGAGGGGAAGGGTGTTCGGGGTGCAGAACATGCTGATCAACTCCGCGTTCACGTTCCCGGTGGTGATCTTCGGGATGATCGCCGACTTCTGGGGGATCCTGGCCGCGATCGCGGTGCTGGGGTGGGTGGTGGTGGCGACGGGGGTGGCTGGTATATTCCTGCCCAAATTCAAGACGGTATGACTATCATCGGATTCTATCAACGGATAAGAAAGCGGATAAACGGATCCTATCATCGGATAATCAAACGGATAAACGGATAAAGGCATGTTCGGATATCCGTTGATCCGTTGGAATGTCCGTTGATAGGTTGGGTGAGGGAGAAGAATGGGATGCCAACAAAAAAGCCGGAGAACAGGCGCTCCGGCTTAATTGAACCAAATAAGAGGGCTTGAGTCCTCTCTACATATATATCGTCAATTTCGGACGGGGATTTCAGTTGGGTCCTATCAACGGATCCTATCAACGGATATAAAACGGATAAACGGATAAAGGCATGTCCGGTAATCCGTTGATATGTTGTATTTATCCGTTGATCGTTCGGGCAGGCAGGTCGCGCATAATCGTATGGCGGATTTTGAGGTATAATAGGCCATGCCTCCCAGGACCTGCATATATTATGTGACCTTCCAGTGCAACGACTGGCCCGAGTTCGACCACGTGTGGAACGACAAAGAGCTCCAGGCGATCGGGGATGTTCCAGCGGAGAAGCATCTCCCCAATCTTAAGAACGCAAGAAAGAACGGCTCGGATGAGCTATTCGTTACCGGCGGGGAACCGCTGCTTTACGAGGGACTGCCAGATTTTCTGGCGGCGGCGAAGGCGGAAGGTTACAAGATCGTCCTGCATACGAACGGTATCAAGTACATGGACACGGCCCCGAGCATCAAGGGGCTGGCCGACCGGACCCTCTTTTCACTCGATTACCCGGTGATGGACGAGCATGACCGGAGCCGCGGGACCGAAAGCTTTTCCGCCGTGATCAAGAGCATCAACTACGCGCGGGAGACCGGGGAGAGACCGGAAATCCTTTACAATATAACCCGCGACAGCGTACGCTTCCTCCCCGAGATGATGGAGATCGCTGACCGGTTGAAAGTGAACGTGCGGCTAAACCCGGTCTATGATTATTGCGGCCTCACCGGTTTTGAAAAGGAATCGATCGATTACATGAAATACTATTTCCAACGTAAGAACGTGAGGCTGGACCTGGCGGTGCTGGAGTTCATGAAGAATCGGGGGAACTTTATCGGCTGGCCCCGCTGCCGCGCCCGCGAGACCACCGTCACCTTCTTCCCCGACGCGAAGCGGGCGATCCCCTGTGTTCACAACCGGGGAGGCAGTCAGGGGAGGGAGCAGGTGTGTATCGGTTGCACCAGCTGGCCGTATATGTTACCATCGTTTGCGATCGGCTTTGACCGATACCGGCTCCTCTCTGCTTATTCCGGGCTCAAGGACCGACAGAAGGAGGAAACAAAATGAAGATCGTGATGCTGTCCCCGTATTTCTTTCCCCACACCGGTGGTACCGAAAAGTACGTGAGGGACGTTTCCGCCGTTCTGATCAAAAAAGGCCATGAAGTCACGGTGATCACCAACAATCTTCCCAAGGCGAAGAATGCGCCGCGGGAAGAAACCCTACCGGAAGGGATCAAAGTGATCCGGCTCGACGCTTACGACATGTTCAGCTACCTGCCGGTCTCGCTCCAGTTCAACCTCAAGATGCTAGAAGGCTACGACATCGTCCACTGCCACGTCCCGGCGTTCAGCTTTTTGCGCGCGGTGGCGGGGAAGATCAAGCAGCCGCTGGTGGTCACATACCATTGCGACGTGACCATCTCCGAAAAATACTTCGGCGTTCCCGTACCGGGCTGGGCGGTCCCGCCGTTCGAGGGAAGCTCCAACATGTACGCCCGGATGTTCCTCCCAAAGGCCGACGCCATCATCACTACCACCGAGACCTACGCCTCCACCTCGCCGGTGATGAAGCACTTCCCGCATCACGTGGTGCCGATCGGCATTTTCCACGACAAGATCGACGAGATCCAGAAAAAACTTAACCTCACGCTGGAAAAGAAGGACCCCAATCAGATATTGTTCCTGGGCCGGCTGGCGGGGAACAAGGGGTGCGATTACCTGGTAAAAGCGATGCCCAAGATCCTGGCCAAGTTCCCCAAGACCAAGCTGGTGATCTGCGGCGACGGCGAGGAGAAAGCGCACATCCTCGACCTGGTCACCGAAGCGAACATCGGAGAATCGATCACCTTCCTCGGGACCGCCACTTTTGACAAACTAGTGGAGTTGTATTACACGTCCCTTGCCTACATCTTTCCGTCGATCAACCGGCTGGAAGCGTTCGGCATCGTCCAGCTGGAAGCGATGGCCAACTACACCGCGGTGGTCGCCTCCGACATTCCCGGCCCGAACGCGGTAATGGAGCCAGGCAAGTCCGGCCTGCTGGTCCCCAAGCAGAACCCCGACGCCATCGCGGACGCGGTCAATTCGTTGCTGGGCGATCCGGCCCGGGCGCTGGCGATGGGGAAGCGCGGCCGCGAGCTGGTGGAACAGAAGTACAACTGGGACGTGATCGGGGACCGGATCGTCGATATCTACAAAGAAGCGCAGAGCAAAAAGCGCGTCTGAGAATAGCGATCAGATGCCAGTGATGCGGGATCGTTCGGCCGCGAGGGGTCCGAGCCTCAGGGCATTGCTTCTGGCCGGAGCGTTATCGCTGGCCATTATCTCGTTAACCGGCTGCCATCAACTTTCGAGCCAACATGGCCTGTTCAAGCTGAAATATAAAGTACCGGTCAGATATCAGCTGGATAAATTCTGGCTCAATGCCAAGAAGGAAGTCGACAAGAGCACGCTCGAGCTGCTGGCCCAGCATCAGGCCGCTTTAAAACGCGGGCTCAAATATCATATCCTTATGCGCGGCGACCCGTTCCGCAGGGAGATCGCGCTCACGTTCGACGACGGACCGCATCCGCAATACACACCTCAGATCATTTCGATCCTGGCCTCCAGCGAGGTCAAGGCCACCTTTTTTATCGTGGGGGAACTGGCGGAAAAATATCCCGCGCTGGTGAGGGCGGAAGCGGCCGCCGGGCATGAGATAGCGAACCACACCTACGACCACGTGAACCTCACCAAGATACCGAGCGAGGACGCGGCGGTCGAGATCGAGGCGTGCAGCGACGTACTGCAGTCGATCACCGGTAAACGGCCGACGATGTTCCGCCCGCCCGGCGGGGATTACAACGACGAGGTCGCCATGATCGGCGAATCGCTGAAGTACACGATGGCGCTCTGGACCGATAATGCGGGGGACTGGGACAGCCCGGGGAAGGTCGCGATCGAAGACCGGGTGCTGGAGAACGTTTCCCCCGGCGGCATCATTTTGATGCACGACGGGATCGAGCAGACCATAAAGGCGCTCCCGATAATAATCCGCATCCTCAAGCGGGAAGGCTATCGTTTTGTGACGCTCGATCAGATGATGAGAGAGTGAGCGGCTATTTTCTCATCCCGGCGAACGGCACGTCGTAAACGTTCCGCGCGTTCCAAATGAGGTATTTGTCGGTCCCCGCATCGTGGGCGGCTTTGATCTGGTCGGTTATATATCCCGGACCGTAGTTGGGCGACCTCATATTGAACCCCTGGATCCAGGGGACGACCGCGACCGCCTCGTTCGAGATCATCGCTTTCGTTTTCAATACCCCGGCGTTGATGAAATGATACGGATAAGCCCCCGGATTCGAATAGCCGTCATACCCGTCATGGAAATGCGACGGATAGAGCATGGGGGAGAGGACGTCGATGTACTTGGCCATCTTCTGTAGATCTTGCCCCAAACTGGCGATATCGTTCTTGCTCTGCCAGGCGGTGACGCCAAAGATGTCGACCGCGACCGATACCTTATATTTCCCGACCCGCTCGCGCACCGCGTTTAGGAACGAGCAGATGATATCGACCTTGGAAACGTCTTTCTTCAGATGAGGGTAGGTGGCGTTCTTCGCTTCGCCTTCCGCGGGGAAGCGGATGTAATCGAATTGCACTTCGTCGACCCCCGACATCGCGGCGGTCTCGGCGATCAGTTCATTGTACAGCCGGACCTCGTCCGAATAAGGATCGGCCCACTTGCCCCCCTTGCGGTCTCTGTACAATCCGCCTCCCGCCTGCACCCCCAGGTCGTTGCGCGCCAGCACCAGATGATCGTCCTTGAAGGTGACCAGCCGCGCGGTGAGGATGAACCCTTCGTTGTGGAGCTCGTCCGCCAGGTTCTTCAACCAAAGGTTCGGCTGGAGCTCGGCGTCAGCTGTAAGTTTTTTCTCCCTGACCAGTTTGAGGATGGGATCGCTCAATATCTCCTTGGCGTCGATCACCAGCGTATCGATCCCGGCCGCTTTGGCCTGCGCCTTAAGCTCCTCGAACCGGCGCGGGGTCTTGGCCACCCAGTAAGTGACGTAGATACCACGGTCCGATGTCCTCTTTTCTCTTGAGGAGGCCTGGAGGAAGAACACCTCATGCGTTATCCCCGCCATGAACAGGAGGATGAGCACGAGGCAGGCGGCAAAAACAGCGTATCTGGCGGTCTTCATTACGTTTATTTTATCATATTGCGGTGTTATAATAAAAAAATGTTTGAAGGCATCGAATTCCCCGCCGGCGCGCTCAATATAATCAGAACGCTTAAAGGCGGCGGCTTTAAGTGCTACCTGGTCGGCGGATGCGTGAGGGACCTGTTGCTGGGAAAGTCACCTTCGGAATGGGACCTGACCACCGACGCGACCCCGGAACAGGTCGGGAAGTCATTTAAAAAAGTGATCCCCACCGGTATCGATTTCGGCACGGTCACCGTTCTCATCGATGATTCCCCGTACGAGGTCACCACTTTCCGAAGAGACGAACGCTATACCGATGGCCGACATCCGAATTCGGTGACTTATTCCAGGGACCTGGCTGAGGATCTTTCCCGCCGTGATTTCACGGTCAACGCCATGGCGTACGACCCGGTCTCGGGCGAGTTCGTCGATAAATATTCCGGGACCGCCGATCTAAAGGCAAAGCTGATCCGCGCGGTTGGCGACCCGCTCAAACGGTTCGGCGAGGACGGGCTCCGTTCGCTCCGCGCCTGCCGGTTCGCGGCGGTGCTCAACTTTGATATCGAACCGGGAACTTTTTCGGCGATATCAGTAACGCTCGACATTTCCAAAAAAGTGGCGCTGGAACGGGTACACGACGAGCTGGTGAAGATGCTGAAAGCGGAAAAGCCGAGCATCGGGTTCGAGCTGATGAGAAGATCCGGCCTGCTCGACCTGTTCCTTCCCGAACTGGTGAGCTGCCACGGGATCGAACAGCCGCCGGAATATCATAAGTATGACGTCTACTGGCACAGCCTTTTTTCCTGCGATGCCGCGCCCGCCGATAACCTCGTGGCGAGGCTGGCGGCGCTGCTTCATGATATTTCAAAACCCGCCTGCAAGGTGGAGTACACTTTCTACAACCACGACCAGACCGGCGCGGAACTGTCGGAGGGAATACTCAAACGGCTCAAGTTCAGCAACGAGATCATAAGCAAGGTCTCCAACTTGATCCGCAATCACATGTTCGATTATAAACCGGCCTGGTCCGATTCGGCGGTGCGGCGGTTCATGCGGAGGGTAGGGCCGGAGAATTTGGAAGACCTATTCGCGCTGAGAAGGGCCGATACCCGGGCGATGGGGCGCGATATCGGCGACGAATACATCGGTGAACTTAAAGGCCGGATCGGGAAGATCATCGAAGATGAGCACGCGCTGCACGTGAAAGACCTCAAGATCGACGGCACTGACGTCATGAAGGCCCTATCCATCCCTCCCGGCCCGAAGGTCGGGGAAGCGCTCAACGCGTTGCTGGAAAAAGTGCTTGACGATCCTGCGCTTAACGAAAGGGAGACCCTGCTCAAGCTGCTGCGGGAGCGCAGATGAAGCGGCCGGCGGACCGTAAAACGGATAAAAGGATATTTCTGGCCGCGTTATTTGTCGCTGCGCTTGCGGTCGGAGCGGTCGCCGACCAGCTAAAGATCACCGGCGTCGATTTTGAAAAACACAAACTGTACGACCGGTACATCATCGGCACCAGCGCCTATATCGTCCCGAAATCGAGGATGATGGACGAAAGACTGGTCATCGATTTCAAGGGGGCGGAAGTCGAAAAGCCGCTCAAGCTGGAAGTGAACGGAAGCCCGCGCGTGGCGTCGGTCCGGACCGGGCAGTTCTCGTCCGATCCGCTCATCGGGCGGGTGGTGTTCGACCTTAAACGCGACATCCATTACGAGATCGCTTCGATGATCGGCGAGGGAAAGGTCGTAGTGGAGATATCGAACAACGAGCAGGGAAGGGCCTCGTTCCCCGCCCGGGCCGATCCGGCGGCCACCAAAGAAGCGAAAATGACGGAGACGCGGCCGGCAACCGCCGAGGTCAAATTGTCAAAACTAAAAACCGTGGTCGCTAAAGCGCTTACGCACAAGGCGACTCTCGAAGCGGTGACGCATAAGCAGAAGCCGAAACCGGAAAAGAAACTCGCCGCGGTCAAGCCCGGCCGGAAATATCCGCTCAAAGGGAAGATCATCGTGGTCGATCCGGGGCACGGAGGGACCGATCCCGGGGCGACGGGGCTGGGCGGGGTGCAGGAGAAAACGGTCACGCTCAAGACCTCCTTTTTCCTGCGCGACCAGCTTAGGGAATTAGGGGCGCGCGTTTACATGACCCGCACCACCGACGTAAAGAACACGCTGCAGGAGATCGCCGATTTTACCAACCGGATGGACGCTGACGCTTATATCGGCGTGCACTTCAACGCGATCGACAACCCGAAGATCAGCGGAACGGAGACGCATTATTACACGGCGCAGAGCCTGGGGCTGGCGGAAGCGGTCCACCGCCGCCTGCTGCGCGGGATCCGCCGCGACGACCGCGGGGTGATGCAGACGATGCTCTTTACCATCCACCACGCCCGGATGCCGGCGATCATCGTCGAGCCCGTCTACATGACCCATTTTCAGGACGGGCTTCTGATAAAATCAAAAAGCTTCCAGACAGAGGTCGCCCGCGACATCGCGCTGGGGATAGAGGATTTTTTCCATGGACGGTGAAATGCTGCCGATCAGAAAGGTGGGGATCGAGGCGGTGACGATCAAGCACGAGGCCTCACCGGACAAAGGGAAAGCGACCGTAAATTCACCGGTCGGGATCTTCGATTCGGGAGTGGGGGGGCTGACGGTGATGTCGGAGTTCGTCCGCCAATTGCCTAACGAGGATGTGATCTACCTGGCCGACACCGCGCGCGTCCCCTACGGCGGACGGCCGGAAGAAGAGATCATAAAGATCAATCAGGAGATCATGTCGTTCTTCATCGGCCGGGAGGCGAAGCTGGTGATCATCGCTTGCGGCACCTCGTCCTCGATCGCGTATCCAAAAGAAAAGGACAAATATCACATACCTATGGTGGCGATGATCGAGCCCGGCGCCCGCGCCGCGCTGGCGGCGACGCGCAGCGGAAAGATCGGCGTAATGGCGACGATGGGGACGGTCAATTCGGGCGCCTTCCCGAAGGCGATACACGAGATGAAAAAAGAGGCGGAAGTGCACCAGATCGCCTGTCCGCTGTTCGTCCCGCTCATTGAGGGCGGGTTCATCGAGGCGGACGAGACCCGGAAGGTGGCGAAGGAATATCTCAAGCCGCTGCTGAAGGAGGGGGTCGACACGATCATCCTCGGCTGCACCCATTACCCGCACTTGAAAAGGGTGATTGCGGAACTGGCGGACGGGAACATTACCCTGATCGATCCGGCATCCGAGGTGGTGCGCGACGCGAAAGCGGTCCTGAACAAGCGCGGGCTGATCAAATCGAAGCCGTCGCCCGCCAAATACGAATATTTCGTGACCGGGTCGCCGGTCCAGTTCTCCGACATTGCCAGCCGGCTGATGGGCCGGCCGGTGGCGGGCGTTAAGCAGGTAAAACTGTAGTATAATATAAACATGTACGAGTTGATGGTCGAGGATAATTTTGATGCCGCGCATCAGCTGCTGGGCTACCAGGGCCCCTGCGAGAACCTGCACGGCCATACTTTTCGGGTCCAGCTCTTCTTGACCGGGGACAAGCTGGAAAAAGAAGGGTTCCTCATCGATTTCAAGAAGATCAAAGCGGTCCTGGCCGACGCGATCAGGGAATTCGACCACCGCAACCTGAACGAACTGACGGTCTTCAAGTCGCAGAACCCGACCTCCGAGAACATCGCCCGGACGATCTACGAAAGGGTGGCGGCCAAATTGCCCGTGAGCAAGGTAACGGTGTGGGAATCGCCCACCTCGGCCGCCACATACGAAAAATAGATGAAAAAAGATATCAAAAAAATGAACATCGCCGTCCTGATGGGCGGGCGCTCGAGCGAACGGGAAGTATCGCTCCGCTCCGGCAAGAACGTGATGGCCGCGCTGTCTCGCCAGGGTTTCAAGCACCTCCACCAGATGGACCTGGACGGCGACCTGCTGGGTAAACTGAAAAAGAACAAGATCGAAGCGGTATTCATCGCCCTGCACGGAAGGTTCGGCGAGGACGGCTGCGTGCAGGGACTGCT
>DATJPS010000095.1:0-5597 GCA_035506255.1 Candidatus Omnitrophota bacterium | reverse complement strand
CTTCATGAAGTGGAGCATGATCAGCTCGGCGGTGTTGTGCTTCAGCTCGAATTCCCCCATCAGTACTCCGTACCGGTCGATCGGCTGGAGGCGCATGAAGGCGGTGGCGCGGTACCGCTCCGCCGATACCTGCCGCGCCAGGCTATGGAACTTCCGCGCTTCGTTAGAAACTTTGCAGAGGACGTACGATATCCCTTTTTCTTTTGCCTGTTCGATCGCCCGGTCGATCACCCGGTATTTGCCCGGATCGCGGTGGAGCAGGGCATAAAAAACCTGATGGCGGAAAAATTCGAGTCCCTCGGGATCGCCATCGAGCTCTTTAACTTTCCGGTCGATCTCCGGCTTTTGATCGGATAAATGGAACAATTCCGTTTGCGTCATGTCAGCAATTGCGGCATGTCGGCATACGCCGGCAGGCAGGTATTGGTGCGGAAAAGTTCGAGCTGCTTTACCGTCATGATGTTCCGGATGTCGCCCTGTTTCTTCCCGTTTATCAATATGAACGGCTTGGCCCGCTTGACGACCACTCCCATGTTCTTCAGTTCGTTGAGATCGGTCAGCCGGTTCTCTTTCCGCGCGCGGTAGATCCGCCTTGCCGCGGTCGGCCCCACGCCCGGGATCCGCAAAAGAAGGGGGAACGGGGCGGAGTTGATCTCCAGCGGGAAACGATCCGCGTGCTTGAGCGCGTGCGCCATCTTGGGGTCGATGTCGAGCGAAAGGTTCTGGTCCTGCTGAAGCACCATATCGTCGACGCTGAACTGGTAGAACCGCATCAGCCAGTCGGCCTGGTAGAGACGGTGCTCGCGCACCAGCGGCACCGGCCTGGCTTCGTTCATCGGCGTGTCGCCCGCCGGGATAAAGGCGCTGAAGTAGACGCGCTTCATGCTTTTTTTCTTGTAAAGCCAGGAAGTGGTCCGCAGTAACTCGGCGTCCGTTTCTTTCGCCGCGCCGACCACGAACTGCGTCGTTTGTCCCGCCTTGAGCAATCCCTTCTGTATCTGCTTCTGGATGGTATTGATCGGCTGGACCAGGTCGAGCATGAAGTTCTTTTCTTCCGCGATCTGCTTGAGCCGGTCGGGATTGGGGCTTTCCAGGTTCACCGACATGCGGTCGGCCAGCTGGGCGCCGCGTTCGATCAGGTCGGCGGGGGCGTGGGGGAGCGCCTTCAGGTGCGCGTAGCCGCGGTAGTTGTATTTGAAGCGGAGTATCTCCAGCGTCTCGATCATACGTTCCATCGTGTGGGCGGTGCTCCGCTGGACCCCCGAGGTAAGGAATATCCCTTCAAGATAATTCCTCCGGTACAGTTCCATGAACAAGTTTGCCAGTTCCTCCGGCTCGAACCCGGTCCGCTCGAAATCGTGGCTGGCGCGGTTGACGCAGTACTTGCAGTCGTTCTTGCACGAATTGGTCATCAATACTTTGAGCAACGAAACACAGCGGCCGTCCGGGGTGTAGCTGTGGCAGATCCCGGCGGGGGCGTTGCTGCCGATGTAGTTCTGATCGTCGGGGCGCTTGTTCGGCGCCGCGGTCGACGCGCAAATATCGTACTTGGCGGCGTTGCCCAGGATCGTCAGTTTTTCTTCCGTGCTCCTCATGGGTATACAAATGTATACTAACGTTGACCGGATGTCAATAGGGATTAATGCGGTTAATTATCGGGGAAGAACCTGGCGGCGATCTCGTCGAACCGGCCGCCTTTTACATTATTAAAATGCCGGTTGGGGCGCAGGACCAAGCCTTCGATCCGTATTTCCCGCGGAGCATCGGGCCCGAACACCGTTCGTACGAAAGGCTCGCGCTCCAGCGGTTCGTAAAAGTTGCCGCCGATAAAGAACTCTCCGTCGGGCGCGACGAACGAGCGCAGGCAGAGCAGGGCGACCTTCTCCTCCTTTTTTGCCAGAAAGAACCGGTTCACCACCGCGACCCGGTCCCGATTGATCTCAATGTCCAGGTTGTTCTCCGCCTGACGGCAGAGCGGAGAAGAGGGGAAGCCCAGTCCGGTCGCGATCGTTCCCTGTCCCATGTCCGCGAAAATGCGATGATCCTTTTGGGCGTCGGTCAATTGATACCATCTAATGTTGGGCGCCAGCTGAGCGAGCCGTTCTTCCCTCGGCGATTTACGATCGAACCCGGCATCGTCCATTCCCAAGAGAGCCTCTGTGTAGCATCTGGCCGCTTTAGCGGATATGTGCTCCGAACCGACCATCAGCTGCCGGTCGGCGGAACGGCTTTCAAAGAACTTTTGGGCGATGCAGACGATCTGCTGCCGGGTCATCCCCCGGAACAACAATCCGTTCCGGTCGCATGATAGCAAGAGTTCTTTGCACTGGCCAGTCCCGATAATGGAAACGAGCCGGTGAAACCTCTCGCCCGGCGAGAGGCGGCCAAAGCTGATCAGCCTCATCAGGGAGAAAGGGTCTTTTATCCCCGTCGCCGGACCGGTGCGGACCTTTATTCCGCTGTCGCATGGGATCATCATGCATCGTTATCGGCCGGGGCGGGGGAAAGATTTCAGCACTGGTAATCGCGGGTCCTTGAAGAAACGAAGCCCGACTTTTTCTGCAGCACCGTGTTCATGATGGCGGCGCGCTCCACCGTGAACTCGCCGTAGCGGTCGTTGATCAGGTCGACCGAGCGGAGGATCTTTTTGGCCGCTTCTTTTTGCTCGATCAGGCTCAGCTGGTCGGCGTTGCGCGCCAGATTGGAGAGGGAAACGCCGACGAAGCGGATGGGCGAGGGCGGCACGTGCTCATCGATCATCTTTTCTGCGATCTTGAAGATCTCGTACCCGTCGTCGATCAGGTCGGGTACCTTTTTCTGCCTGTTCCAGAACTTGTAGTCCTTGAACCCGACCGAAACGTGGACCACGTTGCCGCGGTAGTTCTCCCGCCGCAGCCTCCTTCCCACCTGTTCCGCCAAGCGCAGCAGGTACCCTTTCACCTCGTCCCGGTCGGAGGTGAGCTTCGGCAGGGTGTAGGAGTGGCCCATCGACTTTGCCTCTTCCTCCACATGCCCTGGCATAACTTCCGAATCGTCGCGACCCTGTCCCATAAGATAAAGCTGCTCGCCGTAGACCGCGCCGAACCGCTTCACCAGTTTTTCTCTCGAATAGCGGTTGAGATCGCCGAAAGTGCGGATTCCGATCAGCGAAAGGTACTTTTCCATCTTCCTGCCCACGCCGCACAGCTCGGAAACGGGGATATCCTTTATTTTTCCCGGCACGTCCTCCGGCCGTATCATCGTCAGCCCATCCGGTTTTTTTAGCTCTCCCGCCAGCTTGGCCATCAGTTTGTTGTACGATATCCCGATGGAACAGGTGAGGTGGAACTTTTCCCTGATCCGGCGCTTGATTTCTCTGGCGATGGCGACCGCCCCGCCGAACCGCTCCTCCGTTCCGGTCACGTCCATAAACCCCTCGTCGATGGAGAACACTTCCACCAGCGGCGTGTATTCTTTCAATATCTCCATGATCCTGGCGGAGGTGTAGATATACTTGTCCATATTCCCCGCCACGATGACGAGGTCGGGGCAGATCTTGAGCGCTTCCCAGGCGGGCATTGCGTTCTTCACGCCTTTCGCTTTCGCTTCGTAGGAGCAGGCGGCCACGATCGACCGTTTTCCTCCCGATCCGCCCCCCACCGCGACCGGCTTCCCCCGGAGCAGGGGATTGCTCGCCTGTTCGACGGAGGCGAAATAGGCGTTCATGTCGACGTGTAATATTGATCTCATAAGTATAAAACTCACCCCCTTTTATTCCCCCTCTCTTATTAAGAGAGGGGGATAGGGGGTGAGTTAAAACAGCTTCGGCGTTCTCTTGTGGAACTTGATCCCGAGCATCTCGCGGATCTGCGCCGCGTTCTTGGCCGACTGGCCCATGAAGCAGTTGTTGAAGAACAGATAGGTCTTCTTCGTCTTCTTCGCCACTTTCTTTATTCCCGGCAAAAAACCTTCCAGTTCGGTCTGGGTGTACAAATAGTTGTAGCGCTCATGCGCTCCGGCGCTGTACCATTGCGGGTTGCGGCCGTGGAAGCGGAAATAGCCGATATCCGAAGTCGCGTCCGGTTCGTAGGGGAGGAGGCGGGGGAGCTGCGGCTCGTCCACCACGCAGAGGCCTAGCTCTTCCTCCTTCAAAAGATCGCGCACTTCGTCGTTGAGCCACTCCCGGTTGCGGAACTCGATCACCAGGGGGAGGGGGGTAAGCAATTCTTTTGTCCTTTCAAGATACTCGATGTTCTGCCGGGTCCTTTTGAAAAAGGTGGGGAACTGCAACAGCACCGCGCCCAGCTTGCCGTTCTGCGCCAGCGGGGCGACGCCTTTTGCGAAATCACGGAACACCTTGCGGTTGTCTTTGAACTTTTCCCGCTTCTCGTCCTCCCAGATCTCGTGCGTCATCTCGCGGAACGCCTTGACGGTGAACTCGAAGCCGTCGCTCACCTTCAGCGCCATCTTTTCCATGGTATAGGCGTCGGGCAGGCGATAGTAGGTGTAATTGAGCTCGCAGACATTGAACCCGAGCTCGTGCTCGTAGTAAGGGAGCATCTCCGACGGCTTGGTCTTTTTGGGATAGACCGTCCCTTTCCAGTCGGGGAACGAAAATCCGGACGTGCCGATCTTGATCATGGCCGCCTCCTAACTGCCGCAGATCTTGTTGAGCTTCCAGACCGCGCGCTCCGCGTTGAACGAGATCTCGTAATTGCTGGCGCCGTCGGTAACGGAAAAGCAATGGATCTTTTCCCTCCCCATCCGGTCCAGCCAGACGTAGTTAACTTCTTTGATGAAGTACTTACGTCCTTCCCAGATGAACCATGACGGCCTGATGTCCGAACCGCCACGGAAGACGGCGCCCACTTTAATGATAGTATCGAGTTCCTTGATCTCCATCAGAACCTTCTGAACAGTCCTCTCACCGTCCCCTGGATCGCCACGTCGCGGACATAGATCGGCTTCATCGACGAGTTGGCCGGTTCCAGCCGGATGCGGGTCTTCTCCCGGTAAAATCGTTTGAGCGTGGCCGCCTCGTTGTTGATCAGCGCCACCACCACCTCGCCGTCGTCCGCCGTCTCCTTCTTTTCCACCACGATGAAGTCGCCGTTCATGATATGGTCCTCGATCATGCTGTTACCTTTTACCTGCAAGATGTAGCACGGCTTCCTTCCCACCAGCGCGGAGGGGACCTCCATCTCTTCCCTTTGCTCCACTACTTCAATGGGAGCGCCGGCGGCGATAAAACCGTGAAAGGGAAGGAGCGTTCCCCTAGTGGTGGCTCCGGCAAGCAGCTTGATCCCCCGCGGTTTGTTCTCTCTTTGGATGTACCCTTTCTCCTCCAGCGCCTGCAGGTACTTTTGTCCGGCGCGTGGGGAAGCGAACCCGACCGCCCGGCAGACCTCGCGGATGGAAGGGGGGAACCCTTTCGATTCCACGTAGCTCCTGACGTAGTTGAATATCTCCTGTTGTTTTTGATTGAGCGTCATTTTTGTTCCTCCTTTATTACGGGTATACAATTGTATACCCGTGCGGAAATTTGTCAAGGGGCGATTTTTATGTGCTATAATTTACCCGCTTCCAACGGAGGTATCCGCATGAAAAAAACATTGTCG
>DATJPS010000094.1:0-12108 GCA_035506255.1 Candidatus Omnitrophota bacterium | reverse complement strand
CGGATATCCGTTGATCCGTTCAAATATCCGATGATAGATCATCCGATTATCCGTTTTAATATCCGTTGATAGATTATCCGTTGATAGTTTCGGACGGATGTGCCCGCTTCCAATTTGACAAAAATTGAGATAAAATTGGGTAACGCTATGACGAAGAAGAAAGAAAAAGTGATCGTGCTGGGCGGCGGGCCCAACCGGATCGGACAGGGGATAGAGTTCGACTATTGCTGCTGCCACGCCAGCTTTGCCATAAAGGAAGAAGGCTATGAGTCGATCATGGTCAATTCCAACCCCGAGACCGTTTCCACCGATTTTGATACCTCCGACCGCCTCTATTTTGAACCGCTGACGCGGGAAGACGTCCTACATATCGTGGAAGCGGAAAAGCCGAAGGGCGTGATCGTGCAGTTCGGTGGGCAGACGCCGCTCAACCTGGCAAGACCGCTGGAAGAGGCGGGCGTCCCCATCCTCGGCACTTCCGTCGATTCCATCGACCTGGCGGAAGACCGCAAACTGTTCGCCAAACTTCTGAAGAAGTTGAAACTTACCCAGCCGCCCAACGGCACCGCCACCTCGTTCCTTGAGGCTAAAAAGATCGCCAAACGGGTCGGCTATCCGGTAGTGGTGCGCCCGTCGTTTGTGCTGGGAGGCCGCGCAATGGTGATAGTCTATGACGAAGCTGACCTTGAGGATTACATGAACAAGGCGGTGATCGCCTCTCCCGAACGCCCGATACTGGTGGACAAGTTCCTGGAGGACGCGGTGGAGGTGGATGTTGACGCGATATCCGACGGAAAGCAGACCGTGATCTGCGGCATCATGGAGCACATAGAGGAGGCGGGGATCCATTCGGGCGATTCGGCCTGCGTCCTGCCGACCTTTTCGCTTTCCAAGTCTATGCTCGAAGAGATCCGTCGCGCTACCCGCGCCCTGGCGGAAGAACTTAAAGTGAAAGGCCTGATGAACATCCAGTTCGCGGTGAAGAACAGCGTGCTGTTCATGCTCGAGGTCAACCCGCGCGCTTCGCGCACCGTACCGTTCGTCAGCAAGGCAACCGGTGTGCAGTGGGCCAAGATCGCCACCAAGGTAATGCTGGGCCGCACGCTCAAAGATCTGGGTATCGAAAAAGAGGTGATCCCCGATTACTTCTCGGTCAAGGAAGCGGTATTCCCGTTCAACCGTTTTCCCGGCGTCGACCCGGTGCTGGGGCCGGAAATGAAATCGACCGGCGAGGTGATGGGAGTGGACAAGGACATGGGGGTGGCGTACATGAAGGCCGAGATCGCAGCGGGGCAGAAGATCCCGCTCTCCGGCAAGATTTTCGTATCCGTCAACGATTACGACAAGCGCGAGATCGTAGGTGTGACCAAACGGCTCGCCTCGCTCGGCTACCAGCTCTGCGCCACGGAGGGAACGGCCGAGGTGCTGAAGAACAACGACGTTGACGTGGAAGTGGTGGCAAAAGTGGGGGAAGGGAAGCCCGATGTGTTCGACATGGTGAAGAACGGCGAGATCAAACTTATCATCAATACACCGGGCGGAAAAAAGACCAAAGTGGACGAGACCAAGATACGCTCCGGCGCCATCATGCATTCCATACCCATTATCACCACGCTCTCCGGCGCGCGCGCCACCGTTACCGGGCTTGAAGCGGTAAAGAAAAAAGGATTCTCCGTGAAAGCGCTCCAGGACTACCACGCTTCGTAGGTTCCTTACCGGCTGAAATTCCTTCTCTATACTTCCGAAAGCAGGATATATGGGCATCAGTATCACCCAAAACGTTCCGATACCGGTCCGCATTACCGATCTTGCCGGCGGAAAACTTACCGAGCACGCCGCATGTTCTATACTGCACCAGCGGCGGGGTGAATTATTTGATGCGGTACGCGGCTTAATGGGACTTTCGTTCAACCGGGTCAACGGTACCGCCCGGTTCGACGACTGCGCGCTTGCTGATATCATGCGGAGAGAGCAGGTGACGGTGACCAATGTCGCGATTAACGATATCCTGGCGGCTGCGAACATGCCTTTGAATGTTAATAAATTGCCCGCACGGTCAGACAGAATGGAAGATTACCCCATTTCCGATGTGATCGAGCGTTTCCTTTTTGGTCTTCCGCCGGTGCATGAGTACACTTTCACCGTGGGGGAACCGGTGCAGACCGGCAAGGGCCGCCCGGCACCGCAGGAACGGGTGTTCCAGTTCACCGGCTACCGGTTTATCAGGGCCGAAGACCTGGGCATTGGGCCCGACAGGTATAGGGTATTGTTAAGCCATCCGGCAATGGACAAGATAATGGACAGCCTCTCCGGCCGGGACGATCTCGAGGAAGTGCTCGTGAATTCGTCCTTCCGGGCTTACAATTTTTACTGGCAGGATCCCGGCGATCAGATCACGATCTACTTTGATCTTACCACCCGCGACCGGGTGGAGAGCGTATGCGTATTCAGCGGCGGATTGATGGCCAGGCCGTTCCTCCTCAAAGGGTTTTTCGCGAAGCACCCGGTCAGGATGATGAGCCTGACCGCTCCCACGATTTAGAGAAACGAGCGATCTAAGGTATAATAAGAACGATGCCCAAAATAATCAACATAGCGATCATCGCGCACGTCGACCACGGGAAGACGACCCTTACCGATCATCTTCTCCGGCAGGGCGGCGCTTTTGGCGAGCGGGAAGAGGTCCCGGAGCTGGTGATGGACAGTAACGACCTGGAGCGGGAGCGGGGGATCACCATCCTTTCCAAGAACTGTTCCATCCATTACCGCGACCACAAGATCAACATCGTCGATACTCCCGGCCATGCCGACTTCGGTTCCGAGGTCGAGCGCGCCCTCCGCATGGTGGACAGCGTTCTGCTGCTCGTCGATGCCAAAGAAGGGCCGATGCCCCAGACCAAGTTCGTTCTTTCAAAGTCGCTCAAGCTCGGATTAAAGCCGATCGTGGTGATCAACAAGATCGATAAAAAGGGTGCCCGCCCGCACAAAGTGATCGACATGGTGTTCGACCTGTTCGTCAAGCTGGAGGCCACCGACGAACAGCTAGACTTCCCGGTGGTTTACGCCATTGCCCGCGAAGGGGTGGCGATGCTGGACGCGGAGCAGAAAGGGACCGACCTCACGCCGCTGTTCGAGACAATACTCAAACACGTAAAACCTTATCCCGATACCTCGGACCAGCCGCTGCAGATGCATGTCACCAACCTGAGCTACGACGATTACGTCGGGCGCATCGCCATCGGCCGGGTCAACCGGGGGCGGCTGGACAAGAACGCCAGCGTCGTCCTCTGCCGCCGCGACGGTTCCATCGTCCCGGCCAAGATATCCAAACTTTGCATCTTCGAGGGATTGAAACAGCTGGAAGTGGCGTCAGCCGACAGCGGCGACCTGGTGTCGGTGGCGGGCATTCCCGATATCACCATCGGCGAAACGATCGCCTCGGCGGAAAAGCCGGAGGCGCTCCCTCTGCTGCAGATCGACGAGCCGACCCTATCGATGGAATTTCTGGTCAACAATTCGCCGTTTGCGGGGAGGGACGGTAAGTACGTTACTACCCGTCACATCCGGGAGCGGCTGGAGCGAGAGCTCCAGACCAATGTGGGGATGAAGATGGAAGAGCTTGCGGGGACCGAAGGTTATAAAGTTTCCGGCCGCGGAGAGCTCCATCTTTCCATTCTCCTCGAGAATATGCGGCGGCAGGGATATGAAGTGGGCGTTTCCCAGCCCAAGGTGATATTCAAGACCATTCATGGCGAGAACATGGAGCCGATCGAGCAGGCTATCATCACCGTCCCGGAGGAGTACACCGGCACGGTGATCGAAAAGCTGGGCAAACGCAAAGGCGAGATGACCGATATGAACGCCAAGAACGGCGTCACCACCATGACCTACATGATCCCCACGCGCGGCCTGCTCGGCTACCGGGCGGAGTTCATCATGGACACGCGGGGGGAGGGGATGCTGCACCACGCGTTTGCCCGGTACGAGCGGTACAAGGGCGACATCATAAAGCGGCAGAACGCGGTGATGATATCCGGCGAGTTCGGCAAGACCGCTTCCTACGCCCTGCACAATCTGCAGGAGCGGGGGAGCCTGTTCATCGGGCCGGGCGTTGAGGTGTACGAGGGGATGATCATCGGCGACTGCACCAAGCGGCAGGACATGACGGTTAACCCGTGCAAGGAGAAGAAGCAGACCAATATTCGGGCGGCGAGCGCCGACGAAGCGATCCGGCTCACTCCGCCGATCAATCTGACACTGGAGCAGGCGCTGGAGTTCATTGCCGAAGACGAGCTGGTGGAAGTCACTCCTCATAATATCCGCCTGCGCAAGAAACTGCTCACCGAGCACGAGCGCGCCCGCGTACGGGGCGAAAAAGAAGAAGAGTAGAACCCCGACTGGTTAAATCGTTTTCTCCATCACATAATCGTCCATTACGAAACCGCTGCCGATGTCGTTGACGACAGAGTCTTTGATCTTGAACCCGAACTTTTCGTACGCTTTGATCGAATCGGCGTTGTTCTTGTTCACCGTCAGCGTTATCTTCGGCAGTTTTAGCTTTTTGGCCAATTTGGAAACCTCTTCCACCGCCCGTCTCCCGTAACCTTTACCCCGGTTCCCGCAAAGGATGTATAGTTTGCTCAGGAACAGCTCGTTCTTCCTCGGCACCACGCCGAAGTAACCGACATCTTTCCCCTCCGCATCGACGATCAGTCGGTAATCATAGCCATCGTCGATCTGCTTGCCGATCGCCTCTGCTGATTGGAACTTATCCAGCATGTATTCCACCTGCGCCTCGCCGATGATCGGGGTATAGTGGTTCCGCCAGATCCGCGCTGCCAGCTCCGCCACCTGGCCGATCCGTTCTTTCCCTTTTACTTCCAAAAAATGGACATCGCTCATAAATGAATATTAGCACCGGGCGAAGGAGCTGTCACTCCTTGCCTGGCGAGCGCATAAGCAGTAGAATATCGGAACCTAAGGGGGAAATAATGTCATTCATCCAAACCTTGCTCTATTATCTTTCGACCCCGGCGCTTGCGATACTGATCATCGCCATCTATGTCGGGTTTTCTATTGCCGGGCTCTGTATCGTCCGCTCTTTCTTCCCGTTCCACAAACTCAAGCTCCATAACGACGTTGCCGGGTTCATCTTTGCCACGCTCGGCGTGATCTATGCCGTCCTGCTCGCTTTTTTGGTGGTGGTCACCTGGCAGGGCTTCGATTCCGCCAGCCAGAACGCGGCGAAAGAAGCGAACTATCTCGCCGACCTGTATCGCGATTCAATGCCGCTTTCGTCCGATTTCCACTCCCGGCTGAAGCTGGAGCTTAAGCAGTACGCGTCCGATATCGTTGACCATGAATGGCAGATCATGCCCCGGGGATTGAGGAGCGAGGTCGTGCAGCAGGACCAGCAGAGAATATGGGACCTTTTTTCTAGTTACCGGCCCGTGAACGAGACCCAGAAAGTATTCTTTTCCGAATCGGTGCGGAAACTGAATGAGGCATGCGAAGCCCGCCGCCAGCGCCTGCTTGACGCGACCTCGGGGTTGAGCCCGATATTATATTTTATCCTCATTCTGGGAGGGCTGATAACGGTAGGGTATACCGTGATGTTCGGGACCGAAAATTTCGTCCCCCAGATCATCATGACCTCCATGCTGGCGGTCATGATCGCCCTGACCCTGTTCACTATAATCGCCCTGGATTATCCTTTTAGCGGGGATATAAGCATCAAGCCGACCGTATTCCGGATGGTGCTGAACACGTTATTGGGCTCCTGATCTAAAATATAGTCAAAATATAGCCTCATGTAGCCAATATTATGCAGCTTCCGCATGCAAGTTTTTGGCTTTCCGGCCCGATAATAGTTATAGATCAATATGTCACCGGGAATGTCTGAAATGAAGGCCATCGAGAGCCGCCCGGCAACGCCTGTTATGATGAGACCGCTTGATAGGCCTGCTGCATCGTTAAACTTGCCCCAGATCAACAACCTTCCTCTTTTAAGCGGGCTTCACAGCGTCGAAGGCGTCAAGATGGCGCTTCCGTTCGAGAATGATTTTATCTTTCAGCATTTTCTTTCCGCTTCCATCACCAGCCTTCCGGCTATGCAACAGATACAGGAGATCGTAGCCGGAGGTAATTCGCTGGTCAGCTTGGGCGGTCCGAATGGCGCCAACCTGACCGGTCCGGAAGGAGTGTTTTCTCCTCCCGGCTGGGACCGGGCTTATGTTGAGAACCTTGGACCTTTCCAGGCGCTCTGCGCCAAGGGGACCGGATTTTCCCGCGCGGCGGAGGACGCATATCAGAACGAGACCTACGGGCTCGCCCGCCCCGGTTCGGCGGCAGCCGAAGGACTGGCGACCCCATCCACCCAGTTCGTGGCATTCTCCAACCATCTCCCTTTCGATATCAATCCGCGGGCTCAATTCTTCGACCACGTGATCGTCGGCGGAAATAATTACGAAGATCTAATGGAGAACGCCACCGGAGCGTATGAGATGCTAAGGCTCGCTTTTGGCCTGGGGAGGGAGCGGGGCGGGATCGTCATGCCTCTTTCGATCACTTTGCTCAAGGAGTTCCCGGTCCCGTTAAGGGATCGCAAAGGGATGCCGGTGCTGGATAAAAAGGGCGAACAGGTCTGGGACAATATGTCGGGTTGGAATTATTTTACCAGCTCTAAGGTCTTTGCTGATAAGGACAAACTGCTTAAAGTGGGACGGTTCGTCAACCGCTGGTCCAACTCCAAGATCATTAAGTGGGCGAGCGAACGGTTCATAACAAACATCCAGAGCGGTAAAAAAGTGTCCACCATCATCCGCTGGCTGGTGGGAAGGACCTTTATGAAGCTTCACAAACCGGGCGTCTACACTTACCTGGCCGATTCGTTCCGCATCGGCAACGCTTTCCGCCAGCTGGTGACCAACGGCTACCGCACGATCGAGAAAGGGTTGACGGAGCACGGGTTGGTATCCAAAGCGGAAATGCACCAGGCCCGGGAAAAGGCGAAAGCGTACAAGTCGTCCCCGCTGAAGCATATCGACAATAAAATATTGAAGATATACATGGACCGGGTGGTGCATGCCATGTTCGCTCCTTTCGGGGAGGTGGAACTTCCCCGGATCAATACCCACGACCTTACGACTCAGGAAGGGAGAATGGCGTACCTTCGTGAAGTTAAAGATCTCAATCCGGAAAAGAGCGAAATGATCGCGCGCGAGATCACCAAAGAGATCGCATCCCAGCTGGGGATGCTGCACGGGACCGGAGGGAATGGCGGCGGTCACAGCGCTATGCACATGCTGGGCAAGATCACGCTGACGGTGGAAGAGCCAAAGACCGGTCAGACGGTCCGGATCGTGATGAAGATGCAGGAAGAAGGGGAAAAGACCTATTCCATGGACATTTTCGCCGACGAAGAAGAAAAAGTTCCGTTACCCAAAAACATGGACTTTACGGGATGGAAAGTTATAGCCGTGGAATCATCCAAGCATGGTAATTACCGCATGGGGCAACCGGGTGGAGGGGCGGCGCGGCCGGACAACCTGGGATACGGTTTGCGCGACCTGCACAGCATCGAGGTCACGCCCAGCAGCGCGATCTGTTATGCGGTCTATTACCCGACCAATATAAATGGACTACCGGTAGGGGATATCATCTATCATCATCATGCCAAGATAATCCAGGAGGCGGAAATGAATCTGCTGTTCTCTCCCAGCCTGGGGGAAATGATCGACGGGGAAGAAAAACCGATCAACGGCGCCATCTATCAGCTTAACGACGTCTTTGGCGGCGGAGAAAAGGGCGCCGCTCAACTGGTCGCTCTGTTCTGGGAGGAATACCAGAAATGGTACGCTTTGTCCATGAGCAAATATGCCTCCAAGACGTACCAGGCCACCGAAGCCCTCCAGCCGATCTACCTGATACAGCATTCCTTCCGCCGCAATCAGGCGTATGAGCAGTTGAAACGCCGCATCTACCGCTTTACCGACCCGGAAAAACAGGAAGCGGAAGACGCGATCCAGGCCGCTTAAGCGGTCCCTTTCCTTTTCCCAAAAAGCATGAAATTATCCCCCATTTTATAAGATATATTCCTGTAGGAATTCACGCCCGAAATTTTCAATAAATGGCGGTTAAAAGATGAATGTAAAAGCGCTCCTTTTTTGTCGCGTAACGCCCCCCTCAGGGACGAACGCGCCATCGCTTCCCCAGCTGGTAAAAGCCAATCTAACCGGCAATTTCAACGTCCAGGGGATGATGCCGCTCCCGCTGTGCCGTTCCGCCACCGATCCGGTCAGCATTCATTACTTCAACGATTCGGCGACCAAGTGGACCGCCTATGATATTTCCTCCATTACCGCAAAGGTGGAATCGATACGCAACAGCCAGCTGTTAGTGACCGAAGCCCCGGTCAAAGTCCAGCTGGGCGTCACCTCCTGCGCCGCCATCACCCTATACGATCGCGAGCGGAAAGTAGGGGCCGCGATGCACTTCCATAACATGGATGAAAGCGTTTACCGGGGATACCTTTCGATCGCGCTGATGAAGATGGGAGTGGTCGACACCAATCGCCTGTCCAGGGTGGAAGCGCGGATCATGGGAGTGCGTCCCTGCGAAGGATTGATCGATCGCCAGAACCGCTGGGTACGGGAGATCCGCTCGTTCCTTGAAAGCTTGTCGGTTCGGGTGCTCCCCGACGATGTGGGACAGGCAATGATGATGAACTTCAATTTCAACGACGGGGAGATCGAGGACCGGAGGGTCATAAAATGATAGCATCCATCGGGAAATACAATTTTTTGACCGGGATCCCGGGCCTGCGACTAGCGAGCCATTGCTTGACCGGTCGCACCTGTTTGCTGGAATCGGTCAACGGGTTGTCGTTCTTTGACCCGATGCGATCCATCCGGCACGACGGCTGCTGCACCTTTGCGGGATTGGGACGGCAGCTGCTTGCATCGGGCAAGTTCACATCGTTGAGCCGGATAATTTTCCCCGGCAATCCGAAGATGGTCAGGGAATTCGTCCGGCTGGTGGTAAGGACCGATACCTCTTTGGCGCGGGCGGCCGAAGCTACCGGCGTTAAAGTGGAGGACCTGTCTCGTTATCATCCCCGCCCCGTACTTTATTCGATAAAATGACCGCGCGCAATATCCGCTTGTTTAGATAATCCGTAAGGCATAGAATATGGACGATCATGCTTTTAAAGCTGGCGTTCAGGAATATTTTCCGCAATTTCCGGCGAACGTTCTTCACCTTTATCGCCATCGCGGTGGGGCTGGCGCTGATGCTGACCATGGATTCCATCCTGCAGGGGATCGACGCGCAGTCGTTCTCCAAGATCATCAACTACGAGACCGGACACATTAAGATCTATTCCCGCGGATATCAAAAGGATAAAGACAATCTCCCACTCGATAAATTGATTGCTTCGCCGGAGGCGGTGGCGGGTAAGATCAGGAACGATCCAGATGTGACGGGCGTCACTTCGCGCGTGAATTTCCGGATCATGCTCTCCGACCGGATGGACGAGGTCCCGGCCGTCGGCATCGCGGTCAACCCCGACGATGACCAGTCGGTATTTCAATTAAAACAGGCGGTGGAGAAGGGGAGCTTCCTGGCGGGCACCGAAGAAGCGATGCTGATCGGCGAAAAGCTGGCCCGGGACTTTGGCGTCGACGTAGGCGACACCCTGACCGTAGTAGCGAGGACCAAGTACGAGACTTACCAGGCGCTGGACATGAGGATCAAAGGCATCCTCAATACCGACGACCCACAGATCGACTGGTTCTCGGTCGTGATCCCGCTGAGCGTGGGGCAGAGCTCGCTCGACCTTTCGGATTCCGTCACCGAGATCGACATCAAGCTGAAGAACATCAACGACGTCGACGCTTTTAAGCAAAAGCTTTCCAAAGCGGTCCCGGGGATGGAAGTGCTGACCTGGCGCGACCTTTCGGAGGACGTGATCGCGATCTCGCAGGCTAAGTATAAGGTCATGCTCACTATGTTCCTCTGCATCGTCCTGATCTCGCTCATCAGCATCACCAACACCATCCTGATGGCCGCCTTCGAGCGGGTAAGGGAGATCGGTACGATGGGGGCGATGGGGATGCGGCGGCGGGACATCGTGAAAATGTTCGTGCTGGAGGGGACGATGATCGGCCTGCTGGGAAGCGTCTTCGGCTGTCTGATAGGCGCGGCGCTGATCGGGTTCTGGAGCATCCCGGTCGGGCTGGATTATTCGTTCTTCGCCCGGGAAATGGGCAACATCGGTTACCGGACAACCGGACGCTTTACCGGGGAATGGCACCAGATCATGTTCCCGGTCGCGTTCGCGTTCGGTCTTTTGGTATCGGCGTTGACCAGCATTTATCCGGCGATCGTAGCGTCGAGAATGGAACCGAGCGAGGCGCTGAGGAAATGAGCCATGTTTAAACTGGCATTAAGGAACGTATTAAGGAACAAAAGGCGGTCGTTCCTGACCGGGCTGTCGATCGCGTTCGCGGTGATGATCGTGATCTTTTTCTGGACGTTCGTCCTGGGGATACTTAACGACATGTTCAACAGCTACGTCACCATTTCGGCCGGCCATGTCCGGGTGCTCAATTCCGATTATCTCCGGCGCGAAACGATGATGCCGCTCACCGCGTCGATCTCCGGCTATCGTCCGCTCGTCGATTCGATCGCGAAGGAAAAAGGCGTCAAGCTGGCGTCCGGACGGATCAAGTTCGGCGTCCTGATGGACGTCAAGGGTAAGAACAAGCCGATCATCGGGGTGGGGATTGACCCGGCGCGCGAGGACGCCGCGCTCGGACTTTCAAAAAAGATCGTCAGCGGCAGCTTTATCACTTCCGGTACGCGTGAGACGAATGTCGGCATCGGCCTGGCGCGGGAGCTGGGGCTTAAGACCGGCGATACGCTGACCGTGATCACACAGACCGCGCAGGGTTCGCTGTCGGGAATGAATCTTAGGGTCGCCGGTATCTTCAATATGAACGTGGCGTCGATCGACCGGCGGGTATTCTTCCTGCCGCTCGACCAGGCGCAATACCTGCTCGATATGGACGGGCGCGTCACGGAAATATATGTGCTGCTGAACGATCCGGATGACGCGATGAAGGCCGCGTCGCAGATCAAAGCTACGCTCCCGCCCGGCCTGACCGCCAGCCCGTGGGAAGACAACGGGTTCCTTTATTTCATGAACACCATCGCCAAGGGGATGTACGAAACGCTTTACGCATTCGTCCTGATCCTGGCCAGCTTCACCATTCTCAACACCATGTTCATGGCGGTGATGGAGCGAACCAGGGAGATCGGGATGATGAAGGCGCTGGGGATGCGGGAAGGCGCGATCCGCCGCCTGGTAGTTATGGAATCCGCTATTCTGGGGACGATCTCCAGCTTCATCGGAGCGGCGGCCGGGACCCTGCTGGCGTATTACATCAGCGTCGTGGGGCTGGACTATTCCGGCCTTTTCGAAAAGATGGGGAACGTGGAGGTCCCGCTCCCGAACATTTACCACGGCCTGTTCAAATGGGAAACGGTGCTGGTCGGGTTCGTGCTGGGCGTGCTGATGTCGGTGGCGGCGGCGATATTCCCCGCGCTGCGGGCGGCCGCGATGGAACCGACCGAAGCGCTGAGGAACCAATAAAGGAGATCGTCATGACAGTAGTAAAAATGGACAACGTGACCAAAGATTACAGGGTGGGGAGGATGTCGGTCCCGGCGCTGAGGGGGATCTCGCTGGCGGTGGAAAGAGGGGAGTTCACGGCGATCGCCGGGCCTTCGGGTTCCGGCAAAACGACCATGCTCAACCTCTTCGGCTGTCTGGATAAGCCCAGCGGCGGGAAGCTTTTTATCGAGGACCATGACATTATCACTCTCAAGCCGGACCAGCTGGCCGATGTCCGCAACCAGCACATCGGATTTATTTTCCAGAGCTTTAACCTGATCCCGGTCCTTTCTGCGTACGAGAACGTGGAATTCCCTCTCCTGCTCCTCAAGCAGGACGGGCCGGGGATCCGTAGGAAAAAGGTGATGGCTCTTTTAGAGCAGGTGGGGATCGCCGAGCTGGCGGGGAGGCGGCCGTCGGAAATGAGCGGCGGG
>DATJPS010000093.1:0-33205 GCA_035506255.1 Candidatus Omnitrophota bacterium | reverse complement strand
CTTCTCCTTTTTAATATCCTTTTCGAACGCGCCCAGGATGCCGTTGATGAACTTGGACGCTTCGGTGGTCGAATACTTTTTCGCGATCTCCACCGCTTCGTCGATCACTACCTGGGCCGGGACTTCGGCCTCCATCAGCTCGTGGATCGCCAGCCTCAGGATGTTGCGGTCCACCCGCCCCATCCGCTCCAGCTTCCATTCCCGCGAATACTTCTCGATTATTTTATCAATCTTGTCAAGATTTTTCCAGGCCCCTTGCGCCAACCGGGAGGAGAATTCCCTGGTCTCGTCGATGAACTCTTCCTGTTCGAAAATGTTCTCCAGGGACTTTTTTATATCGATCCCCGCGCATTCCGCCTGATAGAGCGCCTGCATTGAGACCCGGCGTGAGGTCGAGCGTTTACCCATTCAAACCGCCTTTGGCTGCGTAAAATGCTTTTCTATAAAATTGGTCGAAATGTCCCCCGCCCTGAAGGCCGCGTTATCCAGCACGCGGAGGTGGAACGGAATGGTGGTGTGGATCCCGTCTATCACGAACTCGTTGAGCGCCCGCTTCATCCGGTCGATCGCCTCCGCCCGGTCGTTGCCCCAGCAGATGATCTTGGCCACCAGCGAATCGTAATGCGGCTGGACATGGTATCCCTGGTAGGCGTGGCTGTCGATCCGCACCCCCGGCCCGCCGGGCGGATGGTAGATGGTTATCTCGCCGGGCGACGGCATGAAGTTGCGGTCCGGGTTCTCGGCGTTGATGCGGCATTCGATGGCGTGGCCGCGGAACTGGATGTCTTTCTGGCGCACGCTGAGCGGCTCCCCCGCTGCGATCTTTAACTGTTCCTTGATGATGTCCATGCTGGTCACCATTTCCGTCACCGGATGCTCCACCTGCACGCGGGTGTTCATTTCCATGAAATAGAAATGCCCGTTCTTGTCGAAGATGAACTCGATCGTCCCGGCGTTGTGGTAGTTAACCGATTTGGCCGCCCTCACCGCCGACTCCCCCAGCTTGTTCCTCAACCGTTGATCCACCACCGGGGAAAGGGATTCCTCCACCAGCTTCTGATGGCGGCGCTGAATTGAACAGTCACGCTCCCCGAGGTGGATGACGTTGCCGTGCTCGTCGGCCAGGATCTGCACCTCGATATGGCGCGGCTCTTCTATGTATTTCTCGATATAGACCTCCGCGTTGCCGAACGCCGCCTGCGCCTCGGTGCGCGCGGTCTTGAAAAGTTCGGGCAGTTCTTTTTCCGTCCGTGCCAGCCGCATTCCCTTCCCACCGCCGCCGGCGGTCGCCTTGATGATGACCGGGTAGCCGATCTTGGCGGCAATGTGCACAGCTTCCTTTTCGTCCTTGACGTTGCCGTCAGAACCCGGCACCACCGGCACCCCCGCCTTCTTAACCGTTTCCTTTGCGGTGGACTTGTCCCCCATCTTCTCGATGGCGTGTTTGGTGGGACCGATGAACTTTATCCGGTGCTCGGCGCAGATCTCAGTGAACTTTGAGTTCTCAGCCAGGAAGCCGTATCCCGGATGGATCGCCTCCGCGCCGGAGATCTCCGCCACCGAAATGATGGTCGGGATGTTGAGATAGCTCTGGGAAGGGACCGCGGGACCGATGCAGTACGACTCGTCGGAAAGTTTAACGTGCAGCGAATCTTTATCGGCGTCGGAATAAATGGCGACGGTGCGGATCCCCAGCTCGTGTGCCGCGCGGATCACCCGGACCGCGATCTCTCCCCGGTTCGCTATCAGTATTTTCTTAAACATATATTGTAAATTCCCCTTGCATTATCGAGGGATTATACTATAATTAGGCATAAATCGCAATTGCGAAAGGAAGGTGAAATTAAATGGCACGTGGTGGTTTGAAGAAAATGACCGTTAATTTCAAGGGCCGCACCGAAACACTTGAAAAGATATTCGGCGCAAAGCCCATTCCGGTAACTGAAATGACTAAGAGGATCTGGAAGGTTGTAAAGAGCCACAAGCTCCTCAAGACCAACAAGTAGTCAGTTCTTTCCGTTCGAACAAAAGTTGGGAAGCGAAGGCTTCCCAACTTTTTTTATATTTACTTCCCGCTAAAAATGTGCTAGTTTTATCTCATGGAATTCTTTGATTTCCTGTCCCCGGCCAGGACCGCCCGGAACGCCAGCACGTTCAAGTTCTCGTTCCGCGCCAAGGTCATAACTCTCTGGGTGGTCGCCGCGATCGTCGTCCTGTTCCTGCTCCGTTTTTCGCGCATCCTTCCAGTCTTCGTCTGGGCGGCGGTCACCGCGTACCTGTTCAACCCGATCATCACGTTCTTCAGCGAAAAGACCAAGACCAGCAAGGTCCTCTGGATCCTTATCCTTTACATATTGCTGATCGGACTGACGTTCTGGGCGGTCCGGTCGCTGGTGCCGCTGATCTCGAACGAGGTTTCCGACCTGGTGAGCGGATCGCTCGACGATCCGACGACGTTTTTAGGAAGGATCGCCTCGCAGGGAAACATTTCCGTGCTCGGACTCGACATCAGCCTCAAGGACCAGGTCGCGCTCTTTTCAAACTGGGTCAAGGTCCAGTTCCCGTTGCAGGTGTTCCCGATCTTCTTTTCCGCCGTGGAAAAGCTGATCTACCTGCTGGTCTATTTCGTCATCACTTTCTACCTGATCCTTGACGCAGAGAAATACATCATATTATTGAAGCGGATCATCCCCTTCCCCTACCGGCAGGAGATAGTCGATCTGCTGCAGAACATCAACCTTACGCTGGGCGCTTATATCCGCGCCCAGGTGGTGCTGATCTTCGTGATGAGCGTCATCAGTTTCCTGGCGCTTTCCATCCTCAGGGTAAAATACGCGCTGATCTTAAGCCTGGCCACCGGCGTACTGGAAGTGATCCCCATCGCCGGGCCGATCAGCGCGACCGTCATCGCCGCGCTGGTGGCCCTGTTCCAGGTGGGGACGCCGTTCGGCATATCCAACGCCGCGCTGGCGCTGATCGTGATCGCGGTCTACTTCGGGCTGAGGCAGCTGGAAGATTATTTCGTCATCCCCAATGTGGTGTCGAAGTTCGTGAAGGTCCATCCGGTAGTGGCGATCTTTTCGCTGATGGTCGGGGGAACGGTCGGCGGGATACTCGGACTGTTCCTGGCCATACCCACCGCCGCAATTGTGATGGTGCTATCGGGATACATCTACCGCAAACTTATCGAGGATTGAACTCAGAAGAACGTCAAATACAGCATCGCGAACGAGATCAGGGTGAAGCTGGCGATCGTGATCCAGGAGATCCAGTTGGAAGCCCGGCTGTTGACATTGGAGCCCATCAGCTGGCGGTCATTTATCAACTTTAACATAACGAAGAATATAACCGGCAGGATCATGGTATTGAGCGCTTGTGAAGCCGTCAGGACGAAGATCATCGGGAAATTCGGGATCAACACCAACAGTGTGCAGACAAAAACACAGAAGCCGAATATAGAATAGAATAGCGGCGCTTCCTTGAACGTAGCATTGACCTTTCTCTCCGTCCCCAAAACCTCCGTAATGGCATAGGCCGTTCCCATGGTGATGACGCAGATCCCGAGCAACGAGGCGTTAAGCAGTCCCCAGGCGAAAAGATGTTTCGCGAAATCGCCCAGCAGCGGGCCGAGCGCCATCGCCGCGTCGAGCGCGCTTTCAATGCGCGCTCCCTTGACGAAAAGCGTCGCCGCGCAAGAGATGATGATAAAGTAGGCGACAAAATCGGTCCAGAAGGCGCCAAAGAGGACGTCGAGCCGGGCACTTTTAATATGTTTTTTATCTATCCCCTTGTCCACGAAATATGACTGGACGAAGAACTGCCCCCAGACGGTCAAAGTGGTACCGATCAGCGCGGTGGCGGTGAACATGAAATCGCGGTTCAACGACAGGGTCGGGACCAGACTGCCATGGACCATTGCCGGAATGTCCGGCCGGGCAATAAATCCATTAATGATATAGCAAAAGAACACGATGCATGAAGTGAGAAAAATATTCTGGACAAAGTTGAAGCTCCCCCTCAGGATGACGAACCAGACGATGAGCGAAAAGATAGGGACGAATATCAACCTTGGAATATGGTAAATGTCGGCCACTGAAGCGACGCCGGCAACATCGGCCAAAATGTTGGAGAAATTTGCCAGGAAGACCAGGCCGATAAGCAGCACCGCGAACCGGAGCCCGAATCTTTCCCGGATGAGGTCGGCCAGGCCCCGCCCCGTCACCACTCCCAGCCTCATCCCCATTTCCTGAGTCACATAGAGCATGATGGTGATCAGGATGAGGATCCAGAGCATCTGGTAACCGAAGTGGGCCCCCGCCACCGAATAGGTCGCCACCCCGCCCGCATCGTTGTCCGCCGTGCCGGTGATGATCCCCGGTCCGACCACCGACAGGAAGACCAGCAGTCGTATCTTCCAATAACTCCAACCTTTCCCGGTAAAGAATTTAAGCATCCCTCACCCTAACATTTGCCTCTTGCGGCGGGAGAACGGAGGGAGGATGAAATCGATCACGTCGTCGACGGTGACGATGCCGAGGATCTTCTTTTCCTTGTCAACCACCGGCACCGCCAGGAAATTATATTTTGAAATGACCGATGCGACCTCGCGCTGGTTCATCTCCGGCGAGACGGTGATGATGTCGCGGATCATGATGTCGACGATCGGCTTTTCGGGAGGGGAAACGATCAGGCTGCGGAGCGAAAGCGCCCCCAGCAGATGGTTCTCGCCATCCACTATATATAGATAATAGATGGTCTCGGCGTCGGGAGCAGTCTCGCGCAGCCGCTGGATCGTCTGCTCCACCGTCAGGTTCTGCGGCAGGGCGATGAATTCGGTGGTCATCAGGCCGCCCGCGGTCTCGTCCTTGTGCTTTAGCAGTTCGCGTATCGCCGCCGCCTTTCGTACCTTCATCAGCCGCAGCAGCTCTTCGGATTTATCGGGCGAAAGGTCGCCCAGGATGTCGGCCACTTCGTCTACCGGCATCTTCTCTATGATCCCCAACGCTTTTTTCGTATCAAGGTTGGCGACCAGCAGCGCCGCCAGCATCGGCTCCAGCTCATGCATCGATTCGGCCGCGGTCTTGTCGGAGAGAGAGTACAGGAGAGCCGTCTTGTCCTCGACTTTCAACTGCGAAAGCACCTGCGCCACGTCGGCCGGGTGCAGATCGGTGAAGGTCTTGGTCGGGATCGCCACTTTTCCGCCGGAAAGGTTCTGGACATGGTCCCATCCGATCATCTTTTCCGGGACCGTTTTCTTAAAAAATCCGAAAAGCCAGGATGCGAATCCGTCCATCCCCAGGCGCCGCAGCATTCCCTTCATCCCGACGTCGACCGCGATCAGGCGTACGTCCTGGTCGACCTTGGCCAGCTTCAGGTCGTTGACACGGATCACGCGCGCCCCTTCCAGATCGACAACCTGCTGGTCCATCACGTCGCGGAGAAGGAGCACTTCCCCTTCTCTCAGCGCTCCCAGCACTACCCGGTCCTTCGTCGAACGGGTAGTGACGAATTGCCTGCCGATCAGGTCGATCTCCGAGATTAGTAGGACTTTTTCCTCGCTTTTTTCACCGGAAGTACGGATGAGAAGCCCAATGACTTTGGGGAAGGTCTCGCCCAGCGCCACGATGATATCCTTGACCCGCCCGATGTTCTCCTGCAGGCGGTCCACCACCGGGTCGCCGATAAGTTCGGACACGAACATTTCAGAAAAGAGGACCATAACACGCTCCAGTTGTTAAAAAACCGGCTTGCACCGGTCTGGGAAGCGTTATTAAGGACTGGGGCATCTAATGATCGACCAGAGGGATCGTCAGATAACCAAGCCCGCTGCCGCTTCTTCCTTATTATTATAGCACAACGAAGTATTTTCCCGGTAGCGGTTTTACCAGGCCTTTTATCTCCAGAGTCAATAAAACGCTTGACACGGCCTGCACCTCCATGCCTGACCGCTCGACGATCTCGTCTATATATCGGGCCCGGGCGTCCATAACGGAAAAGACCTTCTTCTCCTCTTCATTCAATTCAATTCCCTTGCCCTCATATCTCTCAGTTCTTGCCGCTGCCCTTTTAATATTGAGGACCGTCGCCAGCTCGTCGAGCACGTCATCTATCGACTCGGTCAGCCTGGCTCCCTGCTTGATCAGCCAGTGCGGCCCGCGGCTCATTTCCGAATCTATGTTCCCGGGGACGGCGAACACTTCCCTTCCCTGCTCCAGCGCCAGTTTGGCGGTGATCATCGCGCCGCTTTTATATGACCCCTCGATCACGATCACGCCGCGCGATAAACCGGAAATGATCCGGTTGCGTCGCGGGAACGACCAGGCGCCTGGTGTAGTCCCCAAAGGATATTCCGAAACGATCGCGCCGCCGCCATCGAGTATTTCCATTCCCACCTCAATGTTACCGACAGGCGTGATATTGTCTACCCCACTCCCCAATACCGCGATGGTGCGCCCTTTGACCTCGAGCGACCCCTTATGCGCCGCCGCGTCGATCCCGAACGCCAGTCCGGAGACCACCGTCACGCCGAGCGACGCCAGTTCCCGGGCAAAGCGGCGCGCTACTTCCAGGCCGAACGGCGTGGGGACGCGCGTGCCGACGATAGAGACCGCATTGATGTCCGATGGCATTAATTCGCCCCTGACATACAGCACGATCGGCGGATCGTGTATCTGTTTTAACAGCTCGGGATAGCGTTCGGAATCTTCCGACAATACTGATATCCCCTTGCGTCCGGCGTTTTCGAGCTCCTCGCCGGCACGGGCGAGTGGCGCCTGCAGGCGTTCAGCCACAGCCTCCACTGTCCCCAGTTCCTGCAGCAATTTCCTTAGCTTTACCGGCCCGATCCCATCGATCATATTGATCGCGATCTTATTACTGATCATACATTTTGATTATACTTTATTTTTTGCCATAATGTGGTACAATTCAAGGCAGTTTTAATATCAAGGAGCAATGCATGAAAAGCAATATAATGTTCCTTTCCATTACCGTGCTCTTCGTCCTTTTACTTGCCCCCACTACCTTCGCCGCCAATGTCAACGTTATACTCGATAGCAATAACGGGACCAGCAGGTTATCCGTACTGAACAGCTCGACCATGGAAGTGATGGGAATCGGATCGGGCGGCAGGGTCGGTGTCGATACGACCAATCCCACGGCGACTTTCGAGGTCAAAGGAAAGGCACGGATCGCGGACCAACTCTGGAACACTTTCATCTCCGGTGGTACATGCACCAATGGCGATTACAACACGGTCGTGGGAGATTCGGCTTTGAACTTGAATACCAGCGGCAGTTTAAATACCGCGCTGGGGGCAAGCGCAATGCAAAACAATAATCAGGGATACGGCAATACCGCGGTCGGAGCAAATGCCGCTGTGGGTAATTCACAGGGAATAAATAATACGGCTATCGGCACGGTCGCGCTTACCTCCAACGTTAGCAGTTCTTATAACACCGCGGTAGGTTATTCCGCCGGTTACTATACCCTGGGCGACCATAATGTCTTTATCGGCGCTTACGCCGGTTCCAGCGAAACCGGGAGCAACAAACTTTATATCGCAAATTCAGCCGTCAACCCGCCCCTGATCTTCGGCGATTTCGCTTCAAAAGAGGTAGGGATCAATACCAATAAACCTATTTCCACCCTTGAAGTTAACGGGGACCTGAGGCTGGCCGCCATGTCGGCCCCAACCGGCGCGAAAGGAAAGATATATCTCGATTCAACCACCAACCGGCTCAACTATCATGACGGCACGCAATGGATCGAATTGGATCCCGCGTACACGACGCAAGAGACCAAGCTTATCACCGTCGACCCGACGGTCGAAACGCTGTCAATAACCGACAATAAGACCTATCATCAATTCACCAGTTTCTCTTATGTCAACTCAACGAATGACATCCTGATCACGTCTTTCGGCTGTATGGTGTATGGGCTTGTCAGCGATATGCCCGTTAATGCTCAGCTTCGGGTCGGAGGGGTCGCCAAGGCAAGCTTTTTCGATCTGGCCCAATCGACCGGTTATTCAGTCGCCAGAAAACAATTCCCGCTTCCTTTAAGGGTGGCCAAGAACAGCACGATCACAATTTATTTAGCCCGGGAGGCAGGGACAATAGGTTCCAACCGTCTGTCCGGCCAAGGACCGTTCCTTGAATATTTAAATTATCCGTTCTGATCGTGGAGGCAATGTTAAGATGAAAAAAAGATCGTTATTTGTCCTGATCACATTGGCCGGCGTGCTTATTTTCGCGGCGACCACCCATGCCAGCGTCCGGACCGGCACCATCGTGGCCGCGCCGGTAACGGTGGGCGATAGCACAAACACCTTCCCCACCGCGTACGAGGACGAGATCAACGGCGGTTATAAAGTGGTCTCCGATGAAGCCACGATGAACAGCATTCCCGCTTCCCGGCGCGTGGTCGGGATGCTTTGCTATGTATCATTGGAAGCGACCACATTCCGCCTTAATAAAAACGGCAATTGGGTTAGTGAATCGACAACCACTGCGGGTGGCTGGATCAAGGGAGGCAATCAGATCACGCTCGAGACCTTGACCAACAATGTCGGCATCGGCACCAGCGACGCTTCGGATGCACGTCTGGTAGTGCGCGGGACTTCCTGGTCAAAAAGTTTCGTTTTTATCAAAGACAAGAATGACGACGCCGGATTGCGGATCTATAGCGATGATGCGACCGTTGCCCATCACATCTTCAATTGGTACAATTCCGGCGCGAACATACTTAAGATCGCGCCTAATAACGGCTACAACAACGGCATCTATATACCGCAGAATGGAAATGTCGGCATAGCCAGCAGCAACCCGATCGCGACCCTGGAAGTCAACGGCGACATGAGAATAACCGCCACCCCCACCCCTTCCGACCAAACGG
Organism: Candidatus Omnitrophota bacterium; assembly: GCA_035506255.1. Taxonomy (GTDB): domain Bacteria; phylum Margulisbacteria; class WOR-1; order XYC2-FULL-46-14; family WPAF01; genus CAIYXV01. The sequence continues at coordinate 24,310 of DATJPS010000093.1, read as the reverse complement.
CGGGCAAGATATATTTTTCATCCGCCACCAAACGCATGAATTACAGCGACGGTACGCAGTGGATTGAGCTTGACCCCGCCTACACCACCAAGGAAGTGGAGCATGCGGAGATCAGTAGCGCGTCAAAAGGATACAACAAGATACTTGACGCCAGCAATAATCCCAACGGGATCGTGATCACCAATATAACCGGCATCACTTATGTTTCAGGCAGTGATCACACTTCCCATTACTTCACCGCGAATTTAAAGATCGGCGGTTCGGGGGGCGTGAACAAAGCGTATATTTACGCTTATCACTATTACTGCGATAATACCAGCTACGGCCTTAACTCGGACCGTTACCGCGAAGTGGACAGGGCCCTGACCATTCCCGTAAAAGTCCCGGCGAACACCGAGGTCGGTTTTCAGGCCAACGGCGATGCTTCTTACGGGACCGGTTATGACTGGTATTTATTGCAGATACATTACATTGAACTGCCATTCTAATGGACAGTAAAATAGGAAAGGATCAAGTAAATGGATAGATCGAAATTGTCCCTGCTATTTCTGGTAAGTTTATTGCTTTGCACCGCGTCGTTCGCCAGCGTCCGGACCGGCACCATCGTCGCCGCGCCGGTAACGGTGGGCGACAGCACCAACACCTTCCCCACCGCGTACGAGGACGAGATCAACGGCGGTTATAAAATAGTTTCAAACGAAGCCACCATGAACAGTATCCCCGCTTCCCGGCGCGTTGTCGGCATGCTCTGCTATGTTTCTTCCGAGGCGACCACTTTTCGGCTTAACGGCAGCAATGCCTGGGTCGCGGAATCGTCTTCGGCAAAAGGCGGCGGATGGATCAGCGGCGGCGGAAGGGTAACATTAGAAACGATCTCCAACAACGTGGGGATCGGGGTTTCAAATCCGGCGGGAATGCTGGAAGTCGCGAACTATAACGGCGGAGATCCTCTGTTAAGGCTTTCCGGCAATGCCGCCTCCTCTAACGATCTGGCCCAGATCGGCGACATAAACAGTGCTGGCAATGGGGAAGTATTGACAATAAACGGCGCCACCGCGAATATGTATTATATCGGCGGCAAGGTCGGCATCGGGAATACCAAACCGGATGGGGCCTTGGACGTTGGGAACAGCCATACATTCGTGGTCAATGGGAGCAAAGGCAATGTCGGCATCGGAATTACCGCCCCGATCGCAACGCTGGAAGTGAACGGCGATGTGATGATATCCGCCTCCCCGACCCCTTCCGATCATAGCGCGGGCAGGATATATCTGTCATCCGCCACGAACCGGTTGAATTACAGCGACGGCAACAAATGGATCGAGATCGATCCCGCCTACACGACCAACGAAGTGATGATCACGGAAGTGAGGAACGGGTCTACCAGCGGCAGCCATACCACCGATAGCGTTTCCTTCACCACCATCAACGCCTCGAACGGCATCATCATCACCGGCGTCAGCGGGACGATCTACGCCGCCAGTGAAAATTATTCGAACAGTTTCCTGGTCCAAGTGACGAACGCGGGATCCACGACCTACGCAAATTTTCGCATCGGCTCTTTTGCCAGCGGCAACTCCGGCAGCAACGATACCGAGGCCTTCTATTGCCCGCTGCCGATCCCGACCAAGGTTCCCGGCAGTACAAGCATTCCGCTGGGCATCACGATCACCGGGACCACCAACTTCTATATGCAGGGGCTTTCGATCCAGTACATTGTCCTGCCCTTGTAGGCCAACTGCATGATCGATGAAAGTAGGTTTCCGGCGTTGCGCGTTATATAGAATGACATTCTCTTTCCCTGTTGCCAATGGCTGGCCGTTAATCTATAATTCGGTATCGCCGATAAATTAGGAGATAATATATGCAAAATTCGATCAAATTGGCCGTTTTATTGATGCTATGCCTGCTCGTTCTCTCTCCCGCCTATGCCAGCGTCCGGACCGGCACCATCGTCGCCGCGCCGGTAACGGTGGGCGACAGCACCAACACCTTCCCTACCGCCTATGAGGACGAGATCAACGGCGGATACAAAGTGGTCTCCGATGAAGCCACGATGAACAGCATTCCCGCTTCTCGGCGCGTGGTCGGAATGCTCTGCTATGTTTCCTCCGAAGCGACCACTTTCCGGCTTAACAGCGGCAATACCTGGGTCGCGGACTCATCCTCAGCAAAAGGGGGCGGATGGATCAGCGGCGGCGGTCGGGTCACGCTTGAAACAGCTGCTAATAATGTTGGAGTCGGGACCTCAAATCCGGGTTACAAGCTAGATGTTTACCAGAGCACCACCGGGAACGATGTGGCCCGCCTGATCAATGCAGGAACAGGTAACGCTTCCATAGTAATGGCGAACACAAACGGAACAACGGTCGCGCTTGCCGCCGGCGCCTCCACGGTCAGGGGCTTCATTGGAACGACCACTAATCATGATTTCCAGTTACAGGTCAATAATAATCCCATAGTATATGCCATGACATCAGGCAAGGTTGGAATCAACAGCACGAATCCTGGAGCGTCGCTTGAGGTCAAGGGCGATCTGAAATTGGTTCCCACTTCCACCCCCACTGATACGGCCGCCGGTAAAATGTATTTCTCCAATTCAACCAATCGCATGTATTATGCGGACGGTTCCAAGTGGATCGAGATCGATCCGGCATATACGACCAGCAGTATAGAAGCGCTAAAGACCGGGCCTTCGTACTACGCAGGCAGTGTCGCTTACGGGGTCACGTCCCATGTAAACATGGGCACGCTGCCTTCAGGCAACGATTCCATAATCACCTCTGTGATATTGCAAATGGCTGTTGCGTACGGTGCCGGCGGCTCCCCCGCCCATAATCTTGATATTAAGGTCCGTTCCGGCAGCTCAAATCTGCTCGCGGATTTTGTATATCCATACGATGCCTATAACGCAAGCAATGGTCCTTTTGTATATACTTTTCCCATCCCGGTCAGAGCTACCGCCGGCTCCACCATCTATCTTGATGTGTCGTGCATGGATTCCGTCGCCAGCAATACATCGCTCACTCTTACAAATTCCGCGGTAATGTTCCATCATCTGCCGTTATAGGAAGGAAAGGACCAGGGACTCCGCCGGCAACGCCGTTGCCACACTTGATTTCCACAGAAGGGTTAATACGAATTGCTCGGGCGGTTCTTTTGCCGTTAACGGCAGTAATATCAATTACCTCCCATCCTGATCTGGATATATAATAATACCGCGGTATCAAGCCGAGCTTATAAACCGCTCGCCTTTAGCGGACGACCGTGCTAAATTAGCGCAAGTGTTTTTTATCTTTTTTATTGTAAATACCTGCTACACATTATATAATGACTGATAATATCAAAGGAGAAAAACATGCAGCGTAGCACATGGTCTATCTTGGGATCGGCTTGTCTGATGGTGGTATCTCTACAACTATTTTCTTTCGCCGCTAATGTCAGCGTTACGCTCGACAGTTCCAATGGTTCCAGCAGATTATCGATATTGAACAATAATACTCAGGAAGTGATGGGGGTCGGATCGGGCGGCAGGGTCGGCATAAACGTCACCAGCCCCGCCGCGACCCTCGATGTTTCCGGCACCGTAAAAATATTGGACAAAAACACCAACACGTTCATCACCGGAGGGAACACTTCCACCGCTGGGACGGACAATGTGGCGGTCGGAAGCGGCGCCCTGCAGGCGAATGCGGTCGGTTTTTCCAACACGGCAGTGGGCTATAACGCGCTCAACACCAATACCAACGGCTACTACAATGCGGCGGTGGGTGACCTTGCTTTAAAGAACAGCACTAAGGAATGCAACACCGCCATGGGCAATGCGGCGCAGTTCTTAAATTCTTCCGGCACGAATAACACCTGCGTGGGAAATATCTCGCTCTACATCAATTCATCCGGTTCGCACAACACCGCGGTCGGAGACAGCGCGGGTTACAATGTCACGGGCAGCGGGAATGTCATGCTCGGGGACTCGGCCGGTTATAACGAGACCGGCTCCAACAAGTTGTACATTGCCAATTCTTTTGCCAACCCTCCCCTGATCTTCGGTAACTTTGCTTCAAAAGAGGTAGGCATTAATACCATCAATCCTGTTTCCACCCTCGAGGTCAACGGAGACCTGCGGCTCACGCCCATTGCCACCCCATCCGCCACCACCGCGGGAAGGATATTTTATTCCTCCGCCACCAACCGTCTCAATTATGCGGACGGCACGCAATGGATCGAGATCGACCCGGCATATACCACCAGCCCGCTGATGGTGACCGAAAATAGAAATTCAACTTCGTTTGAAGGCAGTACCACCAATTTCTACTACACCGCCATCTCCGCCATCAATTCAAGCGGGATAATAATCACGGGGATATCAGGGACATCTATTAACGGCATGAACGAGAACACCAATTTACTGTTCGAAGTAATGAACAACTCGACCGTGAAGGCATCGTTCCGCGTAGGCAATGACGCTTCTGTCGCCAATGCCGCTTTTAATTTTGACCATAATTTCCCCATTCCGGCCAAGATCAAAAGCACCGACACGATATTGAGGTTAAGGGTGACCCCCGGCGGCACCTATACCTCTCATATGCTGGAAAATGTTGCGATCCATTATATTGCGTTACCGCTGTAAACAAAGGGATTAATGATGAATAATAAATTCATGATCTCCTGGCTCTTCTGGTCGTTTATCATACTTTTACCCGTTTCTTCTCTTGCCGCGAACGTGGACGTTAAGCTCGACAGCGCCGACGGCAGCACCGGTATGATAATAAGGAATTCGGCCGGGAGCGCGGTCGCCACGGTTGATTCGTGGGGAAGGGTCCGCTCTAATTGCACGGGCGGTTCCGCCGTTACCGGATCGAGTCCTTCGAACAATACCTCCGGGGTCCTGGGAGGATCGACCTATGGGGTTTTGGGATTAAGCACTGCAACAAGCGAAAGTGGGATCCAGGGAATAGCTACCGGAACTTTAGGGGTCGGGATCTACGGATACGCAAGCAACTTTTCCGGATTGAATTACGGCGTGGAAGGCATGACAAACAGCAGTAATGGGTATGCTTTTTTTGGAGTAGGCGGCAAAAATTATTTTCAGGGCAGCGTTGGCATCGGGACCACGGCCCCCAGTTCGACGCTCGAGGTGAACGGGGACGTTAAACTGGCTGGGCTTTCCTCCACTCCGCCGGCGGCCGCGGGGAAAATCTATTACAGCAACGCTTCCAACCGATTGAATTATTATGACGGCAGTAAATGGATCGAGGTCGATCCGGCATACACGACCAGCACGATCGAGACCTGGCTTGGCACGGACACAGGCACGGCCTGGCCGGTAACCGATCTATTCACCGTGACCATACCTGAACTGTCGAGCGCGAACGGTATAATTATCACGTCGTTTTCCGGGATGATCGACGGGACCGATGGTAATTTCCAGGGATATTTCAAAGACGACTCGAACAATTACGCGTATTTTTGCGTGGGACACGCAACGCCAAATGGGGAATACTACGTGCCATTCAACGTCACTTTTCCGATCCCCAGAAAATTCAAAGGTTCGTCCAATACCCTGACCCTTTACCTTGCGCCGGTATCCGGCGGAACGCTTTATTATAAGTCGTTCAGCATCCAGTACATTCCTTTGCCGATGTAGAACGGCCGGCAATAATGGCCCGTTGATTTATCATTGAAAAAATGATAAAATAGGCCGACCACGCGAGATCCGTCACCTCGTCCTGGCCATCGCTATGAGATCATTCATCAACGAAGATAAGATCGAACTTCTGCTTAGCAAGACGAAAGATGCCTCCGCCCGCGCCGCCGGCGACATCATCGCCCGTTCCCTGCGTCTTAAAGGCCTTTCTCCCGAAGAGGCTGCCGTTCTGTTGAATCTCAAGGACCGTAAAACGATCGAACGGATGTTCCAGGCCGCCAAAAAGGTGAAGGAGCGGATCTACGGCCGCCGTCTGGTGATCTTCGCCCCGCTCTACATCTCGAACTACTGCGTCAATAATTGCCTCTATTGCGCTTTCCGCTGCACCAACCGCGAACTGAGCCGTAAAAGATTGACGATCGACGAGATAAAGGAAGAGGTCGTCATCCTGGAAAAACAAGGGCATAAGCGTATCCTGCTCGAGGCAGGGGAAGACCCGCTCGCCTCGCGGATCGAACATCTGGAAAAGGTCATCCCGGCGATCTACGCCACCAAGTGCGGGAACGGAGAGATCCGGCGGCTCAACGTGAATGTGGCCGCCATGTCCGTCCCCCATTTCAAGCGGCTTAAAAAATTAAAGATCGGCACCTACCAGCTTTTCCAGGAAACCTATCATCCCGCCACCTATGCCAAAATGCATCTCTCCGGCCCGAAATCGGATTATGACTATCATCTTTTCGCCATGCACCGCGCGATGGAGGCGGGGATCGATGACGTGGGGATCGGAGCGCTGTTCGGCCTGTACGACCACCGGTTCGAGGTACTGGCGATGCTTTATCACGCGCGGCAGCTTGAAAAGGATTTTGGCGTCGGACCTCATACCATCTCGGTCCCCCGAATCGAACCGGCGGCCAACACCCCCCTCACCTCCCATGCGCCCCGCCCCGTGTCCGACCTGGAATTCAAGAAACTGGTGGCGATACTGCGGCTTGCGGTCCCGTATACCGGAATGATCCTGTCCACGCGCGAATCGGCAAAAATGCGCAACGAAGTGATCGGGCTCGGCATATCCCAGATCAGCGCCGGGTCATCCACCGTGCCGGGCGGGTATAAAGCTTCGCTAAAGAAAAAACCGGCCGGTCAGTTCACGATCAGCGATAACCGCTCGCTGGCGGAAGTTATCCGTGACATATCGAAGATGGGCTACAGCCCAAGCTTCTGCACCGCCTGCTACCGTCTGGGCCGCGTCGGCAAGGACTTTATGGACTTGGCCAAGCCGGGGTTGATCGGGAAATATTGCTTGCCCAATTCACTCCTGACCTTCAAGGAATACCTGGCGGATTACGCGGACGATGGGCTTAAAAAGCTCGGTTATAAGGTGATCGCACAGCACTTAAAGGATATCAGAGATAAAAGCGTGAAAGAAAGGACCACCGCCCGCCTCCGCCAGATCGAAGGAGGGGAAAGGGACCTTTACTTCTGACCGCTCGCAAACGGTTTGACTTGTAAAAGCGATCTGTCGTACAATATGCCCAATGATCTCCATTAAAAAGCTTTTGCTCTATTCGGCTTGCTTTCTCTTTGCTCTGACCTTCTCATCGGTTTCGTACGCCAGCGACGTCAATGTAACGCTCGACAGCAGCAACGGCAGCAGCAAGCTGAATTTGAATAATTCGGGAGGGTTTGCGCTTGACCAATTCGATTCCCTCGGCAACGCGATGATAAGCGGAGAAGTTGGGATCGGCACCACCGCCAAATACGTCAAGATAAGCCCTTTCACCAACGGCAGAGGCCAGTCCATTGCCTTCATGAACGGGATCTCCACCAAATCCGACCTGTTCTATCAAAGTATTACCAATAGATTGATCCTTGACAGTGCCAGCTCCGCCACTCCGACCCTGATCAACCCCAGCGGCGGGAATGTCGGGATCGGGACCACCGTTCCCCAGTCGACGCTCGAGGTCAACGGGGACCTGCGGCTCGCTGCCGTTTCCGCTCCGCCCGGGACCGCCGGAAAGATATATTTCGACAGCGCCACCAGCCGCCTGAACTACCATGACGGTACAAAATGGATTGAGGTCGACCCCGCTTACACCACCCAGGAAGTGAAGGTCACCGATCCCCTGCCTACCAGCATTGTCAACACCACCAACCAAACCTACAATGCAAACTTCACTATACCGGAGCTCAATACCGGGATAATCGTCGTCGGCGTCAGCGCGATCGTGGCGCCCTACATCAATCCCTCCACCATTAAGATCAGCATCAGCGATGGGGTATCCAACCCGGCCAGTTTCCGCATACCGTTCCTGACCGGTGATTCCCCAGACTTTCAGAAGGTGCTATATATGAATCTTCCCGTACCGAAGAAATTCGTGAACCCAGGCAGTACTACGCTTACCGTGGGGATCACCACCGATTACGTGGGGGGGATAACCGGCTATAAAAAGGATGTCGGCTTCATTTCGGTCCAATATATCGCTTTACCGCTCTGATAACGCCGAACGGCTTGCGGACTAAAATCGAGTATAAAGAGTTAATTTACCGCTTGCCAAACCGCAACATCTAAACTATAATATTCAATATCTTTTTTAGGGGGAATATATGAAGAAAAAAACACTTTTTGTTGCCATTCTTCTGACCGCTCTTCTGGCTTCGGTTTCCTTGGCCGCCAACGTCAGCGTTAAACTGGATTCGATTAACGGGAGCAGCGGGATGAACGTTCAAAACTCGTCCGGCACCAACGTTGCCACGATCGATTCAAAAGGCAACCTCAGTATCGTATTGGGCGCAAATTATAAGGTCAACAACGCCACCCTTGACGCGACGATGCTCCCTTACGCCGACGCCACTTATAACACTGTGGGCTTGGCGCTCGACCACCTGCTCTATGTGAGCCCCGGCATCTCCAATTTCACTAACAGCCCGAATGGCGCCGGTGATAGCGCCACGACAATATTAGAGAACGGGACGACCGTTACCTCTACCGTGCTAAAGTGGGTGCTCAACAAAGCCATGACGAACGAAGTTCTGGACAATGGGATCGGTTCTCTGGGCGCCGGCGCCGCCGGTTCGCATAGCTACACTCATACCAATACTTACACCACAGACCGTACATATAACCTGACCGCGTATGACTCTCAAGGGAGCGCAAGCGCTTCCACCTCTATTTATTTCAGGTGGAAATGGTATGTTGGCGTCAATGGATCCGCAACGATTAACGATGCCGGGATTAACGCCCTTGGGTATCAGCAGCTTGCCACCAGTCGCGCTCTGACGGTGAACAACATTGCCGCGTCCTCTCAGTATATATACGTATGTTATCCAGCATCTTGGGGTACGGCAACTTTCACCGTCAACGGCCTGCCCAACACCGACTGGACCTCTACCACCCAGACGCATGTCAATACCTCGGGCGGGAGCGTCTCTTATCTTGTGTATCACACCAACAGTCAATTGACAGGTTCATACAACATAACGGTCAATTAGACAAAGGGCCGGTTCACGAATGAAATGTAACCGTCGGCTGTTCGTTCTGGTCGCGTTGCTTCTTCTTTTTTCGGCCGCGCACGCCGGGGTCCGGACCGGCACGATCGTTGCGGCCCCGGTAACGGTCGGCGACAGCACCAACACCTTCCCCACCGCATACGAGGATGAGATCAACGGCGGCTATAAGATCGTCTCCGATGAAGCCACGATGAACAGTATCCCCCTTTCCCGCCGTGTCCCCGGCATGCTCTGTTATGTGACCTACGAGGCGACGACCTTCCGGCTCAACAGCAGCAATGCATGGGTGGTCGCATCTTCCGGCGGATGGATCAAGGGGAACGGCATGGTAACGCTTGAGACCCCCACCAATAATGTCGGCATCGGGATGACGCCTGGGGTAACGCTCGATGTAACTTCCACCAACGGCAATGCGGCCCGTTTTACCGCACACGGCGCGGGGCCCGGTTGGGCCGGGGTCATTATCAACCAGGACAACGGCGGGTTCGGACTGTACGACCAGGCGCCAAAGAGTTATATGGCCGGGCGGGTCGGGATCGGGACCTCGGTACCCACATCCACCCTTGAGGTCAACGGCGATATTCGTCTTGCCGCCATGGGCAAACCGTCCGCCAGCCTAGGCAAGATCTATATCGACAGCACCTCCCATCGCCTCAATTATCACGACGGCACTCAGTGGATAGAGGTCGACCCGGCATATTCGACTAACGAGGTAAAATCCAACTATCTTAATTTTAGGCAGGCAAATCCATTTTCAGGCGACAGAAAACTGGCTTTCACCCCGGCTAACGACATTATCATCACCAGTACGACCATATCGGTATATAATGCCAGTTCTCCCGGGGTATCGCTTGAAGCCACGATGGACGTGAGCGGTACCAGAAAAGCGTACATTCGATATGTCGCCCCCAGCTCGAATTACAGCAACTGGGAACAGACATACCCGATACCGATACGGGTCAAGGCAGGACAAAGTGTCTACTATACTGTAAGCGCCGTTCCGCCATCCTATTATTCATATAACGATTACATAATGGACGTCATTACACATTACATGGACCTGCCGCTGTTATAATATAGAGAAGGGATCTCGCCTATTCTATCTCTCTGATGGTTATTTCCCGCCCCGACGCCACTTTGATATCCGTCGATCCGCAGTGAGGGCAATCAAAACGCAGTTCTTTGGGGATGAATTCTTTCTTACAGCCGGAACAGACCGCTTTTAACGGCGAGATCTCGACTTCCAACTTCATTCCCTCCGCCGGGGAGCCGGCCGAGATCATGGCGAACAGCTCGTGAAATTCCGGCGGATCGGAAATTAGCGTCTCCCCGATCGCCACTTTGGCGCGGGTGATCTTTTTTAGCCCTTTGTTTTTAGCTTCTTCTTTCAGCAGCCGCAGAACATCTTCCGCCAATCCCAATTCATGCATGGCAGAGCTCCGTAACGCGTAATCCGTGATCCGTAATCCGTGATTTTTCCATTACCATTGCTCCTTTAATATCATTTCCCGGCGGCAGTCCGGGCAGAGCAGCTTCAGGTGCCCTCCCCTCGGATGCGGGCTTTCGGTCGCGCTTTGCGAAACGAGCAGATCGAGCTCCGCGTGCCTTGCCAGCACCAGATTCGGGTTGGCATACAGCAGCGGTCCGACCTTCTTCGCCAGGAACTTCAAATGGTCAAGACAGCCGACCGTCGCTCCGCAATGGCCGCAGATGACGAGCTCCTTTTTCGACTGCGTGATCGAGCTTTTCCGGTCGTATGTCGCCAGGTCGTATTCGCGGGTAAGCACGATCCCCTTCCCGGTGATGCACGCCCGTTCGCATTGCTGGCAATATATGCACTGGTCCTGATGATGGGTCAGCGTTCTCAATTTTCCGCTTTTATCGTCCGTATATTCGATCGCCCGCGCCGGACATACCTCAAAACACGCCAGGCAACCGACGCATTCGTCCTGGTAATACTGCGGCTTGCCGCGGAACCCTTCCGGCGTGACCACCGGCTTGAAGGGAAAATCGGAAGTGAACGGCCGCGAAAAAAGCGACCGCAGCGCCTCCCCTATCTCCCGTACTTTGGGCAGTCTCATCTTATCCCTCCGATCATGATGCGCCCGTACTCCGGCCCCGCCGCCACCGCCGCCACCGCCGGATTGATCAAACCGCTCACCACGAACGGCGAAAGCAGGCCGATCAGCAAACAGGCGAGCGCCAGGCTCAGGAGCGGAATGGTCATCGCCAGCGGCGCTTCCTTGATCCCTGAAAGGGATTCTTTTAATTGCCCCATGAAGGCATGTCGCTGCACCTTTAGGAACGCCGCCATGGTAAGGACGCTGCCGATCACGGCGACCAGCGCCAACCAGAGCCGGCCGGTCTGCACGCACGCCATGATGATAAAAAGCTTGCTCCAGAAGCCATTGAACGGCGGGACTCCCGATATCGCGAGCGATCCGGCCAGCGTCGAAAGCCAGGTGGCGGGCATTTTCCCGCTCACCCCTCCCAGTTCGTCCATCCGCCTGGTCCCGGTCGCCTGTTCCACCGAGCCCGCGCCGAGGAAAAGCAGCGACTTCATGATCGCGTGGTTGAAGAGATGATAAAGCCCGCCCATCACGCCGAGCGGCGTCGCCAGACCCAGCCCCAGCGCAATGTATCCGACCTGTGAAACACTGGAGAATGCCATCAGCCGTTTGATGTCCCATTGCCCGATCCCCATGAACCCGCCGACCAGGATGGTGAGCGCTCCGAGCGTGACCACGATCGCCGCGCAGGTGGAGCTGAACCCGAACAGGTTGAACGCGATCCGGACGATGGCGTAAACGCCGAGCGATTTGATGATAACGCCCGAAAGCATCGCCGATACCGGCGAAGGGGCGGCGGTGTGGGCGTCGGGAAGCCAGGCATGGAACGGAAAGAGCGCCGCCTTCATCCCGAAACCGGTCAGGAACAGGCCGACCGATACCGCTTTGATATAAGGCGCCGCCAGCTGCAGCCGGAGCGAAACTTCCGCCATGTCGAACGTGCCGGTAGCGGCGCGGACCAGACCGATCGCGACCAGTATCAGTGCCGAGGCCGCCTCCCCCATGATGAAATATTTGAATGAGGCTTCCAGCTTTTGCGTCTCGAACCCGAACGCCACCAGCGCGTAAGCCGAGAGCGCGGCGACCTCGAGCGAAATGTACATCACCATCAGGTCCCCGGCCAGGATCACGCCGTAAATGCCGGCCAGCATCAGCATGAACAATGAATAAAAGAGGTCTTTGCTGCCGTGTTTTTCCATGTACGCGGTCGAATAGACGGCGACGAAGAACGCTACTCCGCTCGCGGCCAGTACCAGCAGACGGCTCAGTCCGTCCAGCGCCAGAGTGATCCGCGAATGGAACACGATCGCCTCGTTGGCCGGGCCGGGCCAGTAAAAAGAGACGGCGATCGCCGCGCTGAACAGGGTAACGAGCAGGATCAGGATATCGGCCGACCGGCGGTTGATCCGGCAGAACAATGGCGCCAGCGCCGCGCCCAAAAGCGGCAGCGCGATCAATAACGGCAATAAATATTTCATCCGCGCAGCTCCCGGATCTTAGTTATATCGGCGCCGAGCCGGTCGATCAGGCGCGAAGCGATGAACGATAGCAGCACGGCCGCCGCCAGGCCGGCCAGCGGAGTGATCCCCTGCTTTTCGCCCGCTAGCACAAGCAGCGCCTCGCCCGCGTACCCGGCGATAACGATCCCGGCCACGATCTTCTTTATGTCTTTCTTAAAAGCGACGGCGTATATTCCGGCCAGGACCAGCAGCAAAGACAGCAGGTACCGGTAATAATTCATAGGCGCGACGGCAGCGGCGATGCCGCAGGCCAGAACGACGGATAATACGATGAACAGCAGGGATACCAGGCGGGAGATCATCTCACCTTCGGCGTATTCCCGCGGCGATGACTTGGGAAGCAGCGTCCGGTTGAACGCATAGGTCACGACAAAAGCGGCGATCAGCTGCAGCGCAGCCGGTACCGGTGCGCCTTCGGCCAGTTGAAAGATCGCCACGCCGACGCCGACCAGCGCGACCGCGTAGATCGAGTTCCTGAACTCTCTCGTCTCCGCGGCATACACCGCCGCCAGGATCATTATCGCGAACAATGCGATCGTCAGCATATTATCTTACCAGCACCCATATTATTATGATCCCTCCCAAAAACATCCAGGCCAGATAGGTGTGCAGCAGCCCGTTGTGCAGCCACGACAGCAATCCCGAGATCCCGTTCGAGAACCCGGCCCCCAGCTCGTAAAGATCGAACCAGCGCCTCTCGGCGGCGGCATACAGGCCGCCGATCACCGGCAGTTCACGGATGGTATTATAGAATTCGGTCCCGGTAACGCGAGTTGCGCCCTCTTCCAGCAGTTCACCGCCGATAAAAGGAGGTTTCGCGGTAGCGTTGTTCGCGCGCCCGGCCAGGTAGATCAGCGCGCCCGCCAGCAAGCCGAGCAGTATCAATACCGTCGCCGGGCCCGGCTCCCACCAGCCCGGCATCAGGATCATGCCGGTGGCGGAGAAGATAAGGTGCTTTAGCGGAAGCGCGTAAGCGAACAGGCCGAAGATGACGCAGAAGAACGCCAGCACGGCGGTCGGCAGCCACATTTGCCAGCTTACTTCCTTCGCCTTGTCCATTCCTTCGGAAGGCGTTCCCAGGAATACCGAATAGATAAGCTTCACGAAGCTGGCCAGTGTAAAGGCGGACCCGACCATCGCCGCCGTTAGCCAGACGATCCAGAGCGGGCTGACGCGCGAAAGCTCCAGCAGCGACTGGAAGATCATCCACTTTGAAACGAACCCGTTGAACGGCGGGATGCCGGAAATGGAGAAGGCCGCGATCAGGAACGCCGAAAAGGTCAGCGGCATGCCGGTCGCCAATCCGCCAAGACGCGAGATCTCCGTGCGCCCGGTGCTTTTTTCCACCGATCCCCCGCAGAGGAACAGGCAGGATTTATAGAGCGCGTGGTTGAACATGTGGAACAGGCCGCCGGCCACGCCGATCGGCAGGCCGGTACCGATCCCCAGCACCATGTAGCCGACCTGCGACACCGCGTGGAACGAGAGAAGCTTCTTGAGGTCGTGCTGGACCAGCGCTCCCATCACCGCCGCCAGGATGGTGACCGAACCCAAGGCCATCAACAATATCGAGATACCGGAGTTTGGTATTACGGTGAAAACATCGATGCTGATCCTCGCCAGCAGATAAATGCCGAGCAGCTTGTCGAGCGACGCCGGCAGGAACGCCATCACTTCCGCCGGAGCGACCTCCGACGAATCAGGGATCCAGGAATGGAGCGGCATCGCGCCCGCCTTCGCGAACGCTCCGGCCATGAGCGCCAAATAAGCTGAAATGGTAAAAACGTTGTTGAGCATCAGCTTGGCCGAGCCGATCATCAAATTGCCGTTGATCGCCCAGATCAGCGCGATCCCGATCATCATCAGCGCGTCCGAACCTCCAACGGTGATGAGCGCTTTATTGGCCGCCGCGCTCCCGCCGTTCCTGATGCCGATCAAAAGGTACAGCGGCACGCCCAGCAGTCCCCAGAAGAAAAGCAGCGTCAGGAAATCGGACGCGAACAGCACGCCGGCCGCCGCGCCGATCGTGATGAGCAGATAACCGAAATATTCCCCCGTCCTCTCCATCCCTTCCGTCGATCTTATGGAATATAAAGCGACGATCAGCGTAAAGAACGCCGCCGCCATATAGATGCCGGAATTAAAGGCGGATGCATAGAGCATCAAAGCCGGCGCCAGCTGGTTGCCGATGGCAAAGACCGCGATCGATATGATAAAAAGAACGAACGAGTTCGCGAGCGCGATCCCACCGGCGGCTTTTTTGAACAGGAAACAGAAAGCCGACATCACTAACGGCAATACCAGCGCGATTATCAATAACATTGTTTCCTCATCTTCTCCGTCTTTTCCTGGCAGAGCCGGACCAGCGCGTCGCCGTTGAGCAACACTTTCCCATTGTCAGGATCGACCACCGTCATCCGCTCGGTGCAACAGTAGCACGGATCGACGGCGGCGGTTATGAGCGCGGCGTCGGCGATCGATTCGCCGATCACCGTCTTCTTGAACGAAGGGACGTTCATGAAAGAGGGAGCGCGGATCTTGTGCCGTTCCGGATAATTGGACCCGTTGGAGCGGACGTAATGCAACACTTCGCCCCGCGGCGCTTCGTGCTGGCCGATCCCCTCGCCGGTCCCGATCTCCCGCACGTCGGCGTCGATCGGCCCTTTCGGCATCTGCTTAAGGCACTGCCGGATGATCGCCGCCGACTCCAGGCATTCGAGCAGACGGACCGCGGTCCGGTCAAAAACGTCGCCGTTCTCGAGAACGATCTTTTCGAACTCCACCCGGTCGTACGCGGCGTAGGGAAAATCCTTCCTTATGTCATTGGGAACGCCGGAAGCGCGGGCCACCGGCCCCACCACCCCAATATCGATCGCGTCCTGCTTTTTAAGCACGCCGATCCCTTTGGTGCGGGCGCGGATCACCGGATCGTCCATCACCGCTTTTACCAGCATGGAGCAGAAGCGCTCGATATCGTCGATCGCCTTAACGAGAGAAGGGATCTGCTCATCCTTAATGTCGCGCCTCACCCCGCCCACCTTGAACATCCCGTAATGGTTGCGGTTGCCGGAGATCGCCTCGAAAACGTCGAGCACCGGCTCGCGGTATTTCCACGCCCACATGAAAACGGTATTGTAACCGAGGAAATGCCCGGCCAGCCCTACCCACAGCAGGTGGCTGTGGATCCGTTCCAGATCGCCGATGATGGTGCGGATGTATCGGGCCCGTTCCGGGACCACGATGCCGGAGACGTCCTCCGCCGCCTGGACGAACGCGAACGGATGGGAAGTGGAGCAGATCCCGCAGATCCTCTCCACCAGGAACGTGGCCTGGTCGTAAGTTTTTCCTTCCGCCAGCTTCTCCACGCCGCGGTGGTTGTAACCGACGCGCACTTCGGCGTCGACCACCTTTTCCCCGTCCACGTAAAACTTGAAGAACTCCGGTTCCTCGAGCAGCGGATGGAAGGGGCCGATCGGTATCAGGTTGCGGTCTGCCATTTTATTTTTCCGTTACCTCTTTTTCAGACTCGAACGTTTTTTTGCGGAATGGATAGACCCCTTCCGGCCAGTCATCCGGGAGCAGCAGCCGTTTAAGGTTCGGGTGGCCGGTAAAATCTACCCCCAGCATCTCGTGGATCTCGCGTTCCACCCATTCCACCGCGGGCATGATATCAAAGAAGCTCTGCATCTTCAGCTCCGGCTTCGGGACCAGCACCCGGAGCGAGACCAGCAATCCCTCGCGATCTATCGCCAGATGATAAAGTATCTCCACCCCGGCCCGGGTGTCGAGTCCGGAGGCGGTGGAGAACCGCGCTCCCAGTTCATTATAAACGAAACGGGCAAGCTCTTTGGCCCGGCCGGGAGAGACCTCCACGAACACTCTTCTTCCGCTCTTTTCAAAGATCGGCAGATCAGGGAAATTTTCTTTTATTTTTCCCAACGCGCTCATTTTATTTTCTCCAACGCTTTCATCACTCCGGCGATGATCGCTTCCGGCTTGGGCGGGCAGCCGGGGACGTAAACGTCGACCGGTATGATCTCGTCGACCGGCTTGACGAAATTATAGCTGTCGCGGAACAGGTCGGCCGAACAGGCGCACACGCCGACCGCGACCACCAGTTTGGGTTTGGGCACCTGATCATACACCCGCTTAAACCGCTCGATCGACTGGCGGTTGACGATCCCCGACACCAGCAACACGTCCGCGTGCCGGGGGGAGCCCGCCAGGATCAGGCCGAACCGCTCGATGTCGTGCTTCGGCGTCAGGCAATCCACGATCTCGATGTCGCAGTTGTTGCAGGCCGATGCCCCCAGGTGGAAGACCCAGGGAGACTTTTTCAAACCCCATTTGAACGGATTCAACATATCAGCGTTACCATCCTATCAAGGCGCAAATGAACGCCGCCGCCGCCATCACCGTCACCGGTCCCCAGAAAAATCTTACCGCCTGATCGATCTTCAATCTCGGATTCGTGTTCTTGATCAATATCATCAGCACCAGCACCAGAATATATTTCAGGATGAACAAAACGATGCCGGCAATACTTGAAACGTCGATGCCGCCCAGGAATACCGTGATCAGGAAAAGCGGAATGACGAACAGTAATACCGACTTTGCCAGCCGGAACAGCAGCAGGCCCGGGCCCGAATACTCGAGCAGCGCCCCGGCCATGATCTCCTGATCGGCCTCGGCGATATCGAACGGCACGAAGCCGAGCTTGGCCTGCGCCACCAGCAGCGCCACCACAAATGCGATCAGTCCCGAAAGCGTCAGCACCGGCGCGCGGCCGGCGATGTTCCCGATCAGGATCGAGTTCGCCTGCGCCGCCACTGTGAAGACCGCGATCGTGAACGGAAGCTCGTACGCCAGGACCAGCTTCATTTCCCGGCTCGCCCCCACCGCCGCCAGCGGGTTGCGCGACGCCGATCCGCCGATCACGATCGCCAGTGACGGGACGGTCAATAGATAGAGCGCCACGATCAGGTCGCCGATGAAACCGGCCGACCGGTCGACGTTCCCCTGCCAGATGATGGTAGCCGCCAGTGCCGCCGCCGCCAGACCGAACAGCGGAGCGGAAATAAATACCGCGCGCGCCGCTCCTTCGGGAACGATCATCTCCTTGCCCAGCAATTTCAAGGCGTCGGCGAACGGCTGGTACCAGGGCGGGCCCTTGCGGTACTGAAGGCGGGCGGTCACCTTGCGGTCCGCCCAGCTCGCCAGCATTCCCATAAAGGCCGAGAACATCAGCCCGGGGAATACCAGGTATCCGAATATCAGTTTAAGCCATTCGATCAAAAGAACTTGCTCCTTAATTCTTCGATAGTGTCAAGGTTTTCCCGCGACCTTTCGTCCGACGGGTCGATCTCGACCGCCCGGCGAAAATTTTTCACCGCATTGTCGACATCGCCGATGTTATAGTAAGAAACGCCCAGCTGGTAGGAAGCGGCGGCGCTCAGCGGCGTCTTCTTGAGGAATTCCTCGAACTGCTCGATCGCGTCCTTCCAGCGCCCCTCCCGCATGTAGGCGATGCCCAGATGATAATAGGCGATCGCCACGTTCGGTTCGTTGGCGATGGTCACCCGGAATGCGTCGATCGCTTCTTTAAGCCGGCCGATATAATAGTAAGAGAGCCCCAGCCAGTAGCGGGCAATATGGAAGTTGGGGTTTATCTTCAGCGCTTCCAGGAACGATTTGATACCCTCCTCCAGCAATCCCCTTCGGTAAAGCGAAATGCCGAGCTCGTAATGGGCGTCGGAATACTGGGGGTTTAGCTCCACCGCTTTGCGGTATTCGGCGATCGATTCGTCGAGCATCGTCTTGCGGTAATAAAGATTCCCCAGGCTCTTGTGGGCGATCGAATTGCCGGGATCGGCGCTGATCGCCGCCTGGTACTCCTTTATCGCCTGGTTGAACTTTCCCATCCGCAGGCAACCGCAAGCCGTATCCAGATGTTCTTCCGCTTTGCCCATATCGCTATCTCCTCCTCCCTATCATGTTGGACAGTATTCTCACCGATGCCAGATTTTTCTTCTCATCCTCCGCCTGCGCCTCAATATCCTGGAACGACAGCGCGCCCGAGGTGCACGCCCGCACGCAGCGCGGGATCTCCCCCTCTTCAAGCCGGTCGATGCACAGATCGCACTTGGGGACGATATGCTTTTTCAGGTCGGGCTTGATCACCCCGAACGGGCAGGCGGCCGCGCACGACGAGCAGCCGACGCATTTGAAATGACTTCTTTGCACCAGTCCGTCTTCCATCTTTTTCATCGCATCGTTGGGACAGGCGGCCGCGCATGCCGGCTGGTCGCACATCAAACAATGTAGCGGCAGGTCCGCTTCCGCGACCGGTTTGGCGTGGCCCAGCAACGTCTGGAGATGATGGCCGTAAGCGCAGGCGGCGGCGCAGCTCCGGCAGCCGCAGCAAAGGTCCAGGTTAAGGTAAACCCTTTTCCCGAAGAACTTTTCGCGCGCGACCGCGCCCTCTATCCTGACGTCCGGCTGGCTCATGTTTCGCTCCTGTTGTTCGCCCTGAACCAGAAAAAGTTCCGGACCAGGTCGTTGTTCCCGAAATGGGTTATGTTCTCCGCCGGAACGGTTTCATTGATCTCGACCTCCAGCGCTTCGGCTATCTTTTCGGCCGGGCTCGCTTTTTGCATGACCGGGCCCTTCTCCGCCAGTTCCAGCGCCTCGGCCTTTAGCTTTTCCCCGTCCTCATCGCCCAGGTTGAGCAATGATGCAATTATATCAAAATTCGATCGCCTGCCGGCTTTTACAGTTACCGGCTCCACGCTCTCGATCCGGCCGTCGGCCAGTTTAAAAGTCCCTCCGCTCTCAAGATGCGAGGCCAGCGGGAGCGTTATCTGGCCGTTCTGGTATATCTTTTGCGGAAAGACGGACGAGAACGCCAGCAGTTCCATCCTTTCCAGCTTTTTCTCGATATCCGGATCGCCCGCGAACGGGTTGTCCCCGAACATCGCCAGGCGGGTGATCTCTCCATTGATGATGCCGTCCCTGATCTCCGCGAACGAACGCCGCGCTTCGACCGCGCGGTCGAGCACTACGTTCACTCCGAGCGCGTTGCCGAAGCAGTAGAACGCGGCCTGCTTCTTATTGGGCGAAAGGTCGCAGATCAGGCGGACCAGGTATTTGACCAGATCGTTGCGGGACCGGCTCCGCGACGGGGACATGATCGCGAACCCGGAAGCGGCGCAGTTGAAGTCCCTTGCCGCCGCCGCGATCGCCGCGGCCGGGATGCCGGTCATCTCCGCCACTTTTCCCAGATCGATGTCGATCGCTCCCTTGCCGTTATCTTCCGAAATGACCTTGATCATGCCAGCGAGCAGCGCGGCTTCGCTGCCGGGCTTTAGCTTCAAATGGCTGGTAGCGAACCATGAGGTATGGCTGCGGTCCGGATCGATCACGATCACCTTGTTGCCGCGCTTGCCGTACTTCACTTTATTGATCCGCTGCGAAAGCACCGGCGAACGGTTCAGGATGTCGCCGATCACCATCACCGCGTCACCGCGATCGATCTCCCCGACCTTTCCGAGGGAACAGACCGGCGTTTCGAACCTCGCTCCGCCGTAAGTTTCCGCATCGGACGCGTCTCCGGCGCAGGAAATATTAGTTATCCCCAGCGTCCGCGCCAGCTTGCCGGCAAGCAGCGCTTCTTCGTTGCTCGCCATGCCGGATATCAGAATGCCGACGGTCGACGGTTCCGCATCCTTAAGCTTGGAACGGAGCATTGAAAGCGCTTCTTCCCATTCCGCGCGCTTGTTCCCGATCAGCGGATAGCCCAGCCGCTGCGGATGCTCGATCAATTCCAGGTTGTAATGCCCGCGCGGGCAGAGCGAGCCGTTGTTGACCGGGTTCTCCGTGTCATAATCGATCTGGACCACCCGCTCCCCTTCCTTGCGAAAGCATACTCCGCATCCGAGCGAACAGAAAAGACATATAGATCTTGCGATTTTCGGATTTCGGATTTCGGATTTCGGATTTTCCATATTTACCATGGTTCAGGAATGTCCTTTATCTGGTCCCAGGTGAACACCGGGCCGTCCTTGCAGCAAAGATAGTGTCCCAGGTTGCAGTGGAAACACTTGCCGATGCCGCAGCTCATGTTCTTTTCCATCGAAAGGTAGATGTCGCTTCCCGCAAATCCCATGTCGAGCAAGCGTTTGTTCACAAATTTCATCATGATCGGTGGGCCGCAAACGATCGCTACCGCGTTCTTCACGTTCACGTCACCATCGTTGAGGATGGTCGTGACCAAGCCAACGTTGCCTTTCCAGGAAGGATCGCCGATGTCGACGGTGATATTTATCTTCATTTTCGGCTTCTTGCCCCATTCCGGGATCGCGTCGCGGTATGATATATCCTTTGGCGAACGCGAACCGAACCGGACCTCTATCTTGTTCAAATGGTCCAATTCATGGAAAAGCGCGAAGAGCAGCGCCCTTAGCGGCGCGAGCCCCACCCCGCCGCCCACGATGTATATGTCCTTGCCGTGGAAAGTGCTGATGGGATAAGGCTTGCCGAACGGCCCCCGCAGCCCGATATATTCGCCCGGCTTCATGGAATGCAGTTTGGAAGTCACGGCCCCGGCCCGCATCACCGTGAACTCGATCGATCCCTTATTCTTCGGATCGGACGAGGGAGTGAAAGGCGACTCGCCCATGCCCGGCACCGTCACTTGCATGAACTGGCCAGCCTCGAACTCGATCTCTTCTTCCGGCTTCAGAACGAATGTCTTAATATTGCCGGTCTCGGTGATCACGTTCTCGATCTTCGCTTTTATCGGGCGGTAAGGGTTGTTCTCCATGTTATTTCAGCTTTGCCGTCAGCGGCACCTGTCTTTCCAGTTCGACCAGTATCTTCCGCATGTCAATGTTGCCGGCGCAGCCATCGATACAGCGCCCGCAGCCGACGCAGGTGTAACGCCCCTGGCGCGCGTGGGAATAATCGAACTTGCACTGGTAGCGGTTCTGCAGCCGTTCGAATAATTTCCCTCTGGGATTCGCCCCACCCGCCACCCGGGTATATCCGGCCTTGAGGCACGCGTCCCAGGCCTTGTCCCGCCGGCCGCCTTCCGCCGCCGGGGAATCGAGCAGGACGAAACAACTGCAGGTGGGACAGATAAAGTTGCATGACGAGCATTCGACGCAGTCTTTGGTCAACACTTTCCAGAATTTGTTCTCAAGGTTTCGGCGGAGGATCTCCGTCAGGTCGAGCTTCAGCTTGAACGCGGCGTTGTTCTCCGCCAGCCGGTTCACCATCCGCTGGCGGCTTACCACTTTTTCCCTTTCCACCTCGGGCGTGGTTTCGGCGAACAGGGAACTGTTCCTTTCGACGATCTCCCTACCCCGGTCCGAGCCGATCTCCACCGCGTACCCGTCCTTTACCGGTGAAAGGTTAAGGTCGAATATCTTTAGCGCGTACGGTTTGCTGCCGACCATATTGCAAAAACAGGTTTTTCCGCAATCGGTGCAGTCAGCGGTAATGATAGTTATTTGCTTGCGGTTTTGTTCATAGAAAGCTTCCCGGGTCGGACCCTCAAGGTACACGTTATCGAGCGTTTCGATCGCTTCCGCGTCGCAGCCCCTTACGCCAAAGAACACCAGCTTAGGCGCTTTGCTTCCGACCTCCGGCCCGAAATAATCGGAGACGATCTCTACCGGCTTGAACAGCCATGATTTGAACGATTCCACCGTGCGATATCCGGAAAGCTCGATCTTTCCAATGGAGGATCCATTGATCTCTTCCAGCGCCAGGCCGTCGAACGACCTTACCGGCGCGATCACCCTCGATTCCGCGAGCAGCGATCTCACCAGTTGTTCCAGATTTTCTTTCGTTATTAACCGGTCCCTATCCGCCATAAATGTTAGTGAATATTTTCACTATCTTCCCCTTATTTCATTGTAAAACAACCGGATTTCATTGTCAATCCGCATCTTTCCGGTTGCCCTGTGCGTAATACGAAAGCCGCTTGAGCTCGGACGCCAGATCGATATTGTTGACCTTTACCGCTTTGGGCACGTTGAGGTTTACCGGGGCGAAGTTGAGGATCGCTTTTATCCCTGCGGCGGCGACCGATTGCGCCACTTCCTGCACCACTTCCGAAGGAACGGTCAGGATCACCATCTCCACTCCTTCTTTCTTCGACACTTCCTTGAAATCGGCGATATCGTGGCAGACCTTTCCCTTGTACTTTTTCCCTATCTTATTGGCGGAACTGTCAAATATGGCGACGATACGGAAGCCGAGCGCTTCGAAGCCCTTGTATCCCGCCAGTGCCATTCCCAGGTTCCCCACCCCCACGATCGCCACCTTCCTCCCCTGTTCCAACCCCAGGATCTTTGCGATCGCGCGCTGCAACGATACCACTTCGTACCCTTTCCCGGTGCGTCCGAACGAGCCGAAATACGACAGGTCCTTCCTTACCTGCTCAGGTTTCAATCCCACCAGGGACGCGAGATGTTTTGACGATATGAACTGCGTCCCCTGCTGAAAAAGGATGTACAGGTAACGGTAATAAAGGGATAGTCTTTCAATGGTCCGGTCTGATACTTTCATTTGTGAATTATTTCACTATTATAGGGGAAAGCGTATGCGCTGTCAACCGGCCACCGGGCTTCAGACGCCGGAAACGCCCAGATCGGTCGGGGCGCGGCCCAGCGAATAAAGAAGGTCGAGCGTTTCCCTGATCTGTTTGTCCACGCTCTCGTCGCCGTGCGCGCGGTTGGGATAGATGCCGTAAAGCTTGCGGTATTTCATCGGCGTGACGTTGAGCATCACCGAATTGGCTCCCGCCATCAGCCCCCTCCTCCTCGCATCGGGATCGAGCGTTTCGAACCCGGTGGTGACCACGATCTTGGCGTTCTTCGGGTCAACGATCCTCGCCACCGCCAGGGTGTTGAGCATCTGCCAGGTCTCCGGCCCGTCCGGCAGTACCGGACCGAAAGTGTACATTTCGGCGTTGAGTTGCTTGGTCAGCAGGATATCGTCAAGCACGCTTTCGATCGTTTGGCCGTGAAGCCCGACCAGTCCGCCGGTAGCCAGCAGATATCCCAATCTGTACGCCTCCTTTAAATGATGCAGCCGGTCATCAAGGCGGTCGCCGCAGTGAAGAGCGGCATAGAGCTTATGGTCGCTGGTCTCGAACCGCATCAGTATCCCGCGCGCCCCCGCCTGATAAAGTTCCGCCAGACCTTCCGCCCCCACCTCCCCCACCGAAACGAAGATCAACACCGCATGCTTCTCCTTGATCTTTTTTATCACGGCGGCCAGACGGGAGGCCGGATATTTTGGATCTTCCCCGGATTGGAGGACCAGCGCTTTAAAGCCATGCTGTTCGATCGCTTCCGCGGAGGCATCAAGTATCTCATCCTCCGTCATACGGAACCTTTGCAGTTCATGATCGCCGCGGCGGATGCCGCAGTAGACGCAGTCGTTACGGCAATAGTTTGAGAACTCGATGATGCCGTGGACGCAGCACGAATTGGAAAGGTGCTTTTGGCGCAAGAAGTTGGCGGTCCGGTACAGCAGCTCCTGCTCTTCGGGGATATCGG
>DATJPS010000092.1:0-4012 GCA_035506255.1 Candidatus Omnitrophota bacterium | reverse complement strand
CACCCATCACCGCGATCCGCCGTCCCTCCATTCCTCCTATTGTCTCCAGTGAAGCGCCCATCGACTGCGGGTTGGCGTTATAGGTGTCGTTAATGATCTTTACTCCGTCCCGCTTCCTGATTATCACTTCCATCCGCTTGCTGGAAGGCGTGAACTTTTCCAGCCCTTTCTTCAGCTCTTTCCGCCCGATCTTCATTATTTTCGCCACCGCTGCCGCCGCCAAAGCGTTGTAAATGTTGTGCTGGCCAGGAATGGGGAGCTCTATCCCTTCCAACGCTTTGGGCGTTATGTCCGCCTTTTCCAATATGCCGAAGGTCGTAAACCGTAACCCGTAATCCGTAATCCGTACTTTAAGATTTTCGTAGAATTCGTCGTCCTGGTTAATGACCGCCCAGCCGCCCCTGGCGACGTGCCTGAATATCTCCGCCTTGGCATTGGCGATGTTCTTTTTCGTTTTCAGGAACTCCAGATGCGCTTCGCCGATGTTGGTCACCACCGCCACCGCCGGGCGCGCGAGCCGCGAAAGAAGTTCGATCTCTCCCGGACCCTGCATCCCCATCTCTATCACCGCTGCTTTGTGATTCTTCCCCAGCCGCAGCAGGGTGAGGGGGACGCCGATCTCGTTGTTAAAGTTCTCCTCGTTCTTGAGCGTCTTCATTTTTCGCGAAAGGACGGCGGCAATCATGTCCTTGGTGGTTGTTTTCCCGACGCTTCCGGTAACTCCGATCACCGTCACTTTGAACTTGCCCCGCCAGTAAGCGGCAAGCTGTTGGAGCGCCTGCAGGCCGTTGTCAGTTTCCAGCACTGATGCACCTTTCTTGAGGACCTCGGGGATAAAATCACTTCCGTCGAACTTCGCACCCTTGATAGGGATAAACAGGTCGCCTTTACCGGCAATTCGGCTGTCGATGACTATTCTCTTAAAAGAACGGACGCCCGGCCCTATGATCTGCGCTTCCGGCAGCGCCCGCGAGATGTCTTTTAACCCGTACATAGGCGAATTATAACATATATGCAGTAATGCGATTTTTGAAATTTTTATGTGAAAATGCCGATAAATATCAGTATGGCTGGGAAATTAATCGTCTATAGACCGGTCGGCCAATTGCCGGACCTTGGCCGGGTCAGTTTTCGTCGTGCCGGGGAACAACCGTCATTGCCGGGCAGCAATCTGCCGCCCATCAAGAACCGTATCATTCAGGGGGTGGGGAACGGCGTTTTTGCCATCATTAACGATGTCAGCGTCGTGAAACATACTCACAAGAACTCTTTCAGCATCGAGGAGCGTTCCCTTACCGACGCAGAGGTGGGGGACGAGCTTAAAAAGATCGAACATATCCGGGAGCGCTACGGCACCCCCAAGTCCGAGGATGACCAGATTTTTCCCGTGGTCGTCCAGCAGTTACTTGACGAGGCGGCCCAGCAGGTCTCGGCCCGGAAGATAAACGCCGACGCGGTGATATTCTCCATTTCCCAACGGGAACTGACGGAACACCGGGAGACCGCCTCCAGGCTGACGACTAATATCCAGACCTCCAAGGAAAGGATCGGCCAGCTGTCGCTGGAGCTCCAGCACGAGACCGACGAGGCGGCGCGCGAGGCCAAAATCGCCGAAATGGACCGCGAGGACGGTATGATCGGCGGTTACCGCACCCATCTTACTCGCATGGAAGCGTTCCTGTCCGATTACCACGCGCTGATCGAGCGGATCATCATCCATCTTAAGTCCCACCATGAGACCGAGACCGCCGACGCCGACCTGCACCTGGGCGAAAAGCTTTCCTGGCCGGATATCCAGGACCTGTTCGCCCGCGGCGCGAAGGGTTTCATCCTCGACGGAAAATGGATCGGTCCGGTCAACCATCCGTTCATCTTTTCCCACGAGGCCGGGATCCCGGTGGTCACCATCGACGACCCTCTTTCCCGCATCGGCACCGCCGACCGGCTGTCGATCGATTCCCGCACCGGTCAGGTGATAATCAATCCCAGCCCCACCACCGTACAGGAGCTGGAGCGCAGGAAACGGATGTACCACGAGATGGAAAAGATGTTCAAGGCGCGCTCCGCCGCCACTCACACGCTCGACGGCCGGCCGCTCCCGGAACTGCAGGTCAATATCAAGGACCGGGAGGACTTTGCCCAGATCAAAGGGCGCGAGGTCGGGCTGTTCCGCACCGAGGGGATGTACCAGAAGTCCGCGATGCAGGTGCAGGTGCTGGTGAGAGTATTTAAGGAACTGATCGGAAGGTCCAACTCGGTCAACATCCGGCTGTTCGATATCGATCACGACAAGATCCCGGAGTTCTTCACCCCGGACGATATCGCTGAGTTCAAGGCGAGCCGGGGCGGGATCGATTTTCTCCTTAAATCGACGACCGGCCGAGGGATCCTTATCTACCAGTTAAAAGCGCTGCTGATCGCGTTTGACCGCCTGCAGCACGGCGGCAAGACCGCGATGGCCGCCAAGACCGTCAGACTGATCTTGCCAATGGTGACCAACCCCAACGAGGTCCGCGCCGTAAAGAAATTGATGACCGATGTAGAGGCCGACCTGATAGAGAGACGCCAGCTGAAGGGGGAGGTCGCGCGGAACATCAAGGTCGGGGTCATGATCGAGACCGCCTCCGCGGTGGTCAACGCCGAACTGCTGGCGGACGAGGCCGATTACTTCAGCATCGGCGGGAACGACCTGACCAAGGACCTGCTCGGGTTCAGCGACCGCCGCCTGATGATGACCGGTAAGGACTATGACTGGCTTTCGCCTGCCGTTCTGCTCAATATCAAGCGGACGATCGAAGTGGCGAAAGCGAAAGGGATACCGGTGACCTGTTGCGGTGAGATCTCGCGCGACCCGCTGGGGGCGATATTGATGTTCCTGATGGGAATAAACTCGCTCAGCATGGACGCCTCGTACATCAAAGAGATAAACTTCGTCCTTTCCAACATCCACTCCGACGAATGGACCAAGTTCAGCAAGATCGACCCGGAAGGGCTGGGGGTGCTGGACCGGGTATTAAGATTGCCGGACGCGCTGGCGGTGAGAGAATTCCTCTACAAGCTGATCAGCCAGCGTTCCCACGCCGATACCCAGCTGTCGCTGGCGAACATTATCACTTCCCCCCGGCCGATCACTTACCGCGACGAGGAATGACTATTTAACGTCCGCCGAATCGAGGAACGCCTTGTTCGACTTGAACTGCTTCAGCCTCTCCAACAGCTGTTCGGTGGCGTCGGTCGGATCGTAATCTGAGAATATTTTCCTTAGCAATCTCACTTTGCCAAGCTCGTTGTCGGTCAGCAGCAGTTCTTCCCTCCGCGTGCCCGACATCTTGATATCGATGGCGGGGAATATCCTGCGGTCGGCGAGCTTGCGGTTTAAATGCAGTTCCATATTGCCGGTCCCCTTGAACTCTTCGTATATGATATCGTCCATGCGCGAACCGGTCTCCACCAGCGCGGTGGAAATAATGGTGAGACTTCCGCCTTCCTCTATGTTCCGCGCGGCGCCGAAGAAGCGCTTGGGACGGTGGAGACAGGTGGGATCAAGACCTCCGGAAAGCGTGCGTCCCGAAGGCGGCGTCACCAGGTTATAGGCGCGCGCCAGCCTGGTCATCGAATCGAGCAGGATCACCACGTCCTTTTTCGCTTCCACCAAACGCTTGCACGATTCGAGCAGGAGCTCGGCGATATGAATGTGGGTCTCCGGCGGCTCGTCGAAGGTCGATGCCACCACTTCGCCCTTTACCGAACGCTGCATGTCGGTCACTTCTTCCGGCCGCTCGTCCACCAGCAATACCTTGATCATGGTGTCCGGGAAGTTGGCGGTGATGCTGTTGGCGATGTTCTTTAATATGGTGGTCTTGCCGGCCTTGGGCGGGGAGACGATCATAGCGCGCTGTCCGGCGCCGATGGGGGAGAGCAGGTCGATCAACCGTGCGGCCATGGGGCCGCCGGTGTGTTCCAGCGTGTACCGCTTGGTCGGGAAGATGGGGGTCAGGTTATCGAACGGCAC
>DATJPS010000091.1:0-26267 GCA_035506255.1 Candidatus Omnitrophota bacterium | reverse complement strand
AGATCAAGGCCAATTTGCACGAGCTTCACCGGCCGGTAAAGGCCGCGACTTACAACGATCTGGAGTTAAAAGAGACCAGAGCAAAGGTGGTGTTCGATGTCTGAGCTGGATATTGTCATTAAACTGGTGCTGGCCTGTATTTGCGGCGGATTGATCGGGTATCTGAGGGAAAAAGAGAAGAAGGCGGCGGGATTGAGAACGCATATGCTGGTCTGTTCCGGTTCCACCCTCCTGATGCTGGTCTCCATTTATATGGCTCAGCAGTTCCCCGGCTCCGATGCCGGAAGGATCGCGTCAAACGTCGTTACCGGCATCGGCTTCATCGGTGCCGGCGCCGTCTTCCAGGCCGGTAACTCTATAATCGGCATCACCACCGCCGCTTCCATCTGGGTCGCCTCGGCGATCGGGCTGGCGCTCGGCTGCGGTTTTTATTTCGGCGCGATCATCGCCTCGATCCTGGCGATCGTGATCTTGAAACTGCTCCATGAGATAGAAAAAAGGTATATCCGCGGGGCCGAATAGCGTTCGGCTCCCGGCCCGCAAGGAGGCGCTCCGCTGGACATCCGTGGTTTCATAGAAACTTCGTTCCTTGATTGGGACGGCAAGCTCTCTTCCGTCATCTTTGTCCCCAATTGCAACTATAACTGCCCTTTCTGCAGTAATTCGTCGCTGATCCGGAAGATCGAGTCACTTCCTTCGATCGATCCGGCGGTGGTCGAGGACTTCATCGTAAAAAGGGAAAAGTTCATCGACGGTCTGGTCATCACCGGCGGCGAGCCGACGCTTCAACCCGACCTGCCGGATTATATCAGGCGTATCAAATCGCTCGGGTTTTTAGTAAAACTGGACACTAACGGATCGAGCCCAAAAATGCTCAAGGAACTGATATCGCAAAAGTTGGTCGATTACATCGCCATGGACATCAAGGCCCCGCTCGATGAGCGGTACCATAAAGTGACCGGACGGCCGATGGACCTGAAGAGCGTAAAAGAAAGCGTTCGCGAGATCATCAACTCAGGCATCGACCATGAATTCCGGACCACGGTCTGTCCTTCGTTCCTCGGGGAAAAGGACATCGAGGAGATCGCGGCCGCGCTGGTCGGGGCAAAAAAATACGTCCTCCAGCAGTTCGTTCCCCGCGACACGCTCGATCCCGCGTTGGAAAAAGTGGCTCCCTACCCCAAGGAAGAACTTGAACGGATGGCCGAAGTCGGCAACCGCTACGTTAAGACCGCGCTTCGCGGGGTATAAACTCACCTCCTCCCTCACTGCGTTCGGGTTTCCCCCTCTCTTAATAAGAGAGGGGGATCAAAGGGGGTGAGTTTTATAGTATAATTATTATATGTTCTACTACGATAATACGTTCTTATTGCTTATCCCGGCGTTGATCTTGACGTTCTACGCCCAGTACAAGGTCAATTCCACCTTCGCCAAATATTCGCGGGTCAGGGCAAGTTCCGGACGTACCGCCGCTCAGGTCAGCCGCGCGATCCTCGATTCGGCGGGGTTGACCACCATCCCAGTGGCCCGCGTGGGCGGGGAATTGACTGACCATTACGATCCCCGCGATAAAACGCTTCACCTTTCGGACCCGGTCTTTGATAGCGATTCGGTCGCGGCGATCGGCGTGGCGGCGCACGAGGCGGGGCACGCTTTGCAGGATGCTCGCGCTTATGCCCCACTGTCCCTCCGCAACGGCCTGGTGCCGGTCGCCAATATCGGCTCCCAGCTGGCGATCCCGATCTTTTTTCTTGGTCTGGTATTTTCCTTCCCGTTACTTATGGACGCCGGGATCGTCGTTTTTTCGTTTGCGGTGGCTTTTCAACTAATAACCCTTCCGGTGGAGCTAGACGCCAGCGGCCGCGCCATCAAGATCCTTTCCGCCGGCACATATCTCGCCCCGGAAGAGGTCCCGATGGCCAAAGCGGTCCTTAACGCCGCCGCCATGACCTATATCGCCGCCACCGCGATGGCGGTCCTCAGCCTGCTGCGGCTGATCATACTGCGTGAAAGAAGAGATTAGACCGCTCATCATTCTCGGTCCCACCGCTGCCGGCAAGTCAGCGCTAGCGGTCGAGCTCGCGCTCAAGCTTAACGGCGAGGTCGTCTCCGCCGATTCGATGCAGGTCTACCGCGGCATGGACATCGGCACCGCCAAGCCGACCCGGGAAGAAAGAAAGGGCGTCCCCCACCATCTTATCGATATCAAGGATCCGGATGAAAGCTGGACCGTTTCAGATTTCTTGGAACGGGCCCACGAGCTCACCGCCGAACTGGCCTATGAATGGAAAACGCCGGTCATCGCGGGGGGGACCGGGCTTTATCTATGGTCTTTGCTGGAAGGGTTCTCGTTCCCGATCACTCCGGCGGACCGCGAACTCCGCGCCGAACTTGATAAAGAACCTGCTTCTGCGCTCTATGCCAAACTATTGAACATCGATCCCGATGCCGCTTCAAAGATCCATCCGAACGACAAGAAAAGGATCGTTCGTGCGCTCGAAGTATTTAAGCTTACTGGGAAGCCAATCTCTAGTCTCCAAAAAACCGGCGAACTGGCTCACGGGCTCATGGGCGCACGGCTGATCGGTCTCGACCTGCCACGAGACCTGCTTTACCAGCGGATCAATGAGCGAGTCGACCGGATGATCGGGGCCGGGCTGTTAGACGAAGTGAAAGGTCTAAAGGAAAAAGGTTACGGCCGGGAACTTCCTTCCATAAAGGCGCTTGGTTACAAAGAGGTCCTTGATCACTTAGAAGGGATCTTTTCGGAGAGCGAAATGATCGAAGAGCTCAAGAAACGGACACGCAATTTCGCCCGTCGCCAGATGACCTGGTTCAGGAGGTTCAAGGAGGTCCGCTGGTACGACGCTTGCTCGCCCACGCTCTTAAGTGATATTATAAAAGTGTCATGAACCGTTACGATTTCCATACCCATACCATTTTTTCGGATGGCTCCCTTCTCCCGGCGGCGCTAGTCCGCGAGGCTGAAGTAAGAGGACATGCCGCGCTCGCCATCACTGATCACGTCGACGCTTCGAACATTGAGGATGTAGTCCGGTCGCTTGTCCGTTTCGGCAAAGAGATGAAGGGGAAGCTCCCCCTTACCTATTTGCCTGGCGCGGAGATAAGCTATGTCAAACCGGATTACCTGGAAGAATATTGTCGCAAAGCAAGAAAGCTGGGCGCAAAAGTGATAGTGGTGCACGGGGAATCGCCGGTGGAATCGGTCTATCCAGGAACCGATAAAATTGCGGTCAGCTTGAAAGGCCTGGTGGACATCCTTGCCCATCCCGGCAATAACCTTACTGAAAAGGACGCCGCGCAGGCCGCCCGGAACGGTATCTTCCTCGAGATCTCCGCAAGGCGGGGGCATCGCGAAGGGAACCGGCATGTGCTAGAGCTGGCAAGAAAGACCGGAGCCAAATTATTAATAAACACCGACAGTCACAGCGACGCCGACCTGCTCACCTACGAGCAAGCATTATTACTAGCGAAAGAGCTGGGGATGAGTGATAGCGAGGCAAAAGCGGCGTTAACCGATAACCCTCAGGAATTGATCAGGAGAACCGGATCGAAATAGAGCGCGCGTGCGCGTCGAGCCCCTCGAGATTTGCCAGCAGTTCCGCCGACTTCCTCACTTTCATCAATGCCGGCTTGGTATAGCCGAGGATGCTCTGCCTTTTCACGAAATCATAGACCGTCAGGGGCGAAGAGAAACGCGCCGTCCCACCGGTTGGGAGGACATGGTTGGGTCCCGCGATATAATCACCCACCGCCACTGGCGAGTATGGCCCCATAAAGACCGCTCCCGCGTTCATCACTTCCGAAAGCATTTTTTGAGGGGAGGCGTAAAGCTCCAGGTGTTCCGGAGCGACCCGGTTGGCGACCTTGATCGCCGTCTTCATCGAATCGACCAGCATGACCGTACCGTTCTCCTTCAAGGAGGCCTTGATCACGTCCTGCCGCTTCAGCTTTTTCATCTGCTTTTCTATCTCCAAATTAACCTTATCCGCCAGTGCCGGTGAATCGGTGACCAAAAGCGAGGCGGCGTCGGGGTCGTGCTCGGCCTGCGCCAGCAGGTCGGCCGCGATAAAGTCGGGCTCCGATTCCTCGTCCGCTATAATCAGTACGTCCGAAGGCCCGGCGAACGATTCGATCCCGACCTCGCCAAACACCATTCGCTTGGCAGTGGCGACGTAGATGTTCCCGGGTCCCACGATCTTGTCCACTTTCGGGACCGATTCCGTGCCGTACGCCATGGCGGCGATCGCCTGTGCGCCTCCCGCCTGATAAATGTCATTTATCCCCAGCTCCGCCGCCGCTGCGATGATATAGGGGCTTACGGGCGGAGGGGAGCAAAGAATTATCTGTTTAACCCCCGCTACCTGCGCCGGGATCACATTCATCAATACCGTTGACGGATAAGTCGCCCTCCCGCCAGGCACGTAGACCCCAACTTTTTCGATCGGTATCGTCCGCATGCCGAAGACCGCGTCGTCGGCCAGCGGTTCGAACCATTCTTCCGGTTTCTGGTTCTCATGGAAGCGCCGGATATTTTCGATCGCTTCCCGCAGCGCCTCGATAAAATCCTTTTTGACCTTTTTGACCGCTGCCGCGATGTCCGGTTTCGGGAGCTTAAGCTCCTTCAGTTCGACCTTGTCGAATTTGGCCGTAAATTCCCTGACCGCCCGGTCGCCGCTCTCCTTCACCGAATCGAGGATGAATTCCACCTGCTTGACGATCTTTGCCTGTCCGGTCGCGTTCCGTTTCTTTTCGGATCTTTTCAGGTATTTTTCGATCTCATCCGCTTTGATGATCTTAAGCATTGAAGATGGTCCCCCGCGAAAGGAAAGTGTTGTCGGCGATCACGCCGCCTTTGAGGATCGAGACCCCGTCCTCGATCACACAGTTGAAGCCGAGGATGCAATCGTTCAGCTTTACATTCGCGCCGATCCGGCAGCCGTTCCAGATGATCGTGTTCTCGATCATGGAATTCGCCCCGATCTCCACCTTGTCCCCCACCACCGCGTACTCGCGCAGTACCGCTCCGCCGCCGATCTTTACCCCGCTACCGATCACGGAAGGTCCGTACACTTTTGCGCTCCGGTCTATCTCCGCCCGGTCGCCGATCCAGATGCCGCCCTTCTCCCTCCGGCCGATGATGCGGACCAGCGTTACGTCGCCCCGCAGCGCCGCTTGGTGCGCCAGCCGGTATTTTTCCGGATTGCCGATGTCGATCCAGTAAGCGTCGGATTCGAAGCCGTAGACCGGCTCGCCCTTTTCTAGCAGGTCCGGGAACACCTGCCGCTCGAACGTTACCGGCTCGTTGCTCGGGAGAGAACGGAATATCTTCGGATCGAGTATGTAGATCCCGGCGTTGATGTTCTTGCGGGCCATCCCCTCCACCCGCTCCCAGCTCGGTTTTTCCAGGAACTGCTGAACGCGGCCCTTTTCGTCGCAAAGCACCAGCCCGTATGAAGTCGGGTCATCCACCGGCGTCAGCGTGAGCGTCGCGCGCGCCTTTTTCGACCGGTGCAGCTTGATGATCTCGGAAATGTTCGCGTCGGTCAGGATGTCGCCGTTAAAGACCACGATCAATTCCTCGTCCTTGAAATATTCCTCCGCGTTCTTCACCGCTCCGGCCGTTCCCAACGGTTTCTCCTCTATCGAATAACAGATCTTCACTCCCCATTCCTTGCCGTCGTCCAGGATCTCCCGGATGTTGTCCGAAAGATAATGGAGGTTCAGGATGATCTCGTCCACGCCGTGCTGTTTGAGCAGTTCCACCTGATGGACGATGAACGGCCGGTTCAACACCGGCACGATCGGCTTGGGGGTGTTATAGGTAAGAGGCCGCAGGCGGGTCCCCAGGCCGCCGGCGATGATCACCGCTTTCATCTCTGCATTTCCTTCTTGAACTTGGAGATCGCGTCGACCGGGGTCGGGTCAATGCCGTCAAGGATCGCTAGGTATACGCTCAAAAGATCGATAAAATAGATCTGCGAGAACATTCGGGCGAGCCGCGATTTTCCGGAGAACGGGATTTCGAGCGCGCCGCCCATCCTTGCCCCCAGCGTCGAGCGCGTGATCTCGATCCGTTTATTGATCCGCGCCAGGTCCTCTTCGTCGCGCAGGAACACCGCCGCCAGATTATGCTCGCCCCTCTTCAGCTCGGACAGGCTCACCAGTTCGTTGTGGTTAAGTTCGGGGAAAACGGAAAGATGGGCGTTCATTTTGGAGTTCTCGTTGAGCTGGTTCTTGAACCGGCGGCCGATCGCTTCCGTGGTGCCGGTCGCGGCGAAGATCACCGGCATTTTCCCCTGCAGCTTTTTTGTGATCTGCTTTACCGGGTTCTGCCGTTCTCCGACCTCGGGGCCGAATGCCTGCTTCAGCTGGTCAAGCACGTCCGCCGTTTCTTTCGCCTGTTCCGAGAACTTTTCGATCAGGCCGGCTTTTTCCAGATAGACCCCGATCGCGGTTAACGAGTAAGGGAGCGCCGCCCGCGGTTGCAGGCCCTGTTTCATCTCGAAAAGCGGATATTTCTTTTCTTCCGCCTGCGATTTTATCTTCCCGTCCGACGCGACGCAGACGATCCGCGCCTGCGCTTTTTCCGCCTCCTTCAGGCAGTACAGCGTCTCTTCCGTATCGCCCGAATAGCTTGAGATAAATACCAGGGTGTCGGGATCGAGGTAACCGGGGATCGTATAATTGCGGTTAACCAGCAGCGGGACTTTTAGCCCATCGCGCAGCAGGTCCGCCAGCAAGTCGCCCGCCGCCGCCGACCCGCCCATCCCCGCCACGATGATCTTATTTGGGCTTTTTTGGGCCTTGACCGCCACCGAACCGGACACCTGCAGCGCTTCGCGCAGCATCTGGGGCGTGCTCAGCACCACCTCCAGCATGCCGCTTTTATCTATGCCCTTTAACTTATCCTTGTCGTCCAGAGAGATCATCAGATCCCCCGCATCTTCTCTTCTACCACCTGGATCGCTTTTTCCAGCTGAGTATCGCGGCCGGCCTTTTCGTAATCTTCCAGTTCCGCTTCTTTGGTCGGGATATCCACCACGTAATCGGGCTGGATCCCCTTCTTGCTGATGTCGGCACCGCTCGGGGTCAGGTATTTGGCGATGGTCAGCAGTACGCAGGAATCGTCCTGCAGCACCCGTACGCTTTGCACCGATGCCTTGCCGAATGACCTGGATCCGACGAGCGGGGCGATCTTATCGTCCTTTAACGCTCCGGCCAGGATCTCGGAAGCTGACGCGGATCCGCCGTCGATCAGCACCACCACCGGCTTCCACCACAGTACCTGCCCGGTCGAATATTTGATGTCCTTCATCCCGTCGCGGTCCACCGTCTGTACGATCACCCCTTCACGGATGAACATGCTCCCGATCTGGATGGCGTTATCGAGCAGGCCGCCGCCGTTGCCCCTGAGGTCCACGATCAGTCCCTCCGCGTTCTTGTCGCGCGCGCTCATGATCGCTTTCTGGAATTCCTCCGGCGCGTCCTGCTTTTCAAATGTGCTCAGCTTGATGTAGGCCACTTTGTCGTTTAACATCTTGAACGAGGTGCTCTTGATGTTGATGTTCTCGCGTTTGATCACATAATAGGCCGGCTCTTTCGCGCTGCCGCGAATGATCCCCAGCTTCACGTTGGTCCCCTGCGGCCCACGGATGATCGATACCGCCTCGTCCAGCGACATGTCCTTGGTCGGCTTGTCGTCTATCGAAACGATACGGTCGCGGGCCTTAAGTCCCGCTTTGTCCGCCGGGGTGTCCGGGATCGGCGAGATCACGGTGAGCAGGTCGTCCTTCATGCCGATATAGATACCGATCCCGCTGTACGAACCGCGCAGGCGGATCCGCATTTCCTTATACGCTTTGGGTTCCATGAACCTCGTGTACGGATCTTCCAGCGCGCCTAAAAGCCCTTTTACCGAACCATAGACCAGCTTGGTGTCGTCCAGGTTCTTTTCGACGTACTGGTTCTTTACAAGCGTCAGAACCTGCAGGTAGACCTCTAGCTTCTTTTCAAGCGAATCCTCCGCCTGCCCCCTGCCCACGATAAAACCAACCGTAAAAAGCGAAGCGACCAGCAAAAAGCCGACGATCACTTTCTTATATGCATTCATTTATCAGGCCCTCCTTTTGATATTATACACTCATTCACGGCAAATATTTCATCGGATTGACCGGCTTGCCGTTGATGCGCACTTCAAAATGGCAATGCGGCCCGGTCGAATATCCGGTGCTTCCCACCAGCCCGATGATCTGTCCCTTGCTCACTTTATTCCCGTTCTCAACATAAATGCGCGACATGTGTCCGTAAACGGTCGACATGTTCTTGCCGTGATCGATGACCACCGCTTTCCCGTATCCGTCCCACCAGCCGGAGAAGATCACTTCCCCGCCGTCCGCGGCACGGATGATCTCGCCGTATGAGTTCGCGATATCGATCCCGGTATGCATGTGAGTCCCGCCGCGGAAAGGATCCCGGCGATAACCGAAAGGCGAGGTGATGCGCCCGCGGAGCGGCCAGTCGAGCGAGCCGCTGCCGTGCGCCGAAATACCGGCCTTTTTCCTCTCCGCCATCTTTTCCTGGATCACACGCGTGAGTTTTTCGGAACTTTTTTCCAGGTCGGCGATGTTCTTTTCATAACTTTCGCGGCGTTCCTTCAGGTCAGACCAAACCCCTTTTTCCTCTTCCGCCTGCTCCGCAATCTCGGTCCTCTTCTGGTTGATCTCCTTTGCCAGCCCCTTGATCTCTTCGGTCACGTTGACCAGTTTTTCCTTTTTGTTCTTATACTGGTGGTATTCGCCATTAATGCTCGAGATCAGTTCCGCGTCGTTCTCTATTATCTGACCGAAAAAGTAAGCACGATTGATGAAGTCGGCCATGCTGCGGGTCGAAAAAAGAAGGTCAAGGTAATTGACCGCGCTGCTTTTATAGACCTCCCGGATCCGCTTCTTCAATCTTTCGGATTTTTGCAGGAGCGATTCTTTGGCCTCGTCGATCTGGGACGCCAGATCGTTGATCTGCCCGACGTTCTCCACGATCTTGGTCTTCGCTCTGGTCAGGTCGTTGGTGGTTTTTTTCAGCTGGGTCTTTATCGATACCAGCTTCGAGAGGGACTCGGCTTCCTTTTGCTTGGTCTCTACCAGTTTTTTCTTTTGCGCCGCCAGCTGCTCCTGGACCTGCTGAAGCTTTTGCTGATCGTCCAGGACTTCTGATTTTGAAATGGAAAATAAAACAAGCAGGAGCGCGAATGCGAGAATCCTTTTCATCAGGCCGATTTTACCACGAAAACCGCTATTTTACAACCCGGCGCGACGCGCGCTGGAATGTGATGGCGAAGCGGTGCGCCTCGTCCCGGATACGTTGTAAAAGTTTGAGGGCGGGCGAGTCTTTGGGCAGTTCCAGCGGCAAGTTCCGCTCCGGCCGGAACACCTGCTCTTTCTTTTTCGCAAGCCCGATCACCGGCAGTTTCAGCTTCGATTCCTTGAGCGCCCTTTCCGCCGCCCGTACCTGAGTGATGCCGCCGTCCACCATCACCAGGTCCGGACGGTCCATCTTTTCGCTCAGTGATCCGGAATAACGCCGGAACACCGCCTGGTGGATCGAGGCAACGTCGTTCTGGCCCTCTATTCCCTTGATCCGGAACTTCCGGTAATCGCTCTTCATCGGCTCCCCGTCCAGGAACGTCACCATCGAAGCCACGCCTCCCTCGCCGGAGATGTTCGAAATGTCGAAGCATTCGATCCTTCTCGGTTTCCGCTTAAGCGACAGGGCGTTCTTAAGCTCCCAAACGCTGGTGTCCCCCTCTTTGACCGATGCCCGCGGCTTCCAGTCCGGTCGTTTCTCCAACAGGCGGCTCAGGTTACGGATCTGGTCCCTCAGCTTTGCCGCCTGTTCGAACCGCATCTGTGCGGAGGCAAAATCCATCTCGTCCCGCAGCAGCTTTATCGCCGCCGCCAGGTCCCCTTCCAGCACGCGGATTATTGCCCGGCAAAAATTTAAATATTCCTTGTGGTCAACGCTTCCGACGCACGGCCCCCAGCATCTTTTGAGGTGATACTGCAGGCACGGCTGCTGGCGAGCCTTCAACGGGCTCTCTTTGCACCAGCGTATCGGGAATAGCCGTTTTATCAGGCGGATCGTGTCGCGGACGCTTTTCGATTCGTACGGCCCGAAATAAAGCGCCCCGTCGTTCTCCTTCTTGCGTACCAGTATCAGCCGCGGCCATTCTTCGTTCATCGTCAGTTTCAGGTAGGGGTATTGCTTATCGTCCTTCCACATGATATTGAAGCGGGGACGGTATTTGTCGATCAGTTTTCTTTCGAGCAGTAGCGCCTCCAGCTCGGTCGGGGTGGTGATGTAGTCGATCCGGCGGTATTCCTTCAGCAGTTCCTCGGTCTTGGGCGAGTTGAGCGGTTTCTGGAAGTACGAGGAGACCCGGTTCTTCAGCGATTTCGCTTTCCCTACGTAAATTACCCCGCCCGCTTTATCCTTGAACAGATAAACGCCCGGCTGGTCGGGAAAGATCATTTTTTAACGACTTTTAGCTTCAGGTGCGCCACCACGTCGGTATGCAATTTGACGGATGCGACATAATCTCCGATCGCTTTTATATGTTCGTTCAGGTTAACTTTTCGCCGGTCAAGCTCCACTTCAAATGTATCTTTTACCGCTTTCACCACGTCCGTATTGGTGATGGTGCCGAACAATTTGCCCTCTTCGCCCGCGTCCGCGGTGATCACAACTTCCTTGGAAGAAAGTTTTTCCGCCAGTGCCTGGGCCTGCGTCTTCAGCTCTTCCCTTTTCTGCTTGTTCGTTTCCGCCCGTTTTTCCATCTGTTTTATCGAAGCGGGGGTGGCCAGGATCGCCAGCTTTTTTGGGAGCAGATAGTTCCGGGCGTACCCGTCGGCGACTTTAACTACGCGATCTTCTTCCAGCAATATAACTTTCATGTCAGTCCACCGTGTACGGGATGAGCCCCGTCTCCCTTGTGCGCTTTACCGCGCGTGCGACCATGCGCTGGTGCAGTGCGCAGCAGCCGGACGACCGACGCGGCAGGATCTTACCGCGGTCGGAGATGAATTTTTTCACAAAATTGATGTCCTTGTAGTCCAGCGATCTTTTGCTCTCGCAAAATATACAGACTTTCTTTTTCCTTCTTTTCATCGGCTTGTTAGATTTCATGTTCTTTTCCATTTATATTCTCCTTAAAATGGGACCTCTTCCCCACCCTGCCCGCCGGAGGCCTCCCCGACCGGTTCTTCAGTTGTTGCCGGATTGGATGCCGTTCCTCCGGTCTTTTTTCCCAGCATCTGCATCCCATCCGCCACCACTTCCACCGATGTACGCTTTTCCCCCGTCCGCGCCTGGTACGACCGGATGCTCAGCTTCCCTTCGATCGCGACCGGGTTCCCCTTTTTCAGGAACTCGCCGCAAACCTCGGCCAGCCGGCGCCAGGCCACAACCGGGATAAAGTCGACGTCGTTCTTGCCGTCGCCCCCCGTCTTCTTCGTTATCCGGTTCACCGCAACGGTGAACCTTGCCACCGGGATCCCGGACGTCGTGTAGCGCAGTTCGGGATCGCGGGTCAAATTTCCGATAATGAACACTTTGTTATACATTTAAAACGGCAAATCGTCCTCTGGAAGCTCTTCCACTTCCTCGAACCCGGAAACGTCCTTTTCATCAGACGGCGCGGCGAATGCCGGGGCTTCTCCCGGCGCGGGCGCACGGCCATCGAGCATCTGCATATTGCTCGCCACGATCTCGTTGACCCACTTACGGGCCCCGCCCTGGTCCTCGAACGATCTGATCTGCAGGCGCCCTTCTACCAGTGCCAGCTTCCCCTTTTTCAGGTACTGCCCGCAAACTTCGGCCAGCCGGCGCCAGGCAATTACTTCGATCCAGTTTACGCTCTGGTCAACGCCGGGATAATTGCTGACCGTCATCTTGAATTTAGTGATCGAAACGCCGTCGACCGATATCCTGGTCTCCGGGTCCGCCAGCAGCTTGCCTACCAGAACGATCCGGTTAAGGCTTGCCACTGGGCTGCTCCGCGGAAATGTCCGGGAATACCACCGCTTCCTCCGCGGCCGGGGCTTCTTCCTCGGCGCGGGTTATCATCTGGCGTATAACTTCTTCCTGCAGACGCAGGGTATCGCGCAGCGCCGTGACCGCTTTCCCCGATCCGGAGAACGCGATAAGGATATAAAACCCGTCCTTTATTCCCTTGTGGTTCTTGAACTCGTAGTTCAGCCGCTTCATCCCCCACTTTTCCACTTTCTGGACCTCTCCGCCGTTATCCTTGATCCTTTTTTCGAACCTGGATACCAGCCCGTCCACTTTCTCTTCGTTCAAACTGGGGACCAGCGCAATGATCGCATCATAATTGGCCATTAATACCTCTCCTTCAGAACAAGCGTTAATTATATCATATCGAAGGCATTTTTACAAATATTAACATTAATTCGTAGGTCAAAGCCGATCCGGGCGAGTGCCGTTCCTGCCCGTTGGCTAGGGAAATATTCGGCCTGCCGCCATCAGGCGGATAATTTATTGTCCATGAACCAGCCGACGATCAATCCCGCGACGATCAGCACCACGGCCGCGATCAATGACAGGTTTATATCTGTACCGAACGCTCCGAAGGTGAACAATATGGCCGCGATCACCAATCCGGCCACCGGCCCCCAGATCACATATCTCATTTGTCTCCCCCTTCCGCTAACAGGCGGCCCACTCGTCCTCTTCCGCCTCTTCCTCTACCAGCCACTTTTCGTAACGGTGTTCCGATATTTCTTTTATGAAGCGCGAAGCCTTAAGGACGATCGTGCCTTCTCTGGAATTATACGTCACCGGATAAGCAAGGTAAAGCTGGTCTTTGCTACGCGTCACTGCCACGTAAAATAGGCGCCTCTCCTCTTCCAGTTCCTTGTCGCTGCCGAACGAAAGATAGGAAGGGAACCTCCCCTCCGCCAACCAGATGATGAAGACCACTTTCCATTCCAGCCCCTTGGCTTGATGGACGGTGGTAAGTATAACCGCTTCTTTTTCCCCCGCCCCCGGCCCCACGATCTCTTCCGCCGCCGTTCCTCCGGCCAACGCCAGCGTAGAAAGGAACTTTTCAAGATTCGGGTACTGCAATGCGTAGTTGCCCAGCTCCTCCAGCTCCTCCAGCCGGTTGTTGTAATTGGCATAGTTCATCCGGAGAAAATCCCCGTAGCCCGAATCCACCACCGCCGAGATCATGGCCGACGGGTCCTCCGTCATCCGCTCCAGCGTTGCGATCAGCTTCTGGAATTTGGCGAACGCTTCCTGCCCGGGCTTGGGCAGCTCGTCCAGCATCTCCTTCGCTTTGAGCGTTTCGATCGGCTCGTTCGACTTTTGGATCTTGTGCCAGATCTTCTCCGCCGTTTTCTGCCCCACGTTCTGCATCAGCTTGAAGATCCTCAGCCAGGCCAGCCCATCGTGCGGGTTCTGGAATACTTTCAGGTAAGACATCACATCTTTAATATGAGCCTCTTCCCACAACCGCATCCCCGACCTCACTTCAAACGGTATCCCTCGCCGGGTCAGCTCCATCTGCAGCTCCAGACAGTGGTAATGCGAGCGGTACAGGATGGCGATATCCGAAAGCTTCGTCCCCTCGTCCAGCAGTTCGAGTATCCGCTGGCCGACGAACGCCGCCTGTTTGAAAACGTCGCGGAACGATACCACCGCCGGAGCGATCCCCGGCTTCCGCACCGGCTTCAGGTTCTTCTCGAACCTTTCGGTCGCGTTCTTTATAGAGTCGTTCGCGAAATTGAGGATCTCCGGGGTCGACCGGTGGTTGGTCTCGATCTTAAATACTTTGCAGTCGGTATACCGTTTCGGGAAATCGATGATATTGCGGAACTCGGCGGCGCGGAACGAGTAGATAGACTGGCTGTCGTCCCCCACCACCATAAGATTACGGTGCTCGGCGGCAAGAAGGTCAATGATCTGCGCCTGCACTAGATTTGTGTCCTGGTATTCATCGACCAGGATGTGCCTGAACCGCAGCCCAAGCTCCTTGCGCACGTCCTCATGTTCCAGCATCAGCTTAAGCCAGTTTGTCAGCAGATCATCAAAGTCCATCAAGTTCTGCG
Organism: Candidatus Omnitrophota bacterium; assembly: GCA_035506255.1. Taxonomy (GTDB): domain Bacteria; phylum Margulisbacteria; class WOR-1; order XYC2-FULL-46-14; family WPAF01; genus CAIYXV01. The sequence goes on along the minus strand of DATJPS010000091.1, from coordinate 12,123 downwards.
CCCGCTTCGCCCGCTCGTAAGCTTCAATCACCAGCTTGATCTCGTTCTGCATCTCGAACAGGTGCGGGAATTTCGCTTCCACCACCTGGTCGATCGTCTTCATCGAGTTCGCCATATAGCTGTAGATGTCCTGCAGCACGTCGCCCTTGGGGAATTTCTTTTCCTTTGTGTTGATCCCCGCTTCCTTTACCGAGCGGTCGAGCAAGTCCTTGGAATCGGTCCGGTCGAGGATGGTGAAGTTCTTCTCGTAACCGAGCTTTTTCGCGTATTTCCTCATTACCAGGTTGCCGACATGGTGGAAAGTCCCCGCCCATAACCCGTGGAGGTTTAGTTTGAGCAGCCCTTCCACCCGCGTCAACATCTCTTTCGCCGCTTTGTTGGTGAAGGTCAAAAGCAGGATGTTCTCGAGCGGCACGCCCGATTCGCAAAGGTAAGCGACGCGATAGGTAACGGTGCGGGTCTTCCCCGATCCCGCTCCCGCGATCACCAGCACCGGTCCGCCGCCCGCGGTCACGATCGGGTACTGCTCATCGGTCAGCTCCTTTTTGTAATCGAGTCTAAAGTTCGGGCTCACCGCGGGGAACGCGGTCTTTAAAATATATTTTTGCGTCATGGGAGGTTGATTATAGCAGAAAGTTCCGCCAAGGGCCAGATTATCGAGAGGAACGGGCGGAAATCGGCTGAAATTTGCTCATCCGTTTTTTGAAATAGACTAGTATGATGAATCTCAATCTGGCCTTGAACAAATATTCCCGGGTTACAATGCCGTTGCAGATATCCCCTCAGGCGTTGAGCCCGGGCCAGCGCAGTACGGTCAGAAAACTTATCATTTACTTGAACTCGCCGAACGGCTCGGGGAAATTTTGGAGCGAGACTACGCTTCCGTTCAAGCTTCGCGCCGGTTTTCGCGCGGAGATCCACATGGACCTGCAATTACTGAGGGATTCGCTGGTCGGCATGGCGGGCGCCGGAACGATCGACAGGTTCAATCAGCATTTAAAGGTCTTCTATAGTTGCGAAGCGATGATCCGTTCGGTAACGCGCGGCATGAAAGATGCGGTGGCAGCGGCCAGTCATTTGGCGTCAGCCTTGCCCCCTTTGCAACAGGAAATGATCGTGACAGAAGTACTATTGAAGTATGAACTGCCCGCGCTCGATCTGATAAAGATAATGGACCGCGAGGTTGCCGGAATATTGAAGCTTTTCGGGTTATCTCGGTTGTCGAAGGACTTCCTCAGTCCTTCACCCCTGCCTCCGCCGCCCACCGATGGGTCCGTTTCGCCGGACGCGACCTCGATCAAACGATCTTCAGATTGATGTCCAGCGCACGGGCCGAATGCGTCAACGCGCCGATCAAAATGTAATCGACGCCGGTCCTTGCCACAGCAGGGCCGTTTTCATGCCGATCCGGCAATTACCGGCATCTGCCCCTTTAGGCCGCGTACATATATTAAATTTTTCTCGATTCTTTTCTTTATAGTGAAAATATTCTGGCATAATCGAATATCATTGTTTCTTCCGGGCGTTCCGCCGGTCGATCGGGTTATTAAACATTGATGGCCCTATTAAATCAACCAGGAGGCAAAAATGAACAGGTATTTATTTGTATTACTTTGCTTGCTCGTATTCAGTTTTTTATCTGCTAATGGTGCCATTGCTTCTGTATATCACTATCATGTAAAGGTCGTTGAATCATCATCCGGGTATCAAACCCCAGAGGTACACAGCAACTTAACCTTCCAGCAAGCCAGCGATTTGATTAACCAGAACTACGGTACGCCGATTGCAAATGCCGCCAATGTCTTCTCCAACCCTCCGGAACAATTTACACTTTATACCAATGCAAACGGTAAAACCGACATCGCGGATGAAGATCAGGCCAGCTATGCTGTCGTTACCAGCAAAAGCGGATACAATACGGTCTATTATAATATGTCTACTAATCCCAGCAAATATGCGGCAGCGATCGTTCGTTTATATAAACCTTAATCGCCCCCATCTTGTGCCTGATGCGATTTTCCGCCCGAATTATATTCGGGCGGCTTTTTTAGAAGATCTTTAGGTTGATATCGAGCGCCTTCGAGGAATGAGTCAGCGCGCCGATCGAAATATAATCGACACCGGTCCTGGCGATTGTTGAAATGTTTTTAAGATCTACCCCGCCGGACGCTTCGGTTTTGATCTCCGCTGCCCGGCACAGTTTTACCGCCTTTTTCATCGTGCCGGTATCCATGTTATCGAGCAGGATCCGGCTCGCTCCTGCGTCGATCGCCTCTCTCACTTCGGCAAGGTCTTTCGTTTCGACCTCGACCTTTTTCCCTTTCGCCCGCGCGACCGCTTCCCGGATGCCGCCCGCCAGTTTGATATGGTTGTCCTTGATAAGCACCGCGTCATACAGCCCCATCCGATGATTTGTCCCGCCGCCCGTCTTCACGGCATATTTCTCGAGTGCGCGCATGCCGGGAACGGTCTTGCGCGTGTCTAGGACCGTGGCGCGACCGGCGCGCGAAACGAACCGCGCGGTCAAGGTGGCGATACCGGAAAGGTGCTGGAGAAAATTCAAAGCGGTCCTCTCCCCGGTCAGGATCCCTCTGGCCGGCCCGGAAACGGTCGCGAGCGCTTGCCCCCTGGCGATCTTTTCGCCGTCCCGGATTTTTTTCGTTAGTTTTATCCGCCGGTCAACCTGGCGGAAAACCTCGGCGGCGACCTCCAACCCGGCGATCACTCCCGGCTCTTTAGCCTTGATCACGGCGGTCGCTTTCAGTTTTTCAGCAATGACCAGCTTAGAAGTAATATCTCCAGTTCCAATGTCTTCCCGTAATGCCTTTTTGACCAATTCCTTCAATTCGTGATCCGCAATTCGTAATTCGTGATTTCTCATTTTAAAATGAACCATGTAATGTAGTAATACAGCAGCGGCGCGGTAAGAATGAAAGAGTCCATCCGGTCAAGCACCCCGCCGTGCCCCGGGATGATATTGCTGGAATCTTTAACCCCCGCATCCCGCTTGATGAGCGACTCCACCAGGTCCGAGAGCTGGGCCATTATGCCGATCAGCGCCCCCAGGATCAGAGCGTGGGTGCCGTTGATCATGGCGATGCCGGAAAAGATCTCCGCCGCCGCGATGCAAGTGAGGAACCCTGCCACCGCCCCCTCCCAGGTCTTGTTGGGAGAGATCTGCGGCGCCAGTTTGTGCTTTCCGAAATATCTTCCGGCCAGGTACGCCACCACGTCGTTCGCCCAGATCGTGAGCATGAGAAAGAACACGTAACCGCCATGCGCGGTCAGCGCCCGCATAAAGATCAGATAACTGAAGAACCAGCCGATATAGATCATTCCCAGGATCGTGACCGCCACGTCGACGATCGTGTCTTCGGCCCGCTTGAGGAATATTCCCGATATCGCCGCCACCGTTACCGCTGATGTCAGGATAGCGGAATGCGCCGGCTCCCAGTGGCGCCCGATCGCGTAATGGGCGAACATGATGAAAAAGATGGCGATCAAGTTGCCGACCCAATAGGCCGGGAAGTATCCTTTCTTCATCATCATGTTGTAGAATTCGTTGATCGAAGCCAGCGTCAGCGCCAGCACCAGCAGGAGGAACGGCACTCCGCCGTAATATGTACAGGCGAAAATAACGGGGACCGATACGATTATCGTCAGTGTCCTTGCTTTCATCTGCGCGTTTCCCTTTTAACTCTTGCTCTTCAACTGCTCCGATGTCTTGCCGTAGCGCCGTTCGCGCTTTCCGTATTCTTCCACCGCTTTCAATAATTCCTGCTTCCCGAAGTCCGGCCAAAAAACATCGGTAACATATAGCTCCGAGTATGCGATCTGCCAAAGCAGGAAATTAGAGACGCGCATCTCGTTCGCCGTCCTGATCAGAAGGTCGGGATCGGGGATCCCGGCGGTATAAAGATACCGGTTGACCGTTCCCTCGTCTATCTTGTCCATTCCCGCCGCCCGGATCGCGTTGAACGCGTCCACCAGTTCCGCTCGTCCGCCGTAATTTACCATCACATTGAGATTCCCGGCCAGGTTCTCCTTAGTCAATTCCATCGCCCATTTCATCTTTTCCCGCAGTTCGGGGCTGAACTTTTCCAGCCTCCCGAGAAAACGGATCCGTACTTTGTTCTTATGGAGCTTTTGCACTTCGTTGTTGATCGCTTCCATGAACAGCCGCATAAGGAAACCGACCTCGTCCTCGGGCCGCTGCCAATTCTCGGTGGAAAAAGCGTAAACCGTGAGGTATTTGACGCCCAGTTCGTTACAAGCTTTTACCACTTCCCGGAGCGATTCCGCCCCTTTCTTGTGCCCGGCAATGCGGGGTAGCCCCCGTTTTTTCGCCCAGCGGCCATTTCCGTCCATGATGATCGCGATATGCTGAGGGATATGTTTGAGGTCGTGCGGTCTTGAGGTCATGCGGTCGTATCAGACCTCCATTATTTCTTTTTCTTTGGCCGCCGCCGCTTTGTCCGTCTCCGCGATCTCGCGGTCGGTGATCTTCTGCGCTTCCTCCTCCTTGAGCTTCTCGACATCCTCGGTGATCTCTTTTTTCTCTTTGCTCACCTTGAGCGTTTCCATCGCTTCGCGGCGCAGGTTGCGGATCACGATCTTGGCGTCCTCCGCCTCTTTCTTGATCATCTTCACCAGTTCCTTGCGCCGTTCCTCGTTGAGCGGCGGCAGGTTGATGCGGATCACTCCGGAGTCGGTCTTGGGCGTGACCCCCAGCTCGGACTTCATGATCGCCTTTTCAATATCTTTTATCGCTCCCTTGTCGTACGGCTGCAGCGCGATGGTGTGCGCTTCGGGGACAGAGATCCCCGCCAATTGCTGGAGCGGCACCTGCGTCCCGTAGTATTCCACCTTCAGGTGCTCCACCAATGCCGGCGTCGCCCTGCCGGTACGAACCGCCGCGTATTTTTGCTTTAGCACCTCGATCGCTTTTTTCATTTTTGCTTCCGCGTCCTTTAATACGTCCGTCATCTCCATCACTCCTTGTTGTGCGTGATCAGTGTCCCGATCTTCTGGCCCAGCACTGCCTTTTGCATGTTCCCCGCCTTGAGAAGGTTCAGCACGATAATCGGGATCTCGTTGTCCATGCAAAGCGAGGCCGCGGTCGAATCCATGATCTTCAAACCCTGGTTGAGTATCTCGAGGTAGGTCAGACTGGAATATTTCTTCGCGTCCTTGTGCTTCATCGGGTCCTTGTCGTAGACGCCGTCCACTTTGGTCGCCTTTACGATCACTTCGGCGTCCAGTTCCGCCGCCCGCAGCGCCGCGGTAGTATCGGTGGAAAAATATGGGTTCCCCGTACCCGCCGCCAGGATCACCACCCGCCCTTTTTCCATGTGGCGGATCGCCCTCCGGCGGATGAACGGCTCCGCTACCTGGCTCATCTCGATCGCCGTCATCACCCGCGCATAAACCCCGTTCCGTTCGAGCGAATCCTGAAGCGCCAGCGCGTTTATCACCGTGGCCAGCATACCCATATAATCGCCGGTGGCGCGGTCCATTCCGGCGGACGAGCCGGAAAGTCCGCGAAAGATGTTCCCGCCACCCACCACGATCGCCGCCTGGACCCCGTTTTCTCTGACCTTTTTAATTTCCTGCGCCACGTTTTCGATTATTTCGGGATCAAGCCCGTAGTGCTGTTTTCCGCCGAAAATTTCACCGGAGATCTTGAGGAGGACGCGTTCGTACTTGGGTTTGGCCATGTTGTAATTATAGCACAATGATACTATAATATCGTCAACATGATGCTCTTTCCGTATTTCGAGCTTTTGGCCTCCCTTTTTACCCTGCTTTTCGCGTTCAGCATATTCAACCGCCATTATGAGAACAAGCTCGCCCGCTTCTTCGGCCGGTTCGCCCTGATCGCTTTCCTGGCGAGCATCCTCGAGTATTCCGTAAGGATCGCCTTCACCCTTGAGCTGGCCTCCTTGCTCAACCGTTTCAGCGGCGTATTCTGGTGCCTACTCTTCCCGGTCTACGCGCACTTCTGCCTGATCTTCGCCAAAAAGGACGAATTGCTCGAGAACCGGTTCTTCCTGGCGCTTCTTTATCTTCCGTCGATCGTTCTGAGCGTACTGTTCCTGGCCGGGAACATCATGTTCATCCGGCACGAGATCTATCCTTTCGGCATCGCTACCCAGCCCTCTGCTTTCTACTGGCTGTACGCTCTGTTGACCATCGCTTATACCCTCTGGGGATTCGTCATCCTTATCTCTTATTCGAATACGTCGAAGGACAACGTTGAAAAGTCGCAGGCGCTGCTGATCGCCTACGGGGCCACCATCCCAGCGGTGGCGGGGATAATGATCGACGAAGTGCTGCCGCTCCTGATGGGGTACCGCCTGTTCCCTCCCACCTGTATTTTCGGGCTGGCGATCATGAGCTTCGTGATCTTCATCGCCATGCAGCGCTATGCGCTCTTCGCCATTTCCCCTTCGCTCGCCGCCGACATCATCGTCGAGACGATGCCCGATTCGATGCTGGTGACCGATCTCGAGGGAAGGGTGCTGTTGCTCAACGACGAAGCGCAAAAATTCTTCCACGTGGAAAAGGATAAGATCGTCGGAATGCCGATCGACGAGCTGTTCATGGAGAAAGACAAGTATTATAAGCTCTATGACCAGATCGTTTATAAAAACCAGGAGATCGAGCGTTTCCCCGCCGATCTGCAAAATCCCCGCGGGGAAAAGATCCCTTCGCTGATCAACGCCAACAAGCTGCGGGATGCACTTGGCGCCTCTCTGGGTGTGGTCTACGTTATACGTGACATCCGTGGATAGCCTCGCCCTTTACTGAAATCCAGCCCCTCTTTTGACGATATCTATATAGGACCGTTTAAGAGGAGGCTAGACCACCCTTGCACCTGAACGAGACCGATCCGATGGCGCTGGCCATGAGCCGGCAAAATATTACGCGCTTCGCCCTGCCGGACAAGCCGGCCGTTCAGTCCGAGCTCCTTGCCCTCCGTTATGATCTTACTTCCCGTTTTTATAAAGGGGCTTGCCTCGACCGCGCTCCCGAGATTAACACTTATCAGGATCTGCTCGTTAAATTCGGGGATCTGTCGTCCGTAGCGAACCCGCTCGAAACCATAAGGAACGTCTACCGATCCGAACTTCACCGCGTGCTGGATCTTACGCGCTCCGGCCACAATCCCGCCCTGGTCTCCGAACAGATCTCCAATGTCCGCCAGGCAACGCTCGCGACCGCCTTTCGCCTTGCCGTTCAGGAAACCAGCGGCGACCTTGCCCTGGCGATCGGGGGAAGCGCGGTCAACGGGGTACATTCTTTCCTGACCGATATCGATTTCGTCGTCCTTCCTCATTCGCCCGAGGATCGGGAAGCGGCCCGCAATGTCCAGAATAAAATGATCGGCCTGTTGGAATCGCTGGGGATCGAATCGGACGGGAACCTTCCTTCGCTTTTCGGTTATCGCACCTTGCCTGAACTGAAGAAAAAATATGGGGCCTTGACCGGCCCCGAAACAAGAGCGGAAGCGGCCGTCGATTTCGCGTTTCAGTCGAGCTATCCTTTCTTTCTGTTCCTGATGGACCTCCGGATTTTAGACGTTTCTGACGCCAAAGGGACCGGGCTGAAATCGATCTTTAATAAAGGGCTTGAGGATCTCCGCGATTCGCTCGCCTTTTCCTTCCCCGATCACATCGAGTTCGTCGCCAGAGAATCTTATAAGGATACGGAGCTTCGCGGACCGTCGCTCAAAGATCTCCGCGCGATCGATCTTAAAAAGAGCGCGCTTCGCCTTTTTCATTTTTCCCTATACGCGGCGCGCGCTCGATACGGGATCAAAGCTTCCGATTTCTGGCATATCATTAAGGAACTGGAAGCCAAAGGGGCAATGCAAGAGCAGGAGGCGGCAGCGGCAGAAAAGGCGCTGCGGTTCATGATCAGGCTAAGACATCTTGCCGGATACGCGCTGACCGACACCTTTGATTCCGCGATCCTGTCCGACCAAACTCTTAACCGGCTTTCCCACGTCATGGCGAAAAGCCGGGAGGAGCTTAATGCCGATATTTCCGCCGCCCGGGACACGCTTCTTTCCCTTGCCCGCACGCTGCTCGTCACCTCCCCCGCCGCAAAATAATCTCTTTTTAATGATATAATTATCTTGCTATGTCCCCCGTCATTCACCCAAAAGAATACGATGTCGTCGTCATCGGCGCCGGCCATGCCGGCATCGAGGCGGCGCTCGCTTCGGCACGGCTCGGCTGCTCAACCCTTCTTTTAACGCTTAACGCCGACACCATCGCTTTTATGTCATGCAATCCGGCGATGGGAGGCCCGGCCAAGTCGCAGCTCATCCGGGAGGTCGATGCCCTCGGCGGGCAGATCGGAATCTCGACCGACCTCACCTTCCTGCAAATGAAAATGCTGAATTCGGCCAAAGGACCGGCGGTATGGGCCTTGCGCGCCCAGTCCGACCGCGATCGGTACCACCTGGTAATGAAAGGTATCATCGAGGAGCAGGAAAACCTCGATCTTAAGCAAGCGGAAGCGCAAGACCTGCTTCTTGACGATGGGAAAAATGTGATCGGGATCAGGACCGCGATGGACGTGGTCTATCGGGGAAAAAGCGTGGTCGTAACCACCGGGACCTTTCTGAACGGATTGATCCATATCGGACTGGTCCATTCCGAAGCGGGGCGGATGGGGGAACTTCCCGCGCGCGGGCTTTCAGCATCCTTGAAAAAGGCCGGGCTTGAGCTTGGGCGCCTTAAAACCGGGACCCCCGCAAGGCTTAACCGCCGCTCGATCGATTTTTCCAAGATGGTCGTTCAGCCCGGCGATGAACCGCCGAAGATGTTCTCCTTTATTTGGGAATATGGCCGCTATTACGGGCTGGAAGGTATCCCTGATAATCCTTCATTATGTCTTCCGCAAGTTCCCTGTTATCTGACCTGGACCAATCCAAAAACTCACGAGATCATCAAGGCGAATCTTGACCGTTCCCCGCTTTTTACCGGCAAGATCCAAGGGACCGGCCCGCGCTACTGCCCCAGCATCGAGGACAAAGTGGTCCGCTTCCCCGATAAAGAAGGGCACCAATGTTTCATCGAGCCGTGCGGCCGCGACACCGCCGAAACTTACGCCCAGGGGATGTCCACCTCTCTCCCCGAAGATGTCCAGCTGGCGTTCTTAAGGACCATGCCGGGATTGGAGAATGTGGAATTGATCCGCCCCGGCTATGCGGTTGAATACGACTACGTCCTTCCGTCGCAGATGAACCCTACCTTGGAATGCCATGAGATCGGAGGCCTGTTCTGTGCCGGCCAGATCAACGGAACTTCCGGGTACGAGGAAGCGGCGGCACAGGGGGTGGTGGCGGGGATCAATGCCGCTCTCAAGGTCAAAGGGAGATCGCCTCTGACCCTCGGCCGGGAGAACAGTTACATCGGGACGCTTATCGACGATCTCATAACCAAAGAGATACTTGAGCCGTACCGGATGCTGACCTCCCGCTCCGAGTACCGGCTGTTATTGCGACAGGACAACGCTGACCTGCGTTTGACCGAAAAAGGGTTCTCCGCCGGATTGATCTCGGGAATCCGCTTCCGCGCCTTCTCCCAAAAAAAACGGGATATCGAGAGCGGAGAGCCGGTATCGCCCGAAGCGGCAGAACAGATCGCGATCGCGAAAAAATACGAAGGCTATATTAAAAGGCAGCTTGCCCAGGTCGAACGGTTCCGGGCGATGGAAGATAAAAGGATCCCGGACTGGGTAGATTATCGCAGCCTGACCGGCCTATCCAATGAAGCGTCCGCCAAGCTATCCAAACTGCGCCCGGAATCGATCGGCCGGGCATCCCGGATCGCCGGCGTCTCTCCCGCCGATATCTCCGTCCTCCTGATCCATCTGGAAACCTTCAGAAGAAAGTCGCTCGCCTGACGGCCGCCGCTTTATCCGGGCGTGCTATAATGCGTGAGAGGTGGTTTTGAATGAAAAACCCTTTGCGCATTTTTATTGTCGCCGTTTCCGTGCTCGCCGCGCTCGCCATCCTTGCCTTTACGCTGATCTACTTTATGCTCCCTCTGAACAAGATCAAGGATTATGCCGCGGAATACCTTTCCGGCCAGCTTCGCCGCGAGGTCCGCATCCGCAGCGTTACCTTCAATCCTTTCTCCGGCATTCGTCTTAAGGGGCTTACCATTAGCAATCGGAAAGGATTTGACGACCGGCCGTTCATTTCCGCGGACGCGATCGAGATGCGCTATTTGTTCTGGCCCCTTCTCCAGGGAAAGGTGATTATCCCCGAGCTCTCCCTCGTCCATCCGCAGATCATCGTGGAAAAATCGCGCCGCGGCGATTTTAATTTCTCCGACATGTTTTTAGCTCCCCCATCCCCCCGGCCCGCGGCTCCGGCCCGAAAAAAGAAACGGGGCAGGTTCTCTACCTTGCCCCCCGCTCCTCCGCCTCAAACGCAAAAACCATCGAGCGGCAAGCCGCCGATCGACCTGATCGTCAATTCCTTTACCATTAAGCATGGCGACATCGTTTATGTCGATTACGCCGCAGGGACGGAGAACCGGCTAAAAGACCTGAACGTGAACATCTCCGGCATTACCCTTTCCATGGTCAAGCCGGTCTCCTTCCGCGCTTCCACCGTCGCGACTTACCAGAAAAAGGATATCCCGGTTTCCCTTTCCGGCGATCTTGCGGTCGATCTGGCGAACAATGTGTTGCAGGTCCCGAACCTTCAGCTCGCCATCGCCGGGGATACTCTCGCCATCGATTTGAAGATCTCAAAGGGATCGGATATTTCGGCTTCTCTTTCCTCCGATCGTTTCGTCCTCGACCCCCTGATCGCCATATTCGCGAGCGCTCCTTCGGCAGAGAAGAAAGAAAAATCCACGGCCGGCACCCTTACCCAATCCCTCAGATCAACTTTCTCCGCGATCCCTTCCGACCTCCATATCCGGGCTTCCGCCGACCTAAAGAATATGTCCCTTTCGCAGATGAAGTTCAACGCCCTTTCTCTTGCCCTGGAACTTAAAAAGCGGAGTCTTTCGGTCGATCTCACCAATTTCGCCGCCTACAACGGAAGTCTGTCGGCCAAAGGGATGTTGGACCTTCCTGCCCTTTCTTACAATTTCGGTAAGATCGAGCTCAAAGGGTTGACCGCTACGCCGTTCGTCAATGATGTGATCGATTCTTTCCTTCCGGCGATGATCGACATGAAGAACAAGGTCGAGGGAAAGTTGGATGTCGCCCTAGCGGTCAAAGGTGCCGGGGTAGAAATGCCCGACGCCTTCAATAATCTTTCCGCCTCCGGCCTGATCCTGCTTTCTGACGGTATGATCAAAAAGATCAAATCTCTCCAGAGCATCGGCGATAAATACAATCTCTCCTTATTGAAGAATGATATGCTGGTACGCGGGCTGCGCGCGGAGGTCGCATTGTCCGGCAAAAAATTGAACGTTAAAAAATTAAGCGTGCAGGATACGGACCTTCAGGTCGTTTTTACCGGCGTTCTTGATCTTGTCGCCGGCGAATATGGGAAAGGGAACCGTCTGACGCTCAGGTTCAGCCCCGCATCGACCCGCGACCTTCCTAAAGAATTATCCCTTTTCCGTGATGATCAGGGATACGCGTCCGCCGATTTTGAGCTTAGTGGACCGCTGTCAAAGCCGGTCCCGATGCCGTTGCTTGACAAGCCGATCGAGGCCGCGGAGGGAAAACTGAAGGTCAAGATCGAGGCAAAAAAAATTGAAATGGAGACCAAGGCTCAGCAGGCGGTCGATGAAAATAAACAGAAGCTTCAGGAAGAGGCCACACAGAAGGCTAGCCAGGAAGCAGGACAACTTAAAGAAGACGCAAAAAAGAAGGTCAAAGAGATCTTCAATTTCTAACCGTTTCCCCGATAGGGCATAAAGCTTACCGGCCAAACTCTCGCCGTGCGTCAACGCGATTGCTGGCCCCGTTGCCCCCTTAGATGGGCAGCATTTTACGCAAGTTGTCCCCACTTTGTTTCGATATATATACAAGAGGAAAAACCATGAAAAATATAATTATTGGCATAGTTGTTTTTGGCGTTATTATGGCTTTTTATGGGGTTGCGGGGGCCGCCGATCCATACAACTTTCAAGTAAAGAC
>DATJPS010000090.1:0-7902 GCA_035506255.1 Candidatus Omnitrophota bacterium | reverse complement strand
GGCGGACCTGGACCTGTTCCTGCATGTCCGGACCGGCGGTTTGATCGTCGGACATCGTGCGGTGATCGCCGCCGATCCCTACTCGTTCCTCTCCCGCGGCGCCGCCTGGCCCGACGGCGAATGGTTATCGCAGGTCCTTTTCTTTCTGGTCTTCAGCCGGTTAGGCGTCAATGGTCTGCTCGCGCTGAAGACAGCGGTACTGATCTCCGCTTTCCTTTTGCTCAGCGCACTGGGCAAGGTAAGAACGATCGCCGTCCCCATCCTGCTCTTTCTGGCCATAACCGCGGTCCGGTGGAGACTGGACGTCAAACCGGAAATGTTCGGATTTCTAATGATCGCCGCTTATCTGTGGATATTGAACCGGGAGGACCGCCGCGGAGAATGGGCGCTGCCGTTCCTGCAGTGCCTGTGGGCAAATCTACACGGCAGTTTTATCCTCGGCCCCATCTTGATCCTATTCTATATCCTGCAAAAGCCCGACTGGAAAAAATTTGTCATCCTTTTCTTGTCTTCTGCCGCCTGTTTCATTAATCCCTTCGGATATCAGCTGGTCCTAAATCCCTTGGTCCATGAATTTTTTAACCGCGCGACCACCCGGATCTACGAATGGCAGCCGCCGAACCTTTTCCCCGGCATCCTGTTCGACCTTCCCCTGCAGGCGACGGCGCTGCTGCTGTGCGCGTCGCTATTTTTGGTCCATCGCAGGTTCAAAGCGGGCGCCGCCGTGCTGCCGGACCTGCTCTGCGTCCTCTTTGCGCTGTCGATCGGACTGACGGCCAGAAGGCACCTGCCCGTTGCCGCAATTATTTTTACCGCTTCCTCCATCCGCGGTCTGGCCTATTTTCCCGCTTTCCGTGTAACGTGGAAAATCAAGGCCGCAATTATCCTTGTATTCGTTGCCGTTCTTGGATATTCGTGCGTTTCAACCGCGAACGGCCAATACTACCTGCGGCACGAGCCCGCCAAACACTTCGGCGGGGGCATTTCGGACTTCTTTTATCCGGAGGCCGCGGCCGATTTCGTGAAGGACCGTTCGCGACCGGGCAACCTTTACAACGATTACGATATCGGCGACTATCTGATCTATCGCCTCTGGCCGGAACACCAGATCACGATCGACGGCCGTAACGAGGTCTACGGAAACGATCTTTCCCTGATCTATGAACGCACTCTCAGCGACGCGGCGTTCTTCGAATCGTTCTGCCGGGACAACGGCATTTACACCGCCGTATTGAGCCTCTATTCCACCGATGCGTCTTTGCTGCTCCGGCATCTGGCGCGCGACCGCCGCTGGCATCCGGTGTTCCTCGATCACAATGCGGTGGTCTTTTCGCGCGACGCCGGATCCGCGATCGACCTGGAACAAAGGTCCCGGGAACTTCTTGCCCGGACCGCCGAGCCCGCCCTGCTCTTCCGGTTGGGCGATTTTTTCGTCCGGCTGGGACGGGACGATATCGGGTACAGGTTTTACCAACGCGGCCTGCGCGCTTATCCGGACTTTGCCCCGGCCCTGATCAATGCCGGCGTTCATTTATTACGGAACGGGAAGAATAGCAAGGCTGAAGCTTATTTCGAACGGGCGGCCGCCGCCGACCGGTTTTCCGCCACCGCGTACTTTTATCTGGGGAACGTGCAGGACCTTAAGAGCAATGAGGGCGACGCGTTCTGGAACTACCGGATGGCTTACTGGCTGGGAGAGCGGTCCGCCGTATTATTGAACGACCTGGGAGTGATGGAGTTCGCCCGGGGAGATGCGCGCGGATCGGTCCGCCTGCTCGAGGAAGCGACGCGCCGGTATCCGGGATTTGCCGAAGCTTACCGCAACCTGGGACGCAGTTATCTGTACGGGCGGGGTGATACAATTAAAGCGCGCCGGGCCTGGCAAACCTACTGGCGGATGCGGCCGGGCGATCCCGATAACGGACTGATGAGGATGGAACTTGAAAAACATGAACGAGAACCGCGCCGTTAAAATTGCGTTCGTTGCGGCCCTGCTCTTCTGCCTGCTCCCTTTTATCGTGCAGTCGCTGGCGGTGCTTGCCTACCGTTACGAGGCGGACGACAGCGAAGGGGTGGTCCTGAACCAGGGCTGGCAGATACTGCACGGCGAAGATATTTACGGCCGGATCGACCGCTATCCCTTTGTCACCGCCGTTTATCCGCCTCTCTTCCCCCTTGCCGCCGCGCTGATGATCAAGCTGGCCGGCCCGCGCCTGCTGGCGGGAAGGCTTATCTCGTTCTTCAGCAGCCTGCTACTCCTCCTGATCCTCTTTTTTGTCATCAAGAAAAAGACCGCCGGATACCTGCCGTCCCTGCTTTGCGTTTCGCTGCTGGTATCGCTCTTCCCTTTCCAGAACTGGGCGTGCCTCTGCCGCGTCGATCTGCTGGCGATACTTTTTTCGTTCTCCGCCCTGGCGGTATATTTACTGGCGGGAGAAAGCGTCCTGGCGGACGAGGTGATCGCGGGCCTCATGCTTCTGGGCTTGTTCACCAAACAGACCGCCCTCGCCGTCCCCGCAACGCTGTTGCTCCATCTGATATTCACCGGCAAAGGCAAAAGAGCGGCACGCATTTTCCTCCCGCTGTTTGCGCTGTTCGCGTCGGTATTTTCGCTCCTGCTGCTCATCACCCAGGGGAGATACTTCAGCCACACCGTGCTTTACGTCGCCAACGCTTATTCCCTGCCCGACGCCCTCGCCATCTTCTGGAGAACGATCTGCAATTATCCCCTGTTCGCAGTCCTGGCCGCGGCCCTCACCTTCGATTCGGCCAGAAAAAAAGATCTGCTTTTCCCGGTATACCTTGCCGCCTCTTTCCTGGTGGGCCTGCTGTCGGGAAAGACCGGCGCCAACTATAACTTCTGGCTGGAGTTCTGCATCGGGTTTTCCGTTCTCGCTTCGCTCGCGGCCGCCCGCGTCATGGACCGCCCCGAGGTCCGGGCCTTTTCGGCCTCTTCCCGTTCGGTCTTCCTGCTGGCGGTGGCGGCGCAGCTGCTGTTCGCCAGCAACTACTGGCTGATCTCGCGCGATTACCAGAACAATCTGCGGACGCTTTCAGGGGAGGGGGATTTTATCAGTTCGTTCATCAAGACCGTCCCCGGGCCGGTGCTTACGGAAACCGCCGGGTTATCGATATTGAACGGCAAACCGTTCTTGCTCGAGCCGTTCGGCATGAAGGTGCTGGCGGAGGAAGGGCTCTGGGACGAATCGCCGGTCCTGCGCGACCTTAACGCCCAAAAATTCGACCTGATCGCCATCAAGTCGAACAAGGGGGAACGGAGCTCCCGGTTCACTCCTAAAATGCTCGCGGCAATGAAAGCGCACTATGTCCGGCTGGCCGTTTCGCCCCACTGGGAATTGCTGCGTCCGCGCGACCGGAAGCTGTAGGTCAAACGGCGCGGGTGAGCTCCCGCTTTAGCCGTATGAGGTCGGACATCATCCTTATCGCCACCGGAACGGTGCGGTACGGCGGGAGAAAGTTCGAGCCCCGGGCCGAAGGGAAATGTTTGACCGGGACCTCCCTGATCCGATATCCTTTTGCCGCCGCCCGGATGGTGAACTGCGCGGAGAATCCTTCCTTAAAGTAAAAATCAGTTTTAAGCAGATCGTTCGCGACTTTGCGCCGGACCAGCCGGAAACTGCTGTCAATATCGTTAAAGCTGGACCCGAACAGCGAATTGGCCAGTTGTTTGAGGATGGAAGCGAAAAAAAGCCGGGAGAGCGGGTCGCGCCGTTCTTTGCGCCAACCGATCACGATATCGGCGCCATCGATCGCCGCCAGCAATTTATCCAGGTCTCCGGGATCGAACTGCCCGTCCGAATCGCTGTAAAAGATCAGTTCGTTCTTTGCGGCCGCCAATCCCCTGACCGCCGAGGCGGTATGGCCGATCCGGGCCGGCGACCGGAGCACTTTTAACGGCATCTCGCCGGACAGGCGGTCTAGTATGGCGCTCGTCCCGTCGGTGCTGGCGTCGTCCATAACGATGATCTCCGATCCCGGTCCGACCCGCTCGAGCCGATCGCGATACGACCGCAGGACCCGTTCGATGACCGGGGCTTCGTTGTATACCGGCATTACCAGCGAGATGGCAGGCATGGTGATATTTTATCACGGCGCGGCGTTTGACAGGGAGGGACTCCGGTGCAACAATATTGCCATGAAAGCATTAGTGGCATTTTACTCGCGGACCGGGAACACAAAGAAAGCGGCGGAAGCGATCGCGAAAGAACTGGGCGCCGATCTGGAAGAGATCATCGATCACAACAAGCGTTCCGGAATCATCGGCTGGTTGTACGCCGGCCGGGACGCGATGAAAAGAATGCTGACCGCCATCGATAAGCCCAAAAAGGACCCGGCGGCCTACGATCTGGTGATACTTGGCTCGCCCCTCTGGGCTTTTCGCTCCTACGCCCCCGCCGTGCGCACTTACATGACGGAGAATCGCGGCGCATTTAAAAAAGTGGCGTTCTTCCTCACCAAGGGAGGATCGGCGGGAGATAAAGCGATCGCCGACATGAAGGAAACTTGCGGCAAGCACCCGATCACCGTGCTCGAGCTTTTGGAGAAGGAAGTAAAGTCGGGAAGCATGGCCGATAAGATCGGACCGTTCTGCCGTTCGTTAAAAAGTTGACCCGATAGCGGTCAGAATTTCAGTTTTCTCAGCTGGTCCGATAATGCCGCGGTCATCCCCACCACCAATAAAGTAACGACGCCGCCCGCCGCCACGCACGGAACGGTACCGATCAATGACGCCAGCATTCCGCTCTCGAACGCCCCCAGCTCGTTGGACGCGCAGATGAATATCGACCCTGCCGCCGCGATCCGCCCGCGCAAATGGTCGGGCGAAAGCAGCCTCATGATTGAGCGCCGGACGATCATGCTGAGGCCGTCGAACAGCCCGCTCAGGAAGAGCGCAAGGAACGAAAGCCAGAAATCGGTCGAAAAAGCGAAGACCAGGATGCTCACCCCGAAACCCGCCACCGCCCAGAGCAGGTTGCGGCCGGCGTTTTTGATCGGCGGATGAGAAGTGGCGGAGAGCATAGTCACCAGCGCGCCGAGCGACGCCGCCGCATTGAGCAGCCCCAGCCCCCTCACCCCCACCTTCAATATGTCGATGGCGTAGACCGGCAGCAGGATCACCGCCCCGCCGAAAAAGACGGCGAACAGGTCGAGGATCATGGAGGCAAATAGCGGCTGGATCTTCAACAGCGCGCGCCAGCCGGTGCGGATGCTCTTGAGAACGTTCTCCCGCACTTCGGGCATCACCTGTTGCTTGGGCGGAATGAGTAAAAAGAAGACCAGCGATATCAGGAAACAGGCGGCGATCGTCCCGTAAGAACCGGGTGCACCCCACTCCGCGAAGATAAAACCGATCGCCCCCGGGCCGAAGATCGAGGCAAGGATCCAGGTGCTGCCGAACCACGAAGCGGCGTTCACGGTAAGATGCTTCGGCACCACCTGCGCCTCGAAACCGGTGGTCGCCGGGTCGGCGAACCCGCGGGCGATCCCCAGGATGAAGATCATCAAATACAGCCACGCGATCGACGACCGCGGATCGCCGATCGAAAGCAGCAGCAAAATAAGTGAACAGATGAACGATACGCTCCGGGCGATCTTAAGGATCGCCTGACGGCTGAAATGGTCGGCCACATATCCTCCGAACGAGGCGGTAGCGACCGCGGGGATCGCTTCCACCAGGCCCAGCCAGCCGAGCGCGAGCGGGCTATGCGTGATCCGGTAGATCTGGAATGCGAGGACCACCGCCAGCGCCCGTCCGGCAAAAGTGAAGAAAGCGATCGAGATCACCGCCAGACGGATGTCCGGCAACATCAGCGAGGATATTCCTTTGTGGGATGAGAGGTCGTCCATGTGATATTTTATCATAAAATCAAAGGCGCGGGCCGGCGTTCCGGTCCCGGTCGTATTATTGAAGCCGTTTTATTGATATAATTTGATCATTATGCTCGTTCTCGCTATTGAAACTTCCTGTGACGACACTTCCGCCGCCGTGGTCAATAACGGCGTCGAAGTGCTTTCGAGCGTCATCGCGTCGCAGACCGAGTTCCACAAGAAATACGGCGGCATCGTCCCCGAGATCGCCTCCCGCCGCCACATTGAAGTCATTAATCCGGTCATCAAAGAAGCGCTGGAGCGGGCGGATAAGGATTTTGGCGACCTCGACGCGGTCGCCGTTACCTGCGGCCCCGGGTTGGTGGGTTCACTGCTGGTCGGCGTCTGCGCCGCCAAGGCGGTATCTTACTCTCTTGATATCCCGCTGATCGGCGTCAACCACCTGGAAGGACATATGTACGCGAACTTCATTAACTCCCACTCTCTTTCTAAGAGAGGGGGGAACCCGAACGAAGAGAGGGAGGGGGTGAGTTTCCCTTTTATCTGCCTCATCGTGTCCGGCGGGCATACCATGATCGTCGAGGCAAAAGGCTACGGTAAATACCGCACGCTCGGCCAGACGCGCGATGACGCCGCGGGCGAAGCGTTCGACAAAGTCGCCCGTTTCCTCAAGCTCGGGTTCCCGGGCGGGCCGGTGATCGACCGGTTGGCAAAGGAGGGAGACCCAAAAGCGATCGACTTCAAACGGCCGATGCTCGAAGAAGAATACGGGTATGATTTTTCTTTCAGCGGGATCAAAACGGCGGTCGTTAATTACGTAATGCGTAATGCGCAACGCGGAATGCGGACCCAAGACATCGTCGCTTCATTCCAGAGAGCGGTGGTGGACGTGCTGGTGGAAAAGACGGTCAAGGCGGCGGTGGAGAACGGGATCGGGAACATTTGCCTGGCCGGCGGCGTATCCGCCAATTCCCTCCTCCGGTCGGAACTGATGTTGCGCGGGGCGGAAGCGGGCCTGCGGGTGACCATTCCGCCATTTGAGTACACCACCGACAATGCCGCCATGATCGCTTGCGCCGGATTTCACCGGCTGAAAGCGGACGGCCCCTCACAACTTTCCATTAAACCCGTTGCCGGGTTGAAATTGTAGTATAATAACCGCATGGCCGAGAAAAAGCCTCTTCCCGAAGAAGCGAACCGGGTGATACTGGTCTCAAATATCCGCTGGACCGCTCTCTCCAGCGTCGTCGCCATCATCTTCATGACCCTTTCGGTGGGGCTTAAGTTCGCCGTCCTGCCGATCATTTATGTCGCCATGTTCATCGCGCTCTATAATATCGTCCTTACCTTCCTGGCCAGGAACAACCCGGAGATCTGCAATTTTCGCGAGTTCGTTTACATCCAGTTCCTGTTCGATCTTTTGGCCGTGACCGCGCTGGTGCACTTTACCGGCGGGCTCGAAAGCCCGTTCGTGATCCTCTATCTGCTCTTCCCCACCATCGTCGCCATTTTTTACGGCTCCTCCTTCGCCATCCTGATGGCGGGGCACGCGGTCGTCCTGTTCGCCGGGATCAACCGGCTCGAATCGCTCGGTTTCATCCCGCATTACATGATCGCGATCCCCCCGATCATCCTTTACCGCGACAACCGCTTCCTGTTCCTGTACGTCGTCTCTTTCTTCTTCATCTGCCTGGCGCTGATCTATTCCGTTTCCTACCTGGCGGAAATGTTCAGGCAGAAGCAGCGGGAGATCGAAGAGGTCTCGGCGGAGAAGATGGACTTCATGAACAACGTGGCCCACGAGCTGCGCAGCCCGCTCACCTCGATCAAGGAGTATGTATCTCTTTTCACGGAGGGGCTGCTGGGGGAGGTCCCGGCCAACCAGCGCGAGATCATGGCCGTCATCGACCGGCAGACACGGCGCATGGTCACCATGATCTCCGACCTGCTCGATATCGCCCGCATCGAGTCGGGCAAGGCCAAGTTCGAGAAGAAGGAGGTCAACTTCTCGCAGGTCATCGACAACGCCGCTACCGAGCTGGTCCCACAGTT
>DATJPS010000089.1:0-7311 GCA_035506255.1 Candidatus Omnitrophota bacterium | reverse complement strand
GTTCTCGATGTAAGGGGGAAGCGGGATCTCCCCGTTCTTCATCATGAACCCGTGCAGGTCCCCTTCGAACTCGATGAGCTGCTCGCCGGTCTCGAGTTTTTCCCTCACTTTGCCGAGCACTTCGTTGTCGCCGAAAACGATCCGCGAGCCGACCGACAGCCGTTTGCCCGGCCTGACCAAACATTCCCAGGTATTCCCCTCTATCCGCTTTGCGAGAAGCACTTCGATATTCGCCGAGCCGCCTTCCTTTTTCCCGACGATGTTCGCCGGCAGTACCTTGGTATCGTTAAGAACGAGCAGGTCGCCGGGGGAAAAACAATCGACGATGTCGAAGAAGATTTTGTGATCGATCGTACCGCGGCTGCGGTCAAGCACCATTAACCGCGAGTGATCCCGCTTTGCGGCGGGCTCGTTGGCGATGATCGACTTTGGAAAAGAATAATCGAAGTCGGATGTCTTGGGCATTACATACATTATATCAACAAATCGCCGAAAAAAATAAGCGGCAGGGTTTCCCCTGCCGCTTTTGATACTGGATCGCCTAACGGATCATTTGGCGGTCTGGCAATTTCCGGCGTAGCCGCAATTCCTGCATTCCGCCGATCTAAGGCAGACCTTTTTGATGCAGTTCTTGCACTCCGCGCTGGTACAGTTATGGGCCGTGCATTTGGTCCCGCAAATCGTCCGGCATGCCTTATGCGAACATGCCGCCCACGAAAAAGCGGAAAGGTTGACGACCAGGGTCGCGATCATAAGCAGGAACATTATTTTTTTGAACATATATTTCTCCTTTATATTTATCAAATCGTCTGAAAAAACGGATCAAGCGGCCGGAGGCCCGTTGGAGGGATAGGTTTCCTTCGCCTGGCTGATATAGACCGGCGGAATGTCGGCGGCGGACGGTTTGAAAGAAAGCTTTCGATCTAGCGGGACGATATCATGGGTTGCGGTATTTGGCGGCACGACATCGGTAAGGGCCGCATCCGCCGCAAACGCGCCGTCGAATGGAGCGGTCGTGTAGCAAGGAGCTTCGTCCCCGCAGCAGCAACAACATATTCTGGCCGAGCATGCACCGGCGCAAACCCAGCCGGAAATGAACAGGACGATAAGCGGCAATATCAGATATCTGGTCTTCATCCGGGCTAGCAGTTTATCCCCGCCCCGCGCCGCTGTCAACCCCAATCCCTACCTTCTGAATATCAGGTTAAGGATCACCGTCAGCACCAGCGACACCAAGATCATGGTGGTGAGGGGGAGATAGAACGTCCAGCCGGCGCGCGCGATCGTGATGTCTCCCGGCAGCCGCCCGAACCAAGGGACCTTTGCCAGGAACATAAAGAACGCGCCGACCAGCACCACGCTGACGCCGATGATGATCAGTAATCTGCCTAAAGGTTCGAGCGCCATTATTTTAAGTTAAACCTCACCGGGACCTCGAACCAGCTCGCCACCGCCGCGCTACTCTGCGAGGCGGGGGAGAATATCCATTGCGATACCGCGCTCACCGCGGCCGAATCGAGCTCGGCATTGCCGGACGAGGTCTTGACCTCGACCTTTTCCGGTTTTCCGCTGGCGCCGATATAAGCCTGCACCAACACGACCCCCTCGGTCCCCTTCTCCAGGGCGGAGGCGGGGTACTCGGGCAGCACCTCCGAGATCACTCTCGGAGGTATTACGGGAACGGTCACGCTGGCCGGTTTCTCGGGGAGTGCGATCGGAGCGGTTTCGGCCTGGACCGCGACCCGGGTCGCCGCTTTTTGCGCCCTTACTTCCTGATAAACGAAGGTCTGCGTCGATGCCGCCGGTTTTGGCCGGGACGACATATATAAGGTAAATGCCGCCAGCATCACCAGCGCGAACACGATCATATTCGTAAGCTCTTTCGATCTTGTCATAATTTTCCTCCAATGGAAACGGTCATTACCCGCCCCGGCATCGGGTATCCGAGCCGGGCGTAAGTGACGGGATTGTAACCGACCGTTTCATAATAACTTTGATCAAAAAGATTGTCAACGCTGAGGGAAACGGTGTAATTGCCGAATTCCCTTGCGGCCCATAGGTTGACCAGCGAATAGGCCGGGAGCTTGACGGTATTCGCCCCGTCGGCGAACCGCTCCCCGACATACGAAGCGATGATCCGGACATTGCCCGGAACTTCCGCCCCGATATTATATTTCATCTCCGGGGAATAGGGGGTGTTCTTTCCCACGCTCGCCGGATCGGTATCGCGGGTATCTTCCGACTTTTGCAGCGTGCAGTTGGCGAACAGATCTAAAAGCGGCGTTGCCTGATATTTCGCCTCCAGTTCCCCGCCCCTCGCCTCCACCGCCCCGATGTTCTTGGCACGGGTGATGTTGGTCGTCAGGTCCCAGTCCCACAGGATAAGATCGGTAATGGAATTAACGAAATAATTCATGCCGATGCTCGCTTTATCGCCCAATTCTTTTTCTATCCCGATCTCCGCCGAGCGGCTCCTTTCGGGGGCCAGCGCGGAGTTGCCGTAGGTCTGCCAGGCCGCGTTATTATAGTAGAGATCGTTTAGTGTCGGCGCTTTGAACGAGGTACCGGTCGAAGCGCGCAGCCTTAGATCGTCCGCCAGTTTAATATTGACGCCCGCGCGCGGATTGATCACCGCGCCGAACGCCGAATGCTGGTCGGCCCTCGCTCCCGCTACCAGATCGAGCGCGGGAAGCGAATACTTCATCTGGCCGAAGAGCGCGTAGTTATCGATCGAATGCGTTCCGGCGTATGATGACCGGCCGGAATCTTCCCTTGCCTCGATCCCGTGGAGCAGGTTCAGGTTGCGGGTAAAGTCCCTAGATTGGGTCAACTCGAACGACTTTTGTTCGGTGCGGAAATCGGAATCGGTGAATTGAAGGGCGAAAAAATCGTAATAGCGGGAATACTCGTATAAGTTGTTGTAATAAAGCTTCGCCTCGGTCTTGAGCCCGCCGTCATCCCGTTTTAACGAAATGTCGGCGGAGAGGTTCTGGTCCTTTTGCCGGTCGCCGGGGGTGGAGGCGGAATGAGGATCGGACTCTGATACGGGAACGCCCGGCACCCCTTTGTCTGCATTATAATAGGAAAGGCCCGCGTTGACCGTGCCGACCCCCGACACATCCCAACCCAGTTTTTGTCCGAACTGCTGCGCGGAGTAATCGCCGTTCTGCCGGGTGCCGTCCGATCTGATAAGGGAAAGATCCGTCCCGCCGATCGAAAGGGAAGCTTTTTGCGTATTGTAGCTTCCGGCGGAAATAGAGAACGAGTTCTCCTCGTTCCTCGTGATGACGTTGACCACGCCGCCGATGGCGTCCGATCCGTAAAGCGCGGAAAGCGGCGCTCGGACAACCTCTATTCTATCCGTGTTCGCCAATAAAATATCGCCCAGGTCGAACATTCCGAGGAGCGGGGAATCGAGCCGCCGCCCGTCGATCAGCGTCAGCACCTGTTGCGAAGTGGATCCTCTCGCCCGCGCCGACGCGACCGATCCGAGGTAACCGGAAGATTTTATGTCGAGGCCGGGAAGCTCGCGCAACGCCTGTCCGAGGTTGCTCTTGCCGACCAGCGCTTCTTTTGAGATCACGTCGACGCTCCAGGGGGAATCGGTGTTCAATTGCGGGAGGCGCAGCGCGGTGACCACCACTTCGTTACCGTAGAATCGCGGAAGATCGAACGCGGAAGACGGGCCGATCATGCAAACCAAACCGATCAAACAAACCAAACGGCAGAAATATTCTTTTATCATCTCTATACCCCTTTTTAAGATATAGAGCTTTCGGGGTAACTCCGGGCCGCCGCCATGTGGGGGTAGAACCCACTGCTCCGTTTTGATCTCTCCCGATTGAGCCGATAGCGGTTTCAGTCTTTACCTTTTACCAGAAGGACGAACTCGCCCCGCGGCGGTTTGCCCTCGAACCTCTTGATCACTTCGGACACTTTTCCGCGCACCACCTCCTCGTACACCTTGGTCAGCTCCCTCGCCGCCGCCACCTCCCGCTCCCCCAGCACCGCCAGGATGTCTTGCAGGCATTTTACCACGCGGAACGGCGATTCGTAGATGATGATCGTGCCGTCAAAATCCGCAAGCTCGCGTAGCGACCTTCTCCGTTTCCCCGCTTTTTTTTCGAGGAAGCCGAGAAAGACGAATTTATCGGTCGGGAGCCCCGACGCCGCCAGCGCCGCGATCAATGCGGAGGGTCCGGGAACAGGCGTTACGCGGACCCCTTCCGCGATCGCGTCGCGGATCAGTTCGTAACCGGGATCGGATATCCCCGGCATGCCGGAATCGGAGACGAGCGCGACTTTTTTCCCCTGTTTGATGGTTTCGATGATATGTCCAGATTTGGATTTGATGTTGAACTTGTGGTAGCTGGTCATCGGGGTCTTGATGTCGTAATGGTTGAGCAGTTTTTTGGTCTGGCGGGTGTCTTCCGCCGCGATCAGGTCGGCCTCTTTAAGCATGCGCACCGCCCGGTGCGTCATGTCTTCCAGATTGCCGATGGGAGTAGCGACGACGAACAGCTCAGACATCCTTGATCTCGAATTCCGGCGCGGGCGCCGCCTCGGCCCCCGACCTTACATTGACCCTCCCCTGGTAAACCGAGCCCTCTTCGATCACCAGCTTGTCGCAGGTGATCTCGCCGTTGATCTTCCCGCTCTTAAGTATCTCCAACCCAGCGGAAGCGAAGATATTCCCCTCGACCAGACCCGAGACCACCACTCTTGCCCCGGAAATATCGCCGATCACCCGTCCCTTGCCGAAAACGAAGACGTCGCCCTTGACCTTGATGTTGCCGCGCACCTCGCCCGAAACGTGGAGGGAACCGGGAGAGGAGATCTCGCCGCGGAACGATGTTTCATCGCCGATGATCGAATTTATCGCTTCCAGTTTTTTCATTACAAACACCTGCCCGCGGTCAAAATGCTCATGCCCAAATAAGGCATCGGGTTGACCGCTACCCCGTTACGGTGGACCTCGTAATGGCAGTGCGGCCCGGTGGAATAGCCGGAAGTGCCGATATACGCTATCACCTGCCCCTTCCGCACATGCTGCCCCTCCGTGACCGCGAACCTCGAATTGTGAGCGTAGAACGATGATAACCCGAAACCGTGGTTTATCGCAACCGCCCGTCCGAACCCTGTCCGCCAGCCGGTAAAAGTTACCGTTCCGGCGGCGGTCGCGCGCACCGGCGCTCCGTAAGGCGCGCCGATGTCGACCCCGGTATGGAAGCTCCGCCACGGCGACCGCCGGTAACCGAAATACGACATAATGGGCCCGTAGATCGGCCACGCCGTCGGCGTTACCGCCAGCCGCTTTTGCAAATATTCCACCCGCCCCTGCAGTTCCTTGTAGCTCGTCTTGGTCTTTTCGATCTCGTCGAGCGAGCTTTTAAGGTCTAGCGAGACCCGCTTGACCTTCGGCTGGAGGTTGGAGAGGTCGAACTGTTTATTGTCCGGTTCCTTCGCCTTGAGGTCGATCGAAGTTTTTTCGACCCGCAGGCCAAGCTGCTTTCTCAGCGAATTGTTCTGGTCGAGCAAATTCTGCAATTCCTGTTTTATCGTTTCGGTCTCGGAGGCGAATTGCTCTAGGTTCCGGTCCTTCTCCGCGCTGGTCATTACCACCGTTTTATAATGTATGAGCTTGCCGGAAAGGAAAGTTGAATATACGACCGAAAGCGAAAAAACTGCCACAAAAGCGATGATTATGAAAAATATTCCGTGGGCGAGGTTGGAAGGGATGCGGAGCTGCAGCGACCGGCCCGCCGCGTCGTGCGGTACGATCATGAATGTATAGGACTTATTTTTCTCACGCCCTTTCATTAGTAATTACCCTCAAAAAGAATCGGGGCGGCGGGATTCGAACCCACGATCTCTACCACCCCAAGGTAGCGCCTTAGACCAAGCTGGGCCACGCCCCGATGAATCGAGATATCGGGGCGAGAGGATTTGAACCTCCGACCTCACGGTCCCGAACCGTGCGCTCTACCAAGCTAAGCTACGCCCCGTTATATGTAAATTATACCACACGTTCGATGGATGCGCCGAGGCGGGCTTCATTGCCGGAAGCCAGGCGAGAGATGTCTTCCCGGTGGGCATAGAGCGCCAGCGCCAGCGCCGCCGCCGCGAACGCGACACACCAAAGGCTGTCTTTAAGGAAATAAAATAGGAAGAGGACGGAGGCGACAGTAAGCAAAGAGCTAAGGATCAGGTAACGGGTCAAAGCCAGGAAAACCAGGTAACAAAGCAGGCAAAGCGCGAAAGCGTACGGGTCCATCGCGATGATCGCGCCGGCGGTGGAAGATATCCCCTTGCCGCCCTTGAAATTTAAGTAAACCGGGAAATCGTGGCCCACCACTGCCATGATCCCCGCCAGCATCTCCGGCATGCCGCCGCCGATCAGGAACCGGGCCGCGATCACCGCCAAAAAACCTTTCGAGATATCAAAGAGCGCCGCAAACGCCGCCGCCCGCTTGCCGGAGGTCACCAGCACGTTGGTCGCTCCCACGTTGCCGCTCCCTTCCTGCCGTACGTCCACCCCCTTGAGCAGGCGGGAGAATATCAGGCTGAATGGTATGGAACCGTAAAGGTACGAGAATAACAGTACCGCCAGATAAGAAAAGAACAGGTTCACTGAGCGATCTTGTCCAGGTTGAACGCCTTGTGGAGCAGTTGGACCGCCCGTTTCCCTTCGCTCGCCTTCACCACGCACGAGATCTTGATCTCGGAGGTTGAGATCAATTGGATGTTGATCTTCGCTTCGGCCAGCGTTTCGAACATCTTCGAAGCGGTGCCGGGCTGGGAGACCATGCCGATCCCCACCAGCGAGACCTTGGCAACGTCACTGTCGTGCACCACTCCTTCGGCGCTGAGCTCTTTCGCGATCTTCTCCGATACTTCGAGCGCTTTTTTGAGTTCCGGACGATCGACGGTAAACGCCATGTCGGCGAACTTGCCCGACGAATGGATCGACTGGATGATCATGTCGACGTTGATCTTTTCCTTGGCGAGCGAACCGAATATCCGCGCCGCGATCCCCGGACGGTCGGGAACCTTCAGCAATCCGATCTTGGCGATGTTCTCGTCCAGCGCGATCCCTCTCACCGCTTCCTGCTTT
Source organism: Candidatus Omnitrophota bacterium (assembly GCA_035506255.1). GTDB lineage: Bacteria > Margulisbacteria > WOR-1 > XYC2-FULL-46-14 > WPAF01 > CAIYXV01. The sequence continues at coordinate 197 of DATJPS010000089.1, read as the reverse complement.
TCCATTTTCCCGACCTCCTTTTGTATCTGCGCGGGGGACATAATGTAAGTCCCTTCGATCTCCTTCTGGCTGTGGCGCAGATGGATCACCATGTTATAGATGCTGGCGCATTCCACCGAACGCGGGTGCAACACCTGCGCCCCCAGTGACGCCAGCTCCAGCATTTCTTCGTAAGATATGTATTTCAGCTTCCGGGC
>DATJPS010000088.1:0-16258 GCA_035506255.1 Candidatus Omnitrophota bacterium | reverse complement strand
AGACCATGCCCAGCAAAAGGCGGAAATTGTTGGTCCAGATCATCCGGTCCAGGATCTCTTGTTTGGTAAAGAACGGTATTTCGGGCGATTTCATCTGAGGTATTATAGTATCAGATCAGGGCATTATCAACACGGGAGTATTAACATCCACCCTGGCGTACAGATACTTGATCACGCGGTTCTCCACCGCCACGCAACCGAGCGTATTGTCCCTGCGAGTGACATACTTGAGGTTCGGGTTGAGCGCTTCCAAATAATCGAGCTTGGAGGCGAGCCGGGTGGAAGCGCCGTGGATGCCGTACAGCCCGCAGAAGCCCATGAAGAGCGTGAAGCGGCTGTGGGGATTCTTGGTGTAGACCTTGAACTCGCCTTCGGGGGTCCAGCGATTATTGGCCCCGAGCGATACCGGCACCGGGAAATTAAAAACGAACCCTCCCATACGGTCCCCCCGGACGATCAATCCGCGGTGGCAGTAGTAGAGCAGGTGGTCCTGTTTGCTGACCACGATCACGTCGCCGTTACTGTAGCGGTCGGCGATCTCCTGTACCTTCTGGTCCAGGAAAGACCACGAGTAGAAGCGGGACGGCTCGGCGGAACGGATGAACAGCCGGGAGCCGGCCGCGCCCAGCAGCAGGCACGCGATCAGGGCGAGTATTATCCATGGTTTGATCTTCATGTTTTCCTTTTGCCGCGGGTTTTTAATTGCGAATATCGGAGCTGATACCCAATTATCCCATAAATTACCATGATTGGCAATACTTACAAGAAAGGACTGCCGGTGGAACCGGGCTGGAGGTCAGCCTGCTTGAGGAGCGATCCGGGGGTCCCGTCCGAACGCGTTACGGTAGATCTCCGTATAACGGTCCTTGCCGCCGATGGTCGAGAACGCGAGCGGCATCGCTTTCCTGGCCACATCGGCCATCAACTTCGAAATGTTCTGGATGTCCCACTGCGCGTGCGCGTCTTCCCTCAGCCTCGAAATATGGTATAGCTCCCGGGCGCTGCATTTGAACAAAACCCTGCGGCGGTGTGCGTTGGTCAGGATATAGGTAGCGGCCGCAGGAGCTTTGTCCCCGATCTTCCTGAACGCTTTGTCCGCGGCCTTGAATATTTTCATGAATTCTTTTTCCCTGCCCGCTTTTATAATCGCTGGCGGTATGGTCGGCCCCAGCTCTGGATCGTACCCCTGGCAGGTGAGGGTCGCCAGCCGGTGGCGCTTGAGCTGGGCGAAACAGGCGGCCGAAACGACCAGCTCGAAGGTGAGATCCGGGTATTCGAACTCGCGCAGTGCTGAATCGTAAAATTCCATGTTGGAGAGCGCGGATTTAATGATCTCCGCTTTTTTCCCTTCTGTCAATGATCGGGTTATCTTTAAGCACTGATCGTACGAACGGTCGGAAACGGTATGGAGCAGAGCGGCGACCAGTTTCAGATCGGCGTTCCTGGAACAGTCCACCAGCTCGACCTCTTTGACCTTCCGGCTTTTCCGGTCCGGTATGATGTTATCGGCCAGCTTTTTAATGCGCGGGTAAGTGTCGCGGTCCAAAGCGGTCGGTTCGGTGAAGAGGATGATCGATGGGGCGATCGGTTTGATCCGTTCGAACATGACGCGCCCGATCTCGCGGACTTCCGCGAGCGGGCTGGCGGCGAAACGGCGGAACATCAGCTCGAGATTGCGCGCGTTGAGCGTCAGCCCGACCTGGCCGAGCGTGGCGAGAGAGGTCAGGTAGCGGGCATCCTCCGGCTCGATCCGGTCCCCGACCATCCGGGCGTAGGCCGCGTTCTGTTCATCGATCGTATCGACGAACAGCTTTTTCAACCCCGCGTTCTCGATCTCTTCCGGGACCAGATAATTGCCTTCGAGGGTCTGGTACCTTTGCGATTTCTCGGTAAAGGAGCAGAGCCGGAATTTTTCGATCTCCTCCAACGCCAGACGCGATACGCCGATCAGGTCGAAATTGAACACGGCGTGCTCGGCCACTGAATGGTGTCCCATCTTGAAGATGACGTTCTGGTTGAGCTGCCGTGCTTTGCTCACTTCCTGCTTGGCGACGGCGCGCAGCTCGTCGATGGGGCGGGGATCGCGGCTGATGCGGGCGTAAGAGGCGGAAAGGACCTCCGGCGTTGCCGTGTCCTTGACGTCCTCTCCGCGCTTCAGCGCCTCGATGACCTCGGAATCGAGGTTATATCCGGCAAGGGTGATCTTCATTAAAAGATCAGACCCGCGCTTTCTTTTTGGCCTTGAGCGCTTTTTTCTTCCTTCTTCTCCGGCGGGCGATCTCTTTTTCTCTTTGTCTCATACTGTTGCTCCTTTCGTACCTATTCTATCAGATTTTTTTCCGCTTCTATAGTGGTATTGCGCCCGTGGCCGGGATAGACCGCGGTATCGCCGGGCAGGGCGAGCAGTTTTTTAAGCGAAGCGATCATTTCTTCCTCCGAACCGCCGGGGAAGTCGGTCCGGCCGTACGTCCCTTCAAACAGCGTGTCTCCGCTGAAAAGGGCTTTCTCCCTTTCATTATATAAAGACATTGAACCGGCGGTGTGGCCGGGGGTGGCGATAACGCGGAAGGTCAGTCCGCCGACCTTCAATTCGTCCCCGTCGTTCAGGTGGGCGTCGGCTTTCTGGGCGGTATAGGATATCATCCAGCTCATTTCGTCCTTGCGGCCGACCATTACCGGGGCGTCGACGCGCTTTTTGAGCTTGAACGCGTCGGTGACGTGGTCGTAGTGCCCGTGCGTGAGAACGATCGCCTTGATCTTTATCTGCCCGATCTCTTTTATGATATCTTCTACATCGTCGCCCGGATCGATGACGATCCCTTCGTTGGCCGTTTCGTCGTAAACGATATAACAGTTCGTCCGCAAGTTGCCGACCTTGATGGTCTTGATGAGCATGAACGATTATAACACGGGGCGGACGCAATGATAAAACCGCTGTGGATGCTATAATATCCGTATGAAGTTCAACCCGTCGAAGATCGTCTGCATCGGGCTCAATTACCGCGCGCATCTGGGAGAGATGAACGAAAAGCTGCCCGAGCACCCGATCATGTTCCTTAAACCGCCGACCGCGGTGATCGGGGACGGCGACGGGATAATCTATCCGGAAATGACGAGCGAACTTCATTATGAAGCGGAGCTGGCGATCGTGATCAAGGACCGGACCAAAGATGTCCCGGCCGAAATGGCGTACGATCATATTCTCGGTTATACCTGCGCCAACGATATCACCGCGCGCGACCTCCAGCGGGCCGACGGCCAGTGGACGCGGGCCAAATCTTTTGACACTTTCTGCCCGCTGGGGCCGGAGTTGGTCACCGGCATCGATCCGGAACACCTGGAAATCAAACTTTTTCTTAACGGCAAGCTGATGCAGCATTCGAACACGGAAAAGCTGATCTTCAAGCCTGCGTTCCTCGTCTCTTTCATTTCGCGGGTGATGACCATTTTGCCGGGCGACATCATCCTTACCGGAACGCCGTCGGGGGTGGGGCCGATGCAGAAAGGAGACACGGTTGTGGTGGAGATCGAAAAAGTCGGCCGCCTTACTAACCGGGTGACCTGATGGCAAAGCGATCGAAAGTAAGCAAAACGCCCGCCGCGATGCCGATCATGAGCGAACCGTGGTGCCTTCTTGCCTCCTGGCGGCCCTACATTATAATAGCCGTGCTGGGCCTGCTGGTCTACATTAAAGCGGCGTTCTTCAATTACACCTACCTGGACGACAATAACCTGATCCTGGACAATTTTTATTTCATCAAGAACCTGGCCAACGTTCTGACCGCTTTCGGGCAGGATATTTTCCGCCAGTTCGGCGGCGGCGAGATCTATTACCGTCCCCTGATGACGATCTCGTTCATGCTGGACGCGCAGTGGGGCGGGACCAGCCCGATGATGTACCACGTCACCAATATTATTCTTCACCTGATCGCTTCGTGCCTGGTCTTCTTTTTGCTTATAAAGCTCGATTTCCGGAAGGACGTTTCGTTGCTTCTGGCGCTGCTCTTTTCCGTACACCCGGTATTGTCGCAGGCGGTGGGATGGATCCCCGGCCGTAACGATCCGCTGCTGGCGATCTTTCTGCTGCCGTCGTTCATTATGTTCATCAAAATGGACGAGGGCAACCGCTCTCTGCGCGGCCTCTTGTCGGTCGTTCTGTTCTTCCTGTCACTGCTGACCAAAGAAACGGCGATGCTGCTGCCGCCGCTCTGCCTGCTTTACGCCTGGCTGTTCAGGCGGCCGAAGCTCGCGCCGGCGGAGTGGGGAGCGATGATCGCGGGGTGGTGCGCGGCGGTGGTCCCGTGGTTCCTGCTGAGGAGCGCCGCGCTGAAATACCCGATGGAGCTCAAGCCGGAATACATCGTGAGATCACTTGTAGTGAATTTCCCGGCGACGGTCCAGATGATCGGAAAGATATTCCTTCCCTTCAACCTTTCCGTCCTGCCGATCATGCGCGATACCACTTTTATTTACGGCGCGGCGGCGCTGATCGGGCTTCTGGCATGGACCGTGTATTCGAAAGAGCGCGACCTGAAGATGGTGCTGTTCGGCGCCGCCTGGTTCCTGCTTTTCCTTTTGCCGTCGTTCGTCCGCCCCAATCCCGACCTCCCGGCCGATTTTATCGAGCACCGGCTTTACCTGCCGATGGCTGGAATGTTAATGCTGCTGGCCGCCACTATGAAAGGGTATGACCTGAAGAAAAAAGTCCCGCTGGCGTGCGCGGCCGCGCTGCTGGCGACGTTCTCCGCGATCACCTTTGTCCATCTTGACGTTTTCCGCGACCGGATAAGTTTCTGGGAGAACGCGGCGGCCAATTCGCCGCATTACCCGCTGGCGCACCGCAACCTGGGGGCGATGTATTACCTTGCCCAGGATTATACGCGCGCTTTCCCTGAATACCAGAAGGCGCTGGTGCTTAATCCGAACGAACCGATGGCGCACAATAACCTGGGATTGATATACATGAACCACGGCCAGCTGGCGGAGGCGGAAATGGAGTATAAGAAAGAGATCGCGATCAACCCTAATTATGATACGGTCCATTTTAATCTTGGTCTGCTGTATTTTTCGCAGAAAAAAGCGGGAGCGGCCGAAGCGGAATTTAAAAGGACGCTGGAGATCAACCCCGAATATATCGACGCTTACAAATATTTGACCGTGCTTTATTACGAGCAGCGGCGGATGGCCGATGCGACCGCCTGCGTAAGGGAGCTGCAGCGCCGCGGGATCGAGGTCCCGCCGGGATTACTGAAGGCGCTTAAGCTGGACCAGTTTATTCAATAATATAATTAACGGTGACGTTCTCCTGGATGGAGAGGGTCCCGGGAGAGATGGGAGTGGCGGCCGCCGGAGCGGCGTTCAGCGCCATCGAACGCACCATCGAATCGCTTTCCATTGCCGGAGCGTAGGCGCCGCCTTCGTTGATGTTGACGATGTCCTTGAGCTTCACTCCCGCCGCCGCGGCCAGCGCTTCCGCTTTCGAACGCGCTTCCTTTACCGCTTTTTCGAGCGCGCTCTTTTTGGCCTCAAGATCGTCCTTCCTTGAGAACTGGAGGCCGAGAATATTATTGGCGCCGGCCGAAACCCCGGCATCGATCACTCTGGAAACCAGTTTAACGTCGTCCAGATCGATCGAGATCTGGTTGCTGCAGTGGTAGCCCGCCAGCTTGGGCGACTGGTCGTTCTCGTACTTCATTTCCGGCCAGAGGTTGAAGTTGCTGGTGGCGATGCGGTCGGCGGGGATATTCAGCTTCTTTATCGCCGCCATCACCTTGTCCATCGCGGCCGCGTTGTCGTTCTGCGCTTCCTGCACCGTTTTGCGCAGCAGTTCAACTCCCAGCCGCACCGATACCCGGTCGGGAACGGTCTCGACCCGGCCGGTGCCGGAAACAGTGAGGATCCGGTCGTTCTTCAACAAGGATGCTTGCGAAAGCCCGGAAAGAATGATCACCAGAAGCAGGGATAAAAACGATTTTTTCATCGAAATCGCACCTCGAAATGATTATAGCATTTTGATCGGATAAATTGTATAATCAGACCGATGAACGACCATCCCATCTATCTGTCGCTGATCTGGCACATGCATCAGCCGTATTATAAGGACCTGGTCACCGGAGAATTCATACTGCCATGGGTGCGGCTCCACGGGATAAAGGATTATTACGACATGGTCGCGATCCTCGACGATTATCCAAACGTCAAGGCGACCTTTAACCTGGTTCCATCGCTCCTCAACCAGATCGAGGACTACGTAAACAACAATGCCAAGGACCGGGCGCTCGCTCTCTCCGAAAAGGACCCCAAGGACCTGACACTGGAAGAGATCGTCTACATACTCAAGAACTTCTTCATGGCCAACTGGGAAGTGATGATCAAACCGTACCCCCGCTATCATGACCTGCTGCTCAAACGCGGACGGTTCTCGAGCGCGGGGGAACTGATGCGGATCGCCGGGCGGTTGAGCGCGCAGGAGATAATGGACCTGCAGGTGTGGTTCAACCTTTCCTGGTTCGGTTTCATTTACCGTCGCAACGATCCGCTGGTCCGCGGCCTGATCGAGAAGGGGAAATACTTCAGCGCCGAGGATAAGCGGCAGCTGCTGGACAAACAGAAGGAACTGCTGTCGCGCATCATCCCGAAATATAAGGAACTTAGCGGCCGGGGGCAGATCGAGCTCACCACTTCGCCTTTCTACCATCCGATATTGCCGCTGCTCTGCGACACCAGCGTCGCCCGGCAGTCGATGGGCGACATCGCGCTGCCTTCGATCCGCTTCCAGCATCCGGAGGACGCGAAGTACCAGATCGAATCGGCCGCTGCCTACCACGCCGAAAAGTTCGGCGAACGGCCGGCGGGGATGTGGCCGTCGGAGGGGAGCGTTTCCGAAGCCATTCTCCCGCTGGTCAAGGAAAGCGGCATCAGATGGATCGCGACCGACGAAAGCGTTCTCGCTTCTTCGCTCAACCTGCCGCGCCTGCTCGCCTCGCACGAGATCTACAAACCTTACCAGGTGGGCGATGGGATCAGCATTATCTTCCGCAACCATTTCCTGTCCGACCAGATCGGGTTCGTGTACCAGCGCTGGCGGGCGAAGGACGCCGCCGAAGATTTTGTCCGTCATCTGCATAACATCCGCGCCAGCCTGCCGTCCGACGGCCGCCGTTACCTGGTGTCGGTGATACTGGACGGCGAGAATGCCTGGGAATATTACCGCGACGGGGGAGAGGAGTTCCTGCGCGAATTCTACCAGCGGCTGGCGAACGAGCCGAACGTGGTGACGGTCAGGCCTAAGGATTTTATCGCCGAGAACCCGCCCGCCGACCGGATCCAGCGGCTTTTCCCTGCGTCGTGGATCAACAACAACTTCCGCATCTGGATCGGGCACGAGGAGGACAACCTGGCCTGGGACTACCTGGCGCGGGTGCGCACCGTGATCAGCGGGACCGACAATGCCACCGCCTGGCAGGAACTGTACGTGGCGGAGGGATCGGACTGGTGCTGGTGGTACGGCGACGATCACTCATCCGAGAACGACGACGCGTTCGACGCGCTCTTCCGCAAGCACATCAAGAACATCTATCATCTGCTGGGTAAGGAGATCCCCAAATACCTGGACAAGCCGATCAAGCGGGTCAAGGCGTTCAAGCCGACGCGCGAACCGGCCTACCTGATCCATCCGGAGATCGACGGGGAGGTCACCAATTATTACGAATGGCTGGCGGCCGGATATTTTGATATCGAAAAGGCGAAAGGGGCGATGCACCAGCTGGAAACGGTGCTAAAGGCGTTCTATTACGGCTTCAGCAAGACCGACCTTTATGTCCGGCTGGACTGCCAGCTCGACCTTAAAAGCGAGGAGAACCGGAATTTCCAGTTCGCGGTGATCGCCTATCTGCCGGAAGAGATCAAATGGGAGCTCCGGTTCAACGCGGAGAACAATATCTACCAGCTGACCATGTTCCGGATGGGCGACGGGGAAAGCTGGGAAGAAGTGAAGAAGCTTGAATCGTTCTCGGTGGGGAAGATCATCGAGCTGGCGATACCGTTCGCCGACATCGGGGTGGGGCCGGGGGAAGAGGTGCAGTTCTGCGTGGCGGTGATGAAGGATGGGAACGAGCTGGAGCGGTGGCCGCGGGGCGGAGTGATATCGCTCAAAATGCCGACCGCCAGCTACGAAATGGAACAGTGGAGTATCTGACGCTTTTTTGAATTGACGGAACCGTTTTGGCGTGACGATTGCCTAAAGATGGGAGAGCAAATGAAAAAGATCAATCTACTTTTCGGGATCCATTGCCACCAGCCGGTCGGCAACTTCGAGCATATACTCGACGAATCTTACAAGTTCTGCTATCTGCCTTTCATCGAAACGATGGCGCGCCACCCGCGCGTGAAGTTCGCGGTCCATTACAGCGGCATCCTTTACGACTGGTTCGAGAACAAGCATCCGGAATTCCTTGAACTGCTGGCGGGGCTGGTGAAACGGGGGCAGGTGGAAGTAATGACCGCCGGCTATTATGAACCGATCATCCCCATCATCACCGACGACGACAAAATGGGCCAGATCAAAATGCAGAGCGATTACATCAAATCGCGCTTCAAGACCCCGCCCCGCGGGCTGTGGCTTACCGAGCGGATCTGGGAGCCGCATCTCCCCAAGATACTTTCCGAAGCGGGCGTGGAATACGTCACCGTCGACGATTACCATTTCTTCTCCGCCGGGCTTAAAAAAGAAGACCTGTTCAGCTACTACGTCACGGAAGAACAGGGCGTAACGCTCAAAGTATTTCCCATCAACAAGGAGATGCGCTACCTGATACCGTTCCGCGTGCCGGAAGAAACGGTCCGCTACCTGGGCGAACAGGCGAGCGAGGACGGCCGTCGCGCTGCGATCCTGGCCGACGACGGCGAGAAGTTCGGCGTCTGGCCGGGGACCTACAAATGGGTCTACGAGGACGGATATCTCGAAAATCTGCTGAAGCAGATCGAAGCGAACCTTGACTGGATACGGCCGATGACGTTTTCCGAATATCTTGACGAATATTACGCGCAGGGGACGATCTATCTGCCGTCCGCCTCTTACGCCGAAATGATCGAATGGTCGGGAGGGTATTTCCGCAACTTTTTCGTCAAATACCCGGAATCGAACAACATGCACAAGAAGATGCTGATGGTGAGCAATAAACTGCAGACCATCAAGAAATCCGCCGGCTCGGATGAGCGGAAGAAAAAAGCGGCGGAGGCGGAACGCCACCTTTACATGGGACAGTGCAACTGCGCGTACTGGCACGGGGTGTTCGGCGGGCTGTACCTTTCGTACCTGCGCGACGCGATCTACGACCACCTGATCCGCGCGGAGAACATCATTGCCGAATTGCAGCGCGGCGACAAGAACTATACCGAAGTGGTGGTGACCGATCTCGACCGCGACGGCTCGGAAGAGGTGCTGGTCTCCAACCCATTCCTCAACGTTTACCTTTCTCCCCATCATGGCGGGAGCATATTCGAGATCGATTACAAACCGAAGGCGTTCAACCTGACCAATGTGCTTACCCGCAGGAAGGAAGCGTATCATAAAAAACTGCTGGAAACGCCCAAAGACAAGATCTCGGTGGCGGGTAGCGGCACTCCCAGCATTCACGATATCGTCAGGGTAAAGGAAGCGGGGATAGAGAAATACCTGGTCTACGACCGGCACCGCCGGATGTCGCTGGTCGATCATTTCCTTCCCGCCGGGACCGGAGTGGAAGCGCTCTGCTCCGGCGACTATCGCGAGCTCGGGGATTTTGATGACGGCATCTATAATTTCTTCCCCCAGCGGAAGAACGAGGAGGCGTCGCTCAACCTTTCGCGCGCGGGGACGGTGGACGGCTGCGCGGTAAAGGTATCGAAGACGGTCGATATCATGGCCGGGCAGAGCATTGTCAATGTCGAATACGAGATCTCTAACCTTTCCGAACGGGAAGTTAAGGGGATGTTCGGGGTGGAGTTCAACCTCACGCTCCTGGCGTCGGACGCGCCCGACCGTATCTTGAAGTTCTCGGATTCCGAGGAGAAGTTCCGGCTCAACAGCAGCGGCGAAAAGCCGGATATTTTTAAGATAAAGTTGATTGACGAATGGAAGGGCTTTAGTGTATCATTGGAGTCGGAAAAAACCAGCCGGGTTTTCTGGTTCCCGATCGAAACGGTTTCGCAGTCCGAGGGCGGGTTTGAGAGGACCTATCAGGGAAGTTGTTTCATGTTCGGATTCGAGCTTGATCTCGCTCCGAAGTCCAAATGGACCGACCGGATCGCGATCAGAATGGAGAGTTAAAATGCCGGAAATCCGCAAAGACCCGATCTCCGACCGGTGGGTAGTGATCTCGACCGAACGCGGGCGGCGTCCGTCGGATTTTGGCGGCTCGGCCGTGGCCGCGGTGAAAGAGGACACCAGCAAATGCCCGCTCTGCGAGGGCAACGAGGATAAGACCCCGCCGGAGATCACCGCCTGGCGCCGTACCGACACCGCTCCCAACAAACCGGGCTGGCAGGTGAGGGTGATCCCCAATAAATTCCCCGCGCTGGTGATCGAAGGCGATGTCAACCGCTCCGGCATCGGCATTTTCGACATGATGTCGGGGATCGGCGCGCACGAAGTGATCGTGGAGACCCCCAACCATAACGAAACGATGGCCGACATGGACGAAAGCCACCTCGACAAAATACTCTGGGCCTACAAGCAACGGATCACCGACCTGGAAAAGGACAAGCGTTTCCGCTACATCCTGGTCTTCAAGAACTACGGCAGCGCGGCCGGCGCCTCGCTCAGCCACCCTCATTCGCAGCTGATCGCTACGCCGATCACCCCCCGTTACATCAAGCTCGAGCTGACCAATTCGCGCTCTTATTTCCACGAAAAAGAGCGATGCCTGTTTTGCGACATGATCCGCCAGGAGCTGGGGTCGGGGGAGCGGATGGTTTACGAGAACGAATATTTCGTCGCTTTCGCGCCGTTCGGTTCGCGGTTCGCGTTTGAGACCTGGATCTTCCCGCGCCGTCATCAAGCCGGTTTCCAGTACATATCCGATGAGGAGCGGTTGCAGCTGGCGCGCTGCTTAAAGGACGTTCTCACCCGGCTGAAAAAAACGCTTAACGATCCGCCGTACAACCATGTTCTGCACACGGCGCCGAATTCGGTGCCGCGGCCGGGCAAGCCCGATTACTGGGGAACCATTTCGTACGACTACCACTGGCATTTTGAGATCATCCCCCGGCTGACCAAGCAGGCGGGATTCGAATGGGGATCGGGCCTGTACATCAATCCGACCTCCCCGGAGGAAGCGGCGAAGTACTTACGAGAGATAATGTGACGTTGCAGGGGTGAAGGGATGCCTATAAAGAAGAAAGCGACAACCAGAAAAGCTTCGGCAAAGAAGAGCGTTAAACCCCGGCGGGCGGCGGCTCCTCGCGCCCGGCGCGCGGCCAAGTCCGGTCCTCTGGCGGCGGACAACCAGGCCGTTGAATCCCGCATTGAGGAAAGCAAATATTATCCCGGGCCGGTGATGCAGAAGTTCGAGGGTCCGCGCGAGTTCGAGCTGCCCGGCGGCTACGATATTAACCGCATCGTGCTCATGGTACGCGATCCCTACTGGATCTACGCCTACTGGGAGATAAATCAGAAAAAGCTTTCCGAGATCCGCTCCGAGCTGGGGGATAAATTCGGCCAGTCGCGCCTTATCCTCCGCGTATACGACACGCAGAACTGGAACTTCTTCGATCTACAGGTGCACGGGCTGGCCGGCAACTGGTACATCAATGTCGGGCGCCCAAACACTTCTTACTGCGTTGATATCGGGTTCATAACTTCTGACGGTGTGTTCGTGGTGGCGGCGCGCAGCAATGTGGTGACCACCCCGCGCGACCGGATGTCGGAAGTGATAGACGAGGAATGGATGATCCCCGACTGGGACACTATGTACGCGCTTTCCGGCGGGTTCCGGATGAGGCAGGGGTCGTTTGAGCTGCGGGAGATGATGGAAAAGAACCTGCTCAACCCGGCCTCTTCGCCGGGCGTATCTTCGCTCTTCTCCCCGGTCAGGCCACAGCAGCCGCGGCCGTTCTGGCTGGTGGCCAACTGCGAACTGATCGTCTACGGCGCTACCGAGCCGACCGCCAGCCTGACCATTCAGGGCAAACCGATCAAGCTCCGCGAGGACGGGACCTTTACCGTTCGCTACGCGCTCCCCGACGGGCGGCAGCACATCCCGATCGAAGCGGTGAGGGACGACGGCGCAGAGAAAAGACGGATCATCCCGATCGTAGAGAGAAGAACTGAATAATTATTTTACGGGCATGAAAAAAACGCTCTATCCGGCGATCATCCTGCTATTAGCGCTGTTCGGTACCATCCAACCCGCTTTCGCCCGCAACGCCGTCTTACGCTTCAACAACGTGGACATCAGCATCAACGATGACACCTCGATAAACGTTCACGAGGAAAAGGAACTACATTATAACGGCGACTACCGCATCGGCTACCGGTTGATCGACATGACCGGCATCGACCAGGTCAGCGACGTCCGATTGCAAGAGGGCGAAGTGGAGTACGTGGAAAGCCCGCAGGACGCCAAATACCATTTCCAGCAGATCGACAGCAACGGCTACCGGATCATAAAGTGGCGATACCTGAACGAAGGCGGCCCCGCGCCGATGGAGAGCGTAAGGAGGATATCGCTGGACTACCTGGTAAAGGGGGCGATCCGCTACGGGGACGGGTTCGATTATCTAAGCTGGAAGGTCCTTTCCGATACCCGGCAGGGGGAAATAGAAAAGCTGACCGTGCGGGTACACTTTCCCCAGGACGTGGACAAGAACCGCGTTTCGGCGGCGGTGGAATCGAGCGCAGATAACACTTCGTGGAAGGTGACCGGATCCCGGACGATCGAGTTTTCCGGGGAGAACATCACCACCGGGGAAGCGTTCAACATCAAGGTATACTTTCCGGTGGGGATCGTGGAAAGGGTCGTTTCCTATAACCGCCTGAAGCTGCCGTTGTATACCGCGTTCGTCCTTCCGGCGATCACGCTCTTTTTCATGATCTTCCTTTATTTCCGCCTGGGCAGGGAATATGAGATGTCAAGGATAAAGAATGTGCTGAAGGAAAGACCGTCGGACCTGAGCCCTGCGCTGGCGGGGACGCTGACCGACGAGATCGCCCGGGTCAAGGAAGTGCTGGCGGCGCTGATCGACCTGGCGCGGCGCGGGTACATCATGATAACCGAGGTGCCGGACGATTACGAATTCAAGCTGGTAAAGACCTCCGAGAACCTGGCCGACTTCGAGAAACGCACCCTCAAGGTGATATTCGGCTCTTACGGCTCAGTGGGGAGGACCGTGCTGCTTTCGTCGTTCGGCAAGAGGTTCGCGCCGTTCGTGGTGGACATAGAAGAAGCGATCTATGAGGAAGCGGTGCGCCTGGGATACTTTACCGATAATCCCAGTTTCCTGCGCCGTCTCTACAACCTTGGCGGATGGACGGTCAGCATTTTTGGTTTGGTCGGATTATGGTTCATCAACCTCCGGATGATGCTGCTCCTGGCCTGGATCCTGGCCTTTGCCGGGATCCCCGGATACCTTTTCTTTGACGTCCTGCGCAAGAAGCAGACCTGGCTCGGCATCATACTGCTCGCCTTCGTCATCTTCGGGATCATGGCGGGAATACCGGCGGTAACGCAGCAGTTAATGGAACAGCAGGATTCGCTGCTGCTGATGCTGGCGGTGGGGATAACGCTTTCGGGCGCGATCTTAGTGATCCTTTCCGGAGCGGTGCCTAACAAGAGCCTGCTCGGGTCCAATGAAAAGGCTAAATGGCTGGCGTTCAAAAAGTATCTCCATCTGCCGGAGGCGGCCGCCGAGGCCGAAGACTACCTCCCTTACGCCATCGCGTTCGGCCTGGCCTCGCAATACCTGGAAATGGTGCCGGAGGACGCGCTCCGGAAGATGGAGTGGTACCGCCCGCTTTCCCATCCTAAGACCACCGGCGCCACCGGCAGCTTTTCCAAGCTGCTGTCCGATATCACTTCCGCTCTCTTTATTCTCGAAACGGAGTAGTAGGGGAGACGCCCGCGCGATTGACAATCTATCCGCTTCTGATATACTGAAAAAGGAATGAGGAGCCTCTTTTTGGTTGCAATGGCGGCCGTTTTGGCCGCCACTCCATGTATTGCGGCCGAGCTGCCCTCCGTGGGCAACTTACCGCCCGCCATTACTTTACCCAACACCGATGGACACATCGTCAATTTATCCGATTTTCACGGCAAACCGGTCATTGTGACCTTTTTCGTGTCGTGGAGCGACGCCTGCCGCGAACAGCTGGGAGCGCTCAACGAACTGGCGCTACGATATCCCAGATCGATCGGGATCGTGGCGGTATCGCTGGACAAGAAGGTTAAAGGTTTGAAGGAACTGGTGGCCGGTCTTAAACTCGGTTTCAGCCCGTTGATAGATAAAAAACTGACCTCGCTCAATGATTATTCCGTGCTGACCCTTCCTACCACTTTTACCATCGGCGCCGACGGCAGGATCAAAGGGGTGTTCGTTGATTTTGACGACAACGTGAAGCGGTCTCTTTCCGATTTCGCCCGTTCCCAGATCTCTCCGACGGAGCCGTAACTACTCGTAACGCAGGGCGACCACCGGATCCAATGATGCGGCCCTCAGCGCGGGATATACGCCGAAGAAGATGCCTACCAGTGCCGATACCGAGGTCGCCAATCCCACCGCCCACCAGGCGATCACCAGCGTCCCCTTGATGAAAAACATGATCAGGAATGCCCCCAGCAGGCCGAACGCGATCCCCAGTACGCCGCCGATCAGGCTGATCATCATCGATTCGGAAAGGAACTGGAGGACGATGTCGCGTTTGGTCGCGCCGATCGCTTTCCGCACGCCGATCTCCCGTACCCGCTCGTTCACCGCCACCAGCATGATGTTCATGATGCCGATACCGCCGACCAAAAGCGAAATGGCGGCGATACCGGTGACGAAACCGGTGAGCGCGGCCAGCACGTTATTGACGATGTTAAGGATCCCCTGCTGGGTCATGAAACGGAAATCATCGCTGTGGATGCGTTTTTCCGCCACCATCCTTACCTTTTCCATCACTTCGTCGATCCGTCGGGTATCCCGGGGAAAAATATTGAACCGCATGATCTTGTAAGTGCCGAGCATGTTCTTGACGGTGGTGATGGGGACCATGATCCGCTTGTCCATGTCCACCGGGCCGATGCTCCCGCGCGATTGGGAGACGCCGATCACGGTATAGACATTGCCGCCGATCTTGATCTTTTCCCCGATCGGGTCGAGCCCGCCGAAAAATTCGGTCACCACGTTCGGGCCGATCACCGCCAATTTACGGCGCGATTCGACCTCGGCCTGGGTGAAGAAGCGGCCCGACTGCAGCTTTCCGCCCATCAGGTCGAGCAGGTTGGCGGTGGCGCCGATGATGAAAGGCGCTTTCAGCTTTTTTTTACCGTAATATACGTCGCCGGTGGTGGGGTTCATGGACGAGATATCGCGGATCTCGGGCACCTGGCTTTTGAAATAAGCGATGTCGTTATAGGTGAACTTGGGGTTGGGCGGGGAGTTCTGGTCCTTGCCCGCCACCAGGATGAACGAATCGTACCCGGCGCCGACGTTCTTGATCTGGTCGGTGATGTAGGTCTTGGCCCCTTCGCCGATCGTAACCAGCGTGATGACGGAAAATATCCCGATGATGATGCCGAGCATAGTGAGGAACGAGCGCACCTTGTTGGCGGCGAGCGCCCGCAGCGCCTGCTTCATGCTCTCGTAGATTAAAAATATCATACTTCGTACCTCAGCGCCTCGACCGGATCCAGCCGGGAGGCGCGCATGGCCGGGTAAACGCCGAAAAATGTGCCGACCAGCAGCGCCACCAGACACGCGCTGGCGGCCGCTCCCCAGGCGATCACCGCCGTCAGCTTGAGCGCGTACATAATGGCCCAGGCGGCGAGCGTGCCGAGCGCGATCCCCACCAGCGCTCCGCTCATGGTGATGACCACCGATTCGAAAACGAACTGCAGGAAGATATCTCGCTGTCTGGCGCCGATCGCCTTGCGGATGCCGATCTCGCGCGTGCGCTCCGTCACCGCCACCAGCATGATGTTCATGATCCCGATGCCGCCCACCAGGAGCGAAATGCCGGCGATGGCGCTGACGATGGCGGTCATGGCGTTAAGGATATTGTCGATGATGTCGATCATCA
>DATJPS010000087.1:0-7397 GCA_035506255.1 Candidatus Omnitrophota bacterium | reverse complement strand
AGTTGAGCGTGACCAGCTCTTTCTACGGCTTGCTCAAGGCGCAAAAAGGGCTTGAGGTTATCAATTCTTCGATCAGTAACATGCAGCGCAACGTTGATCAGGCGCAGGTGTTCTACGATTCCGGTATCGGGAGCAACCTCGATCTTCTGCGCGCCAAGACCCAGCTGGCCAATCTCGAGATCAGCCGCATCCAGATGGATAACGGCCTGAGCCTGGCGCGGTTGGCGTTCGAAAATACCCTGGGCGTTAAATTGCCGGCCGGGACCGATATCGTGGAGCCGGAGACCAACGACCAGAATTCCACTTCTTACCGGCAGGACGAGCTGGTGGCGCTGGCTTACCAGAACCGGCCGGAGTGGAGGGCTTACAGCATGGCGATGGACATCGCGGGGAAAGCGTTAAACCTTACTTACAGCGGTTTCCTCCCCAACATCGCGTATAATTATTCTTACGGCCGGAACAAGATCGAATATCCGAACACCGCGGCGAGCAACAGTGACCTTTCCAACTGGAAATCGATGCTGGTCGCTTCATGGACGCTGTTCGACGGGTTCCTGACCGTGAACCAGATCAAAGAGGCGCGGGCCAACTACAATTCCGCCGCCGCCCAGCAGCAGAACATAAAGGACGGGATCGAACTTGACGTGAATTCCGCTTATCTCAACCTCAAGGCGGCGAAAGAGCAGGTGGACGCTTCCGCCACCACCGCCGACCTGGCGAAGCGGACATTGGACCTTACCGAGGTCAGCTACAAGTCGCAGATCGCCTCCGAGCAGAACTACCTGGACGCGCAGACCGCCAACCAGGCGGCCCAGCTGAACCTGTTCTCTTCCAAATACGATTACGAGATCGCCAAGGCGAAGCTGAACAAAGCGGTGGGAACGAAGATAATTTAATTTTTGAATTACAAATTACGAATGGCGAATTATTGAGCGATACATGTTATTACAAGCTGGAAAAACGTCCGTTATACTGATAAAATCGGGTCAAATGCTTAAAAAGTTCGCTCCGGTATTCCTGCTCATTGCCATTGCCGCAACGCTTTCTTTCGCCGCCACTTCCGAGGTCGTCAAGTTCCCCGCTAAAGATGTGCAGGGGACCGGACCGCTCCCGTATAATTACCGGATCATCGACGGCCATATCCACGCCGGCGGGCATCCCCTCAATCCCGCCACCGAATTCGGCAACAGCGACGAGCAGGCGCTTTCGATCCTCAATTACCTCAAGTCAAAAGGAGTGGAGAACATCATCGACCTTGAGAACACAAGATCGATACAGGACCGGTATCAAGCGCTGCTGGATAAGGCGGGGATGACCCGTATCCATATCCCGCTTAACGGCATCGTCCTGCCGACCCGGGATCAGTGGGCGTCGATCAAACGGTTGATGAAGGGCCCGGTCTACATCCATTGCAAATGGGGGGCCGACCGTACCGGCATGGCGATCGCGCGCTACCTGGTGGAAGAGAAGGGATATACATCAGACGAAGCTTATAAGGCCGTACTGACCGGCGGCTCGCACGCGGGGGCGATGGGCGGCTTCAAGAAGAACCTGGCCAACATCTATCTCCGGTACTTTATTTACCACGGCCCCATGAAATGAATTCCGACAAGGCCGGCAAAAGGGTATAATACCTTTAGCGATGGTCATCGATCCTGCCAATTCAACGCTCGACCAGATCTACGAGGAGTTAAAAACCTCGGAGCGCGGGCTTAAGGAAGAAGAGGCGAAATCCCGCCTCTCCCGCTTCGGTTATAACCGCCCCGTCCAGAAGAAAGAAAGACCGCTGATCGTCCAGTTCCTGTCGCGCTTCCTCAATCCGCTGGTACTGGTCCTTATTATCATTTCCGTCTTCTCGTTCTTTTTCGGCGAAAAAGTGAGCGCCGGACTGGTGATGTTCCTCGCAGTGGCGAGCGTCCTGCTCTCGTTCTTCCAGGAATACCGCGCCGGAAAAGAGGCGGAAAAACTGCGCGAAATGGTCCACGCCACCATCACCGTCATGCGGAACGGCAAATTCCGGGAAGCGCACATCGAAATGATCGTCCCCGGCGATATGGTGGAGCTTTCGGCCGGCGACATGGTCCCCGCCGACCTCCGGCTGATCGCCAGCAAGGACCTTTCGGTCAACGAATCGTCGCTGACCGGAGAATCGATGCCGGTGGACAAGCACGCCAACGACCCGAAGACGGACCTAGCCTACATGGGATCGGCGGTGGTGAGCGGGACCGCGTTGGGATTGGTCCTAAAGACGGGGCCAGCCACGAAGTTCGGCGAAATGACGCAGGAGGTCCTGTCGTCGGAACCGCCCACCAGCTTCGACCGGGGGATCAACGATTTTACCTGGCTCATGATACGCTTTATGATCGCTTTGGTGATCATCATCTTCGCCATTAACTTTTTCACTAAGGGGAACCTGATCGAAGCGTTCCTTTTTTCGCTGGCGGTGGCGGTGGGATTGACGCCGGAAATGCTGCCGATGATCGTGACCGTCAACCTGAGCCGGGGCGCGATGTCGATGGCCAGGAAGGACGTGATCATCAAGCGCTTGAGCTCTATCCAGAACTTCGGGGCGATGGACGTACTTTGTACCGATAAGACCGGCACGCTCACGCTCGATAAGATAGTACTGGAGAAATATTGCGATGTAAAAGGGCGGGAGGACCACAGCGTCCTGGTCAACGCGTACGCCAACAGCTATTACCAGACCGGGCTCAAGAACGTGCTCGATCGCGCCATCCTGAAACACGAAAAAGTGCTGATGCGCGAGCATGAAAAGATAGACGAGATCCCGTTCGATTTCGAGCGCCGGATCATGTCGGTGGTGGTGGAGCGGGAGGGGATGAACCGGATGGTGGCGAAAGGGGCGCCGGAGTCGATCTTTGCCCGTTGCACCCGTTACGAGCTGGACGGCCAGGTGCTGCCGATCGATCCCGCGCTGGTCAAGGATATCGAGAACGAGTACGACGTCCTGAGCGCGCAGGGGTTCCGCGTGCTGGCGCTGGCGTACAAGGACGTCGATAAAAGCCGCAAAGTGTTCTCCAAGGACGACGAGCGCGAACTGGTGCTCAAAGGATACCTCGCGTTCCTCGATCCTCCCAAACCGACCGCCCGGGATTCGATCATCGCGCTGAAAAAACAGGGGATCGAGTTTAAAGTGCTAACCGGGGACAACGAGCTGGTAACGCGGAAAGTCTGCCAGGAGCTGGAGCTGGATATACGCGGGCTGGTCACTTCCGAGGCGGTCGATAAGGCCGACGACGCGGCGCTGGCCGGGATCGTCGGGCAGGCCAACGTTTTTGTCCGCCTTTCTCCGCTGGCCAAGGAGCGGGTGATCCGGGCGATCAAGAATCTGGGCCGGACCGTCGGCTATCTGGGGGACGGCATCAATGACACCCCGGCGCTAAAGGCGGCGGACGTCGGCATTTCGGTCAACAATGCGGCCGATATCGCCAAGGAATCGGCGGATATAATTTTGTTGCGGAAGAGCCTGCGCGTGCTTAAGGACGCGGTGGTGGAGGGGCGAAAGACCTTCGGCAACATCAACAAGTACATCAAGATGGGGGCGAGCTCGAACTTCGGCAACATGCTGAGCATGACCGGCGCGAGCCTGGTCCTCCCGTTCCTGCCGATGCTGCCGCCGCAGATATTACTGAACAATTTCCTCTACGACCTTTCGCAGCTGGCGATCCCCACCGACGAGGTGGACCGCGAGTACACCGCCAGGCCGAGGCCGTGGAACATCAAACTGATCCGCAACTTCATGCTATTGATCGGGCCGGTAAGCTCGATCTTTGATTTTTTGACCTTTGCCATGATGATCTTCGTCTTTCGCGCCACGCAGCCTCTGTTCCATACCGGCTGGTTCCTGGAATCGCTGGCCACGCAGACGCTGGTGATCTATGTTATCCGGACCGAGAAAGTGCCGTTCCTCGAAAGCTGGCCGAGCCCGTTCCTCATGTTCACTTCGGTCCTGATCGTGGCGCTGGGGTTCGGCGTGGTTTTTTCCCCTCTGGGAGCGCCGATCGGCTTTTCGGTCCCTCCGCCGTTGTACTACGGCCTACTGGCGCTGATGGTGGGGGTTTATCTGTTCCTGGTGCAGCTGGTCAAGATCTGGTTCATCCGGAAGTTCGGGTTCGACTGAACCCTTTCACTTTAACTGCTTTATATCCTGTATCACGTCCGGCGATCCCGGCCCGCCTATCATTCCGCTGAAACGGACCAGTAAATAAGGCGGCTCGTCCTTGACCCAGTAATAGACGCTTGGAATGAACACGCTGATCAATCCCAGATCGGGCTTGAGTTCGATCTTCCGGCAGACCATCTGGCCGCCGTCAATGGTCAGCGTCTCCGGCCGTTCCGCCAGCTTGAAAATAAAACCGAAGGTCTGCCCGTTAGGCAGAAGGGCCTTCAATTTAACGTCGCGCGCGTTGCGGGCCGGCAGGGAACACAGATAAAGATCAAGCTCCTGGACCGCGACCAGGTCGGGACCGATGGGCACGGTCTTGCTGATATGCTGATTCTTCTGATGATCGAAAAAATCCACCGCCGCCGACATCTTTTGCCAGTCAAAGTCCATGGAATATTCGGATGATACCTCTCCGCTGACGACGGTCTTCCCTTTGATGGAAGAGCTGGTGATCCGGCCGTTCTCAAGAATAAAATCGCGCACGGTCTCGCTGTCGAACGCTTTGCCGTTGAGCGTACCTTCTGCTTTTCCGTTGACGACCAGATGCTCGCCACCTTTGCCGTTAACTTTTTCAAAAGTGGTGGTGGAGCGGCCGAAGAACGACCCGTCCTTTTTTAATCGCGTTTCGGCGTAAAACTTGCTGCCGATCAGGTCCGGCGGAAAATCGAAGCGATAAAGCCCGAGCACGGGCGCGGCCAGGACCGATATTAGTATAATCGCGGCGAGCGATCGCCGTTTCATTTTATCCCGCCGTAAACGGCAAAGTTGTAATACTTCCAGAAGACTTCCACGGAGCGGAAGCCGCACTTCCACAATGAATCGAGCTCGTTGAGCAGGACCGACGGCCGGTCCTCGGCTTTGTACTTCTTATACCGGTCCGCGACGAATTCAGGCGAGGAAGACTTCAGGATGAACGCTTTCCATTTGGCGAGATTCGCCTCCTGCCAGTATTTGTCCGGCGCGACGACGATGTCAGCGTTGATGAACACGCCGCCCTTTTTGAGGGCATTGAAAACTTTCTTATGAAAAGCGCGCTTGTCAGCGTCGCTTTCAAGGTGATGCAGGGTGAGGGACGAGACGATGGCATCGTACTTACGGTCGAAAACATGGGAGGCGGCGTCGGATTCGATATATTCCACTCCCCTGAACTTCGCCAGCTTTTCCCTAGCCACGGCGAGCATATTGGGCGCCAGGTCGAGGCAGACCAGGTTCGAGTTCGGGAACGCGGTCTTGAGGTTATAGGCGATGTTGCCGGTGCCGGTCCCCACATCCATGATGTTCACCTTTTTACCGCGAGGGAAGGGGAGCATGTCGACGATGACGCCGATCATCTGCTGGTAATGGGGGACGCTTTTCAAGATGCCGGCGTCGAATACCGCCGCTTCTGTGTTGAAATGATCGAACACCTGCCGCATGCGTTGCTTAGTCATGCATGTATTATATCAGAACGGACAGTGGGTTCGTGTTATAATCGGCCATGACCAGGATCATCCACCTTAGCGACCTGCATATCGGTTATAAGGATTACTGGAAAAGGTCCGAGCGGATCGTGAATAACATCCTCGCGCGCGAAAAACCGGGCGAGAGCATCATCGTCATCACCGGCGACATCGCCGACTACGGCGCCTCCGCCGAAGACCTGACCGACGGCCTCAAACTGTTGGCGGAGCTGCGCGGACACGGCTTTACCGTCCTTATTTGCCCCGGCAACCACGACTACGGAACCGGGTTCGCCAATTCCGAAAAGACGGCCGAACATTTCCGCAAACTGTTCCTGCCGGAGGTAAAAGAGTTCCCGCACCTGGAGATCATCGATAACCTCGCTTTTATCGGCCTCGATTCGACCGCCGACGAGCTCCACTGGTATGACCGTTACTTTGCCGACGGCGAACTGGGGAAAGAGCAGCTGGATCGGCTGGAACAGATGGTCAATGACCCGGCGTTGAAGGACAAGGTCAAGATCGTTTATCTCCACCACCATCCGATCCACTTCCTCCCTTTCTTCCAGTTAAAGGATCGGGGGAGGTTGCGTAAGATCGTGGAGGGGAAGGTCGATGTCCTGCTTTTCGGGCACCTGCATTTCGGCGGCACCTATCACAACACCTGGCGGATAAAGGTGGTGATCGACGGCGGATCATCGACCGGCCGGCTGGCATTGGGATTATTCGGCATCAACATCAAACACCGGGTCGTGGACCTGTCCGACTTCAGCGTAAAGGAGACCGATTACCTGTCCGGTCCCGAAGGGTCATAAGATCTTTACGGTCTTGATCGACGAATGCAGTCCCTTCATGATCTTGATCTTGTTCTTTTTAACGTTGTGCTCTTCGGCCAGCAGGTCGATCATAATGTCGTTGACCTTGTCGTCAAGCTCCGGCGAGGCGTAATAGAGCCGGGTCCCCATCAGCTCGTTATGGTCGGCGTTCAACACGATTTTGATCTCAACCAGTAATTCAGTAATGGCTAACTCCTTTCGATCGGTAATATATTGGACATTATAAGGGATACGGCGGAAATATGAAAGTTAGTATCGGGACGTGTCCTGCAGCGGGGCCCGATCTCAGGCCCGGACGACCCGGAACATCGGGGGGCTTTTGATCTTTTTAAGCGGCTTGAGCATTTTGAACCGGGCAGGATCGCGTTTTTTCAGTTTTGACAGCAGCCGGTCGAACTCCGCTTTCAATTCTTTTCCCGAAACGATCAATTTGATCCCGGTCCGGTTCTTTGCGATCTTGCTCCGGTCGAACTTGTAACCTCTTTTGTCCGCTTCGTCGCAGACCATAGCAAGATAGGAGGCGATAGCGCGGAGGGGAGCGGGGTGGCGCTTAAAGCGGTCGAGCTGGGGGTGGTGCCGGTACCCTCTGGTCTTTCCCTGAAGCACCTTTTGGGCGAGCAGACCTTCTCTCCACAGGGCGACCAGTCCCTGAGGATCGAGATATTCCGGGCTGATGCTCCATAAACGCATATTATGATTATACTATGCCTCGAGTTCTTATCGCCTTGAACCAATAGAATAAAGAGGGTAGAATTGCTCCATATAAATGCCGATCTTCAGGACGGCAAAGTAACGGTTCAAGGAGGAATAACATGAGCTGCAAGGGTACTTCGGGAGCGTTGTACGGTTTCGGTTTTCTAGGCACGCTGGTATATTACATCCAGCACGCCACATCGTTCGCGGGAGGATTGATCGGGATCCTCAAAGCCATGGTCT
>DATJPS010000086.1:0-15759 GCA_035506255.1 Candidatus Omnitrophota bacterium | reverse complement strand
GCCGAACGATAAATTCATAAAGAGCAACCTGGTCGACCTTACTTTTAAAAACCTTAAGATCAACCTGATCTTGTTTGCCCATATTGATGGCAAAATCATCTACGCGAAATCGTACGATCTGACCGCCAGCCGTGAGGTCGCGGTCCCTCCCTGGTTCAAAGAGAACCGAGCCGGGGCGTCACGCTTGTTCGATCTCCGCGGCACCGACAGCGCGACCAGAGGGTTCATCAATCTGCCGGAGGGCCTGATGCTCGTAGTCTCGCGGCCGGTGATCAGAAGCAATGGTACCGGTCCGATCAAGGGGGCCGTGCTCTTCGGAAAGTTCATCGACCGTAATGAGATCAACAGATTATCGGCCTCGGTCGGCCTTACGGTCGAAGCGTTCGGGTTAAAAGACCCGGCGCTCGCAGATCATTTGAACCAGATCCTTTCCCAGCGTTCGGCGGCGGGACCGTATCAGCCTTATATCCGTCCGGTTTCCGGCACAATGGTAGAGGCATACCAGCCGGTACGCGATATTTTTGGCGACCCGGCGCTCGTGTTCAGGATCTCCTCTCCCCGCACTATCTATAATCAGGGGCAAACGGCGCTCCTGACGTTTTCCTTGATCTTTTTCCTTTTTATGCTCACCACCATCGTCGCGATCGTCATCGTGATCGAACGGACCATGCTTTCCCGTTTGATGAAGATGAGCGCGGAGGTCCGGGCGCTGGGACGTTCCGGTAACATCAAGACCAGGCTCAAGGTCGAAGGAAAGGACGAGATCTCCAACCTTTCCGGATCGATGAACAATATGCTCGAGGCCATCGGCAGCGCCCAGTCGGACTTTACCGAATCGGAGAAGAAGTTCCAGAAACTGTTCGAATCGATCCCCGAAGCGATCTTCCTGGAGACGCTCGAAGGGAAGATCATCGACTGCAACCTGTCCGCGGTCAATATGTCCGGATATTCAAAGGAAGAGCTGCTGCGGCTGAGCGCCGCCAACCTGGTGCCGGGCGATGTTTCCGGGGAATTCCCGCGGCTGATCGAGACCACCGTGACGCTCGGCAGCAGCAGCCTAGAGGCTTTCAACCGGAGAAAGAACGGGGAGGTTTTCCCCGTCGATGTCACCATGGTCGCGATCGAAATGAAAGGCGTCAAATACATGCTGGTGGTGGTCCGGGATGTAACGGATAAAAAGCGGATCGAAAAGGAGTTCAAAGAAAGGGTGTCCGAGCTGGAGAAGTTCCAGAAGCTTACGATCGACCGGGAATTAAAAATGATCGAACTCGAAAAAGAAGTTAACGCGCTCCTGGCCGAGCTGGGAAGGGAAAGGAAGTATTGAACGGATGAACGCGGGAACGCGGTCCAGCCTGCTCGAACGGATGGCGATGGCCACTATTAAGATACGTTATCTGCTCGTGCTTGTTCTGGCCGTGATCGGGACCCTTCAGGGATTCACGACCAACGCTTTGCCGCAGTTAAAGATCGCGCTGCTGGTCGGCCTGGTCTCATTGGTCGTGAATACGTTCGCCTGGATCGCGGTGTCGGGAAGGATGGGGAGCGTCGGGGAGGAAGCGCTGGAATGGACGGTTTTCGGCCAGGCGATATTGGACGTGGTCCTTTTTACCATCGTGATTCATTTGAGCGGAGGGGCGGTCAGCCCGTACGCCGTTTTCTATATGTTCCCGATCATTATGGTCGGGATGGCGAATTATCGAAAACCGTGGACGATCTTCCTGGTGGCGCTGTTCATCAATTTGATGTATGATGCCGCGCTCTTCCTCCAGTGCCGGCGGGCGTTCCCCTTCCCGAATACGGTCATAGGCATGGACCAGGTATACGCCAACGGCTGGCAGATCGCGATCATCGGCGTCACCGTACCGTTGGGGATCTGGGTGGTCGTGATCTTCGGCATGATGATCGGTGGGGTGGTCAGAAAAACAAGGATGGGAGGAGAGTCGGAGTTATCAGGGGAGATCGAAAGCCTGAAAATGGAACTTTCAAAGAAACTGGAAGAGACCAACGCCGAGCTTTACCACCGTAACCGGGAACTGGAAAAAATGATGATGGAGAAAAAGCACGCGGAAGACCTGCTGCTGAAACAAGGGGTGGCGCAACAGGTGTTGCTCGATTCGATCCCGGCCTGGATATTCTATAAAGATCGCGAAAATCATTTCTTAAGGATCAATGAAACGTTCGCCCGGATGATGGGAATGACAAAGGATCAAATGGAAGGGAGATCGCTGTTCGATCTATTTCCTCGCGAGCAGGCGGAAGCTTACTGGAAAGACGATCAGGAAGTGCTGGCGTCCGGTGTGCCGAAACGGGATATAATCGAGCCTATGCGGACCGCCCGCGGCGAGCGCTGGCTCCAGCTGGATAAGATCCCTTACCGGGACGGGCAAGGCAAGGTGGTGGGTGTGATCGGATTCGCGATCGACATCACGGAGCGCAAGCGGTCAGAGAGCGATAAGATGGCGCGGGCCGAGGAGAACGAGAAACTGAACCGGTTCCTGATCGGGCGCGAGCTGGATATGGTGGAGCTGAAAAAGGAAGTGAACCGGCTTTTAAGCGAGCTGGGCCGCGCGGAAAAGTACAAGGTTTAGCATGCAGGGAAAGTTAAGAGATATCAAATATTACATTCTGATCAAATGGGTGATCATTGCGATCATAGCCGTGTTTGTCGGATTTGAGATCCCTTTCGGTTTCCTTGATTTCATGTCGGCGCTCCCGAATTATATCGCGCTTTTTGTGGCGGCGATGCTTAACCTCTGGTTCCAATCCCTTGTTAGAAGGGCAAAGCCCGTCGAGGCCGCGTTGAACATAGTTATCTCTTTCGATCTGGCGATCATTCTCTTGGCGATCTATTTCAACGGCGGCCTGGACAACACCTGGCTCTACCTGCCGGTGATCGTGATCTTTTTTATCGGCTATCTTTTCAATTTAAAGACCAGCCTGACCTATGCCGGCGGGGCTTTCCTGGGCGTTTTGGGAATGTTCCTGCTGGAATATTTCCGGATGATCCCCCATTTTAATACTTATCATCTGGCCGGGGGGTACGATCAGAGGCTGGGATTCATCATCGACCACCTGATCGGTATATTCATCCTTTATTTCGTGGGGGCGCTGAGCAGCGGATATTTGAACCGCGCGATGCTCGATACTTCGGAAAAATTGGATAAAAGTATAATAGAATCGGAGGCGGCCCGGGAAGAGGCGGAAAAGACCCGCCGGGCGTTCATCAACATCATGGACGATGTGGAGCGGGCGCGCCAGGAACTGGAAAAAAAGGTGAAGGAGCGCACCTCTGAGCTGGAGTCGATCCGGGCCTCGCTGGAACAGAAAGTGGCGGAACGCACCCGGGACGTGGAGGAAAGCCGGAAGGCGATCCTGCATATGTTGAAGGACCTCAAGGAAGACGTGACCAAATTGAAGGAACTGGACCGGATGAAGAACGAGTTCATTTCGGTCGTTTCCCACGAACTGAGGACGCCGCTTACCCCGCTGATGGATTACGCATCGATCCTGCTGGAGGGGATCGCCGGCCCGACGACCGACAAGCAGAAGGAGATTTATGAAAGTTTGATCCGTTTGAGCAAACGGGAACTGAACCTGATCAACAGCCTGCTCGACATTTCCCGTCTCGAGTTCGGGACCTTCGCTCCGGTAAAGAAGGAACTGCAGATAGCCAATATCGTCAACGATTCCATCAACGATGTGGCAAAGGACGCGCAGAAAAAGCAGATCACGATCTCAAAGGAGATCGTGGGCGATCCGCCGGCGGTCATCGCCGACGAAAGCCTGATCTCGCGGCTGATCGCGCAGTTGATAAACAACGCCATGAAGTTCACCCCCGCCGGCGGGCAGATCAGGTTGAGGTATTTAACCGAAGGGGATAATGTCAGGTTCGAGATCAAGGATACCGGAGTGGGGTTGATCAGGGACAACCTGGAAAAGATATTTGAAAAGTTCTTCCAGGCGGACACCTCTTACGCCCGCCAGTTCGGCGGGATGGGATTGGGCCTGGCGATCTGCAGGCAGATCGTTCTTTCCCACAACGGACGGATCTGGGCGGAATCGGAGGGATTGGGGAAGGGAACGACCTTTGTCTTTACGCTTCCGGTGAAGGGTTAAAGCCATCACGGGGGGGCGAGATGCTAATCTCAAGGAGGAGAGCGGATGAAAACGGAACAGAATAGCTGGATCGCGGGCAAGGGGTGGAGCAACGGACCGCTGGGCAAGATGGGAAAAGAAGCGCAACTGGTGCTGGTATTTGGCGGGTCCGCGCTGATGAAAGAACAATTGGAGTTCGATGCCATAAAGCAGGCCTATCCCAACGCCCATTTGCTGGGGTGTTCGACCGCCGGCGAGATCCTTGGCACTCAGGTTAGGGACGATTCACTGGCTTTGACCGCGGTAAAATTCAATTTTTCCGGCGTGCAGGGGACGCAGATCGGCATCGCCGGGACCAGCAGCAGCTATGAAGCGGGGAAGAGATTGGCCAATGCGATCGAGAAAAGAGGGTTGAGGCATCTTTTTGTCCTCTCCGACGGCCTTTCGGTCAACGGAAGCGAACTGGTCAAAGGTTTGGCCAGCGGCCTGCCAAAAGGCGTGAGCATTACCGGCGGCCTTTCCGGGGACGGCCCACGTTTCAAAGAGACCTTCGTTTTCTTCGATGCTCCGCCGGAAACGGGGATCGTGGCCGCGATCGGCCTGTATGGGGATAAGTTGAAAGTAGGGTACGGATCGCTCGGCGGCTGGGACCCGTTCGGGCCGTACCGCACCATAACCGGGTCAAAGAACAATGTGCTGTACGAAATGGACGGGAAGAACGCGCTGGATCTTTATAAGGAATATCTGGGGGACCAGGCAAAGGGACTGCCCGCCACTGGCCTGCTGTTCCCGCTCGAAGTAAAGGTGAAAGAAGGCGATCGCCCGGTCGTCAGGACCATTCTATCGGTGGACGAAAAAGAAAAGAGCATGACCTTTGCCGGCGATGTCCCGGAGGGGGCGACCGCCAGGCTGATGAAAGCGAATTTCGAGCGGCTGGTCGACGGTTCGCTCGGCGCCGCGCAGGCGAGCCGCCAGGGGCTGGGAGCGTTCGACGCGGAACTGGCGATACTGATCAGCTGCGTCGGCCGGAAACTGGTATTGGCGCAAAAGACCGAAGAAGAGGTCGAGGCGGTGCGGGACGTGCTGGGAAGCAAGGCGGCGCTGACCGGCTTCTATTCTTACGGCGAGATCGCCCCGTTCGTCGGGGGAGGCGCCTGCGAATTGCATAACCAGACCATGACCATAACCGCGCTGGCGGAGGAAAGGTAGAAGTAATGCACAGCCTGCTGGCACGGCAATTGAAGAAATATTTCGGCGGGGCGCAAAAAGCGCCGAAAGAGCTGTCCGAATTCCTGGATGCGGTGAATGACGCATATGAGCAATCGGATACCGACCGCAAGATGCTGGAGCGTTCGTTCGATATCAGTTCGGCGGAACTGATGCGGGCGAATACGGAGCTGCGCATCAGCCGGCAGGCGTCGCCGGACATCTTTTTCCGGCTCGATAAAGAAGGCCGGATACTCGATTATTCGGCGGGGAACGAAAGCGATCTGTACCGGCCGCCGAAAGAATTCATGGGCAAGCGCGTGGGAGACGTGATGCCTCAGCCGGTCGGGGCCAAGCTTGCGGGCGCGATCGAAAAAGTATTGGCCGAAAAAGCGCTGGTGACGCTTGAATATGCACTTCAGATAAAGGGGATAGGGAAATACTACGAAGCGAGGCTCATGCCGCTGCTAAACGACCAGGTGATGGCGATCATAAGGGACATTTCCGGCCGCGTCCAGGCCGAGACGCAGATCAAGGAAAAAATAGAAGAGCTCGAGGATTTCCATAAGGTCGCGGTCGGCCGCGAGCTGAAGATGATCGAGCTGGAGAACGAAGTGAACGCCCTGCTCAAGGAGCTGGGCCGCTCGCCCAAATACTGACGCCAGCGAACGCGGACCGTTAAATGATATAATGGCGTATGCCATTCCTCATCGAGCACAAAGAAAAACTGGCCGGTAACATTCATTTGATAAGGGTCAAAGCGCCGCTGATCGCAAGGTCGGCGAAGCCCGGGCAGTTCATCGTGGTCAGGATCGACGAACGCGGAGAGCGCATCCCCCTGACCATTGCCGACAAGCATCCCGAAGAGGGAACGATCGAGATCATTTTCCAGGAGGCGGGCGCATCCACTAAGCTTTTAACGAACCTTAACGCCGGTGATCCGCTCCTCGACGTGCTCGGACCTCTGGGAACCCCCGCCCATATCGGGAATGTCGGAACGGTGGCGGTGATCGGCGGCGGGGTGGGGATCGCGGAGATCTATCCGGCGATCAAGGCATACAAGGAAGCGGGGAACAAGGTCGTGACAATCATCGGCGCCCGCAACAAAGACCTGTTGATATCCGAAGCGAAGATAAAAGATGCGACCGACGAGCTTTTTATCACGACCGACGATGGATCGGCCGGCCGCAAAGGTTTCGTTTCCGATGTGCTGAAAGAATTGATGGAAGACGCGGAGAAGCTCGGGCTGGTTTACGCCGTCGGCCCGGTGCCGATGATGGAAGTGGTCGGTAACGTTACCCGGGCGGCGGGGGTCAAGACCATTGTTTCGTTGAATACTCTGATGCTCGACGCCACCGGCATGTGCGGCGTCTGCCGCGTCACGGTGGGGGGTAAAATTAAGTTCGCCTGCGTCGATGGGCCGGAGTTCGACGCCCATCTGGTCGACTTTGCAGAGTTAAAGACACGGCTCGCGACATATAAAGAAAAAGAAAAGGAAGCCCTAGACCATGTTTGCCGGCTTGCGGGAGCTAAATGATGGCGGAAAAGATCGGCCGGCACCATATGCCGGAGCGCCCGGCGGAGAAGAGGATCCGGGATTTTGAGGAAGTCGCGCTCGGATTCACGCTTGAAGCCGCGGTGGCGGAGGCTAAACGCTGTATCCAGTGCAAGAACCCTAAGTGCGTCGGCGGCTGTCCGGTGGAGATCGATATTCCCGGTTTTCTCAAACTGCTGGCGGCGGGCGATATCGAAGGAGCAGTAAAGAAGATAAAAGAGAAGAATTCCCTTCCCGCGATCTGCGGACGGGTCTGCCCGCAGGAAGACCAGTGCGAAAAGGTCTGCATCCTCGGCGTGAAGGGTAAGCCGGTGGCGATCGGGGCGCTGGAGCGGTTCGCGGCGGATTGGGAACGAGCGAATAAACGGGCAGTTGCGCCGGGAATGAGAACCGGGGGGCAAAAGGTGGCGGTGGTGGGGAGCGGGCCGGCGGGACTTACCTGCGCGGGCGATCTGGCGCGGATGGGTTATCAGGTCACGATGTTCGAATCTCTTCATTCGCCCGGAGGAGTGTTAAGCTATGGCATACCGGAATTCCGGCTGCCAAAATCGATCGTTAAGCTGGAGGTTGATTTCGTCCGATCGCTGGGGGTCGAGCTCATGTGCGATGTCCTGATCGGACGTACGATCACGATGGGCGAACTTTTTAAACAGGGATATAAGGCGATCTTTATCGGTTCCGGAGCGGGGCTCCCCAACCAGCTGGGCGTCCCGGGCGAAAATTCCCAGGGAGTTTACTTCGCAAATGAATTCCTTTTCCGCGTCAATATGATGAAGGCGTACCGTTTCCCGGAATACCTTACTCCGGTGCTGATCGGCAAAAAAGTGGCGGTGTTCGGCGCCGGAAACGTGGCGATGGACGCTGCGCGCTGCGCGCTCCGGCTGGGAGCGGAAAAAGTTTCCATCCTCTACCGACGTTCGCGGACCGAAATGCCGGCCCGCGCCGAAGAGATCGTCCGGGCGGAGGAGGAAGGGATAGAGTTCACCCTTTTAGTGGCCCCCACCATGATCGTTCCTGATGAAAAAGGGAGGGTGAAGCAGGTCGAATTGCTCAAGATGGAGCTTGGTGAGCCGGACTCCTCCGGTCGCCGCCGACCCGTCCCCATTGCAGGTTCCGAGTACCGGCTCGATATTGACATGGTGGTTGTCGCCATCGGCAATTCGCCGAACCCGCTTATCCCGCGCGCGACCCCGGAGCTTAAGACCGAAAAATGGGGCGGCGTTATCATTGGCGATGACAAACAGACCTCTATTCCCGGTGTTTTTGCCGGTGGCGATATCGTGCGCGGAGCCGCCACGGTCATTTCCGCCATGGGGGACGGCAAAGCCGCGGCAAGAGCGATCGATAATTATTTAAAAGCGGGATAACCGATCGACGCCCGCAAGATTTGCTTCTTGACATAATCTACAAAATTGTATATATTTATCATATAGATATGTCTCCCACAAAGGATGTCCAAGTAGAAGTACTTGTCGAGATAAGTAATGCCCTTTCCTCGTCGCTTGATATGGAGCGGAACCTGGAATCCATCCTCAATATTCTTACCGGCCTGCTGGAAATGCAAAGGGGGACGATTACGCTGGTCGATCCCGAAACGAACGAGCTCCATATCGAAGTGGCGCAGGGGCTGACGAAAGAAGAAAAGGAGCGGGGGCGATATCAGATCGGCGAAGGGATCACCGGAAAGGTGGTCGAGACCGGCCAGCCGATGGTGGTGAAGGATATCGGCGCGGAGCCGCTTTTTCTTAACCGGACCCGCTCTCGCCAGGACCTGGAAAAAAGAAAATTCGCATTTCTCTGCGTGCCGATCAAAGTGGGGAACAAAGTGATCGGGGCGTTATCGGTCGACCACCTGTTCCGGGGAGATGTCTCATACGAGGAAGATATCAAACTGCTTACCATCATCGCTTCGATCGTGGGCCAGGCGGTGCGGGTGCGCGATCTGGCCGAAGCCGATAAACAGGCGGTGGTATCGGAAAATTTAAAATTGAAAAGAGAACTGCAAGGAAAATACAAGTTCGGCAATATAATTTATGGTTCCAAGCCGATGGCCGCGGTGGCGGAAGGGGCCTTGCAGGTCGCCGACAGCCAGGCGACGATCCTGATAACCGGGGAATCCGGGACCGGAAAGGAACTTCTGGCGTCCGCCATTCATTACGCCAGCGGCAGGGCGAACAACGCGTTCATTAAAGTTGCTTGCGCGGCATTGCCGGAGAACCTGCTCGAATCCGAGCTTTTCGGGTACGAGCGGGGGGCCTTTACCGGTGCGGTCGAAAGGAAGGTTGGAAGGTTCGAGCTGGCGGACGGGGGAACGATCTTTCTTGACGAGATCGGCGACCTGACATTGGCCACGCAGGTAAAACTGCTGCGGGTGCTCCAGGAACGGGAATTCGAGCGGCTGGGCGGGACCAAAAGCCTTAAGGTCGATGTCCGGGTGATCTGCGCCACCCACCGCGATCTGAAACAGATGGTGAAGGACGGGAAATTCAGGGAAGACCTGTTCTACCGTATAAACGTATTCCCGATCGATCTCCCTCCGCTGCGCGACCGCAAGGAGGACATCCCGTTGCTGGCCGACCATTTTATGCATAAATACGTCAAAGAGAACCGGAAAAAAATAAAAGGGATCAGTCGCGCGGCGCTTGACCTGCTGATCGCCTACCATTGGCCCGGAAATGTGCGCGAACTGGAGAACGTGATGGAGCGGGCGGTAGTGCTTTGCCAAAAAGATGTTATAACGCCAAAAGAACTTCCGCCGGGGCTTTCTAGCAAGGCGGACCTTTCGCTCCCGGCTACGGGGGTCACGCTGCCGGAAATGGTCGAATCAATAGAAAAACAAAAGATCATCGAGGGATTGGAAAAATTCAAGACCCAGCGCAACGCGGCAAAAGCCCTTGGCTTGACCGAGCGGATGCTCGGTTATAAGATAAAAAAATATGGGATACAATACTGATCGCGGGGGCAAATGAAAGGAAAGCTCCTCTACTTTTTCATCTTCTTTCTGATAATGGCCGGGACCGCTTATGCCTCGCTCCTTGACCTGAATATCGCTTATTGTTCCAAATATATCTGGCGCGGTTACGATCTCAATGCCGGCCAGCCGGCGGTCCAGCCTGGCGCGACCGTATATCTTGGAAATACCGGGCTGTCTCTCGGCTTATGGGCTTCTTGTAATGCCGGCGATCCATATGCTAGCACTACTGCCGGCGGGATCGTTAACCGCGAAGTGACGGAAATAGATTATACCGCTACCTATGCTTCGTTTATCGGCGATGATTGGAATTATTCCGTATATTATTCCTATTATACCTATCCGGTGGCTCCCGAAGGCCGTACCGGTGAATTATTCCTCAGCCTGACCGGCAATAACTTGCCGTTGACCCCGACCATGATCGCCTCTTACGACCATGATAAAGGAAAGGGGGCATATTTAAGCTTGAGCGGTAAAAGATCGTTCCCCGCGGGATCATTGCCGGTCGATGTTTCTCTTGCCGTCGGTTACGATTGCGGGCAGTTCGGCGTAAAAGCCGGGCCCAGCGATGCCACTGCCACGGTCTCTTCGGTAATTTCGACCGGTAATATGAACCTAACCCCTTCGTTTAACTACACTATCGTCAACCATGAGTCGCGGCCGTTGGATGGGAACCTGTTCTGGTTTGCGTTGGCGGCCGCCAGTAAAAATACAAATATGTAATTATGGCGTTGATAAAATATACAAAATAGTATATCTCCCGCTTGCTTTCTCTGGCTGGTTAATTGCAATATCCCTCCCGTGAAAGGAGGGCTCTAAGATGGAAAGCCTTATATATTTTACGGTTATCGGCTCGATCCTGGGGGGCTGTTCCATCCGTGCTCTAATGATCGGAAAAAATAAGGGGGAATATGATTTTTATGGAACCGAAGAAATGTTCATTTAGACTGGCTTTAGGGTTGGTGTTGATGGCGGTAGCCATGGGATCGGGAGCTTTTGGGACCCCGAGCACCCAGATTTGGAACCCGTCCACCGATATCCAGGCGCGCGGGACGATGCATCTGGGCATTGATAATTATTTTACGATAGAAGGTCCGGCGGCCGGCGGATATGCGTTCCCGACCGATCTGGGCCTGACCTATGGATTATTACCCGGATTGGAGATTGGTGTGGACGCTTTCCTTCCCCAGACGAGCCCGTTGGTGTTCAACGCCAAATATGCGATCGCGGAATCGGACAACCTGCCCGCGGTTGCATTGGGAGGTTTTGGTTTCGGTACGCAAAAAGACATAACGGACCAGAACGTATTTTATGGAGTGATTGCGAAAACATTCCCGATGATAGGGCGTCTTTCCGCCGGGTATTTTTCGGGCAATGAAAAGCTGTTAGTTGACCCGAGCGGTAATAAAGATAATGCTGGAATGATGCTGACTTGGGACAAAATGATAACTGACAAGCTATGGGCGTGTGTAGATTACGCCGGTACAAAATCGGTGTTGGGGTCGACGTTCTATGGGTTCTCATGGGCTTTTGCTTCCAATACTTCTGTGTTGTTCGGATACGGTACATATAACAACGGTGCAAAACCGACGCTGACATCACAGATGGACATCAATATATAGTGTTCGGAAATAATAACTGGAAGGGGTGGTTTTTATGACCAGGATCGAACAGGAAACGGCCGAGAAACCTAAGCTGGGTCTGTTGGGAGCGACCATCAATGCCATGGCACTGATCGCTCCGGGGGCGTTCCTCTGGATAACTTACCAACTGCAGGCCGCGGCGACCTCCCCTAGCGGCGCTTCGGTGGCGAGCGATATTTGGTCCGGGATCGTGATCGCGTTGTTAGTGGCTTTCCTCACCGCGTTTTCATATGCCGAACTGGCAAAGATATATCCGGAAGCCGGGTTCGCGAGCGTTACCTATTTTGCCGAAAAAGCATTCCTTGACCGCAAAGAAGAAAAAGTTAGCGGGCCGACCTCTCTTGCCCGTTTTGCCAAACTGGTCACCGGCTGGGCTGCGCATCTATTCTATTGGGTATATCCGGGCGTCATGGTCGCCATGATGGCAACGCTCATAGGATATATTTACGCTCAATTCACGGGACAAACCTTGTCCATTCTTTCCCTTACTATCATTGGCGTTTTGTTCACGATCGTGACCGGTTTCATAGCATATCGCGGAGTTACCGGCTCGACGCTTACCGCCCTCTGGATAAATATCATCCAGCTGACCGCTTTGGTGATCTTCAGCTGTCTGGCGATCTGGTTCCGCATCGCCAATCCATTGCACGCGACCCATTGGGCGTTCAGCGGAGGGCTTGACGTAGTAATGCCGCATTCTTTGACCGGCGTGCTGGTGCAATCGACGCTGGCGATCCTGATACTGGTAGGCTTTGAGAGCTGTACCGCTCTTTCCTCTGAGACCAAAGACCCTAAGACCACTTTGCCGAAAGCGATCATACTTTCGCTCTTGATCCAGGGAGTGCTGGCGTACCTTTTTGAATATCTGGGCGCGGGGCTTATGGTAAGCGACAAGCTGGCGGCCGTGAGCGGAACGGCCACGGTCACGGGAATGGCGGCGGCCGCGGCTTCGAGCGCGCCTATCGGGGACCTAACTAAGCTGATCGGTGAAGCGATATTTCCCGGACTGGGATTCGGTTTGATGATAACAATGGCGCTCACGGTCGCGATCGCCATTGTCGGGACCACGCTCTCCTGCATGAACACGGCGATGAGGGTTACGGCGGGGATGGCCGAGGACCGGGAATTGCCGAACGAGTTGAGCTTTATCCACAGTAAATTCAGCACGCCGCATGTAGCGCTGGGAGTATTGATCGTTGCGACCTCGGTGATCGCGGCGATCGGCGTTCGTTCGGTGGTCGGGTTGACCGGGATCACGCTCGCTTCCAATTTTGGAACATTCGTCCTTTACGGCCTGACCTGTATCTGGACGGTGGTGGCATTCACCAAAGATAAAAAGGAGTTCAGTTTCTTTAAGCATCGCCTGATCCCGGCGTTGGGGGTGGTGGCCAACGTTTGCATGCTGGTGGCGATCATTTATCTCTATTCCGTCGGCAACCCTGATGCCCGTGCCGAAGCATATATCTGCTTTATGATAGCCGGCGCCTGGGCGTTGATCAGCGGGCTGTATGTCCTGGTCACTACGGCGCGCAAAACAACGCATTTGAAAATGGTTTCGGGATTGATCCGGCCGGAACAATTGAACGTTCTAGTGCAAGCGCTCAAGGAAGAAGATTATATCATGGGCATGACCGTGACCAAGGTCAAAGGCTTTGGGAGACAGAAGGGTCAGATCGGAGAGGTTTCACCGGTGGATGAGAACATTTCGTTCCTGCCTAAGGTCAAAGTGGACCTGGTGGTGAAGGAGTGGGATGTGCCGCGGGTGATGGATATAATCGGCGAGGCGGTCCGTACCGGGAATGTGGGCGATGGGAAAATATTCGTCATCGATGCTTCCGATGCTTTAAGAGTTCGGACCGGAGAACGCGGAGTCGGAGCGATTTGAGGGAGGGTAAATATATGAAAAGAATAGAAGCGATCGTTCGTCCGGGCAAGGTAGGGGAGATTTGCACTGCACTTCGCAAGATCGGGAAC
Source organism: Candidatus Omnitrophota bacterium (assembly GCA_035506255.1). Classification (GTDB taxonomy): domain Bacteria; phylum Margulisbacteria; class WOR-1; order XYC2-FULL-46-14; family WPAF01; genus CAIYXV01. Next base: position 2,315 of record DATJPS010000086.1, on the reverse strand, counting down.
CAGGGCCTTATGATAATGGAGATCGAAGGATATGGTAAGCAGCATGGAGTTGAACAGCAATTCCGGGGGAAGACCTATAAGACCGAATTGCTTAACAAGGCCAGGCTGGAGGTCATTGCCAGAGATGAGGATCTGGACATTATTGTAAAGACGATAAAGAGCGCCGCATATACGGGTAAAGAAGGTGACGGCAAGATATTCATTTCGTCCATTGAGAATGCGATAAAGGTCAGGACGGGGGAGGAAGGGGACAAGGCGCTTTGATCTGAATGGCGGAGGCCGCCCTCTTAAAACACACCATTAATGGCGGCCTCCCTTAACTCCAATATTGTATATTTATTTTGACTAAATATACAATATTGTATATTTCTATGGATGAGCACTGGCGTGGCAATTGCAACAAGCATGGGTAATGGGTCGGGAATATTTTAATAAGGTGGTGTGCGATCTATGATAAATAGTGGGGATACGGCTTGGGTTTTGATTTCCACGGCGCTGGTGATCTTAATGACCCCCGCACTCGGGTTCTTTTACGGCGGGATGGTCAGAAAAAAGAATATCCTTTCCACGATCATGCTTTCGGTCGCGATATTGGCATTGATCTCTGTGGAATGGGTCCTTTATGGATATTCGATCGCTTTTGGTCCGGATAAGGCCGGGATCATTGGCGGGTTGGAATGGTTGGGGCTGAATGGTGTGGGGCAGGCTCCGTTCGCCGGTTATGCGGCGACCATCCCGCATCTGGCGTTCATGGTCTTCCAGCTGGCATTCGCCGTTATCACTCCGGCGCTGATCACCGGCGCATTCGTTGAGAGGATAAACTTTACCGGCTTTCTTATGTTCATTCTTCTATGGGCGACATTCGTTTACGGGCCGGTCGCGCATTGGGTGTGGGGGATCGGCGGATGGTTACGCAACCTTGGCGCTCTCGATTTCGCAGGAGGGACGGTAGTGCATATAACCGCCGGTATATCCGCGCTTGCGCTCGCAATGATCATAGGTAAGAGGAAAGGATATGGGAAGACCCCGATGGAACCTTCGAATATAGCTTTTACGGTACTGGGGGCATTCCTGCTCTGGTTCGGATGGTTCGGATTTAACGGCGGTTCGGCCCTTACCTCGGGCGGGCTGGCCACTTCCGCCTTTGTTGTTACTAATACCGCCGCTGCCGCCGCCGCTTTGTCCTGGATGATAATCAGCTGGATCCATAAGCGGCCCAGCGTGCTAGGTCTGGCCACGGGTGCGGTGGTAGGTTTGGTTGCGATCACCCCAGCGTCCGGTTTTGTGAGCCCTCTTTCGGCCATAATCATCGGGGCGGTCGCGTCGATCTTTTCATATTACATGATAATACTAAGGACAAAGACCGGTATCGACGAATCGCTTGACGTATTCGCCTGCCATGGAATCGGCGGGATCTGGGGAGCGCTGGCGACCGGGTTGTTCGCTGAAAAGGCGATAAATCCGGCCGGCGCCAACGGCCTGTTCTTCGGCAACCCCGCGCAGTTCGGGATACAGGCGTTCACGGTCGCGGTCGTGATCGTATTCTCGTTCATAATGTCATTCGTACTCGGGAAGATCGTGGACGCGATATTCAGCTTGAGGGTGGGAGAGAACGAAGAGGATGTCGGGTTGGACATTTCGCAGCACGGCGAATCCGCATACTAGGAGGGGATAGCAATGGACATGAGAAAGATCGAGGCGATCATTAGGACCGAGAAGCTGGACGAGATCAGAGTGGCGTTGGAAAACGAAGGTTTTATAGGTATGACCGTTACCGAGGTCAAGGGAAGAGGGACGCAAAAGGGGATCGCGCTCGAATGGCGCGCCGGTGAATACCGGGTGGAATTTCTCCCCAAACTTAAACTGGAACTGGTAGTGGATGAGTTCGATGCCGAAAGAGCGGTAAAGATCCTGATGGAGGCGGCGCGGACCGGTAAGGCTGGCGATGGGAAGATATTTGTTTACCCGGTGGACAATGTGATCAGGGTGAGGACCGGGGAACGAGGCAAAAAAGCTTTATAAACGACAATAATGTCCTGATCCATGCGAATATCTACAATAATGTTGTATGGTGTGCATACGGCATGGGCATCTAAATTGCAATAGTCCTCCTCTGAATACGATCAAGGGGGTGTGCTTTGATTAATTCGGGTGATACCGCTTGGGTTCTTTTTTCCGCCGCGCTCGTGATCCTGATGACTCCTGCACTCGGTTTTTTCTACGCAGGGATGGTGAGAAAGAAGAATCTTCTTTCCACCGTTACTCTTTCCGTGGTCATGCTTCTATTAATATCGGTCCAATGGGTGATGTTCGGT
>DATJPS010000085.1:0-8746 GCA_035506255.1 Candidatus Omnitrophota bacterium | reverse complement strand
GTTCAATTCTTTCGAATAAAAGTAGGCGATCAGGATGCCTACGACCGCGTAAGGCAGGACGGTAAAAACTTCGCGGTAGCTCGCCGCAGAGAACGAGCCTAGCAGCCAGAAGTAGATCGACTGCAGCTGGCCCGACATGATGATGATCAGCGCCAGCGCGGCGGAGGCGAAGGCCGATACGGCAACGCCCGCCAGGATCAGCGTTTCGGGCGTCGTCCGCTCCGCCACTTTTGAAAGGTTGTAGACGATCATCACCATTGCCAGCGCGGAAACAAAGGCGAAAAGCGGGATCGCGCTCATTCCCAGAAAGACGAACGAAAGGTTGGCGGCGATCGCCACCGCCGCTCCGACTCCCGCGCCCGACGAGACGCCGAGGATGTACGGATCGGCCAGCGGGTTCTTGAGGATGCCCTGCAGCATCACGCCGGAGACCGCCAGCATAACCCCCACCAGCGCCGAAAGCAGGACGCGCGGGACGCGGACCTGCCAGAGGATGGGGCTTTTGACCGTTTCGCCCGGCGAAAGCCAGACCGAACCGACAAAAAGGAGCGCGAAAGCGATCACCAGCAACGACGCGATAAGATAATATGCTTTGTTTCTCATTTATTAATGAACCGGTTGATCCTCCCCACCGCCCCCACGATCCGCGGGCCGGGGCGGAACAGGATGTCCGGGTCGATCAGAAGTATTCTATCATTTTTTACCGCGCTCAGCTTCGACCAGACCGGATCGTTAAGCAGCTGCTCTTTGGTCGCCGGTTCGCGCGGCAGGACGATATATTGCGGATCGATCCGGTAAAGTTCTTCCAGGTTGATCTCCGGGTAAGGGGAACGCGCGCCCGCGATCGAGTTCCTCCCGCCGGCCAGGTTTATCACATCGTTGACAAAATTCTGGTTTCCCACCACTACCAGCGGTTTGTACCCGACCACCACCAGCACCGAGGGACGGGGACGGAAAAATATATCGGTCTCCATCGTCGCCAGCGCTTTCTTCATCCCGACGACGACCCGCTCCGCCTCTTCCGTCGCGCCGCAGGCCCGGCCGATCTCCAGGATCGAGCCCATCGTTTCGCCGACGCTGTGCGGGTTCACCGTCATCACCGGCAGGCCGTGCTTTTTGAGGTTATCGACATCGCGCTTCTGCGCGTCCTCCAGCATGATCACCAGGTCGGGCTTAAGGTAGATCACCTTTTCCAGGTTGACGGTGTCGCGTCCCACCGCTTCGATCGTTCTGGCCTCCGGCGGATAATCGTCGTTCTGCGTCACTCCCACCACTCTCCCCCCTAACCCCAATGCGAAGAGCGTTTCGGTAATGCTCGGCATGGTGGAGATGATGCGCTGAGGAAAAGCGAATACTGGAACGGTGAACAGAATCAACAGGAGCAGGGCCGAGGATAATTTCCTCATTCAATCCCGAAGGACGACTTGAGTGTTTCGCGGCTGGCGAGAATGCGGCGCGGTTTGTTCTCCCCTTCGGGCTTGGTGACGATCCCCGCCCCTTCGATCTCGTCCATCAGCCGGGCGGCGCGGTTGTAGCCGATGCGCATCTTACGCTGGAGATAAGAGGTGGAGGCGACGCCCGATTCCACTACCAGCTTGGCCGCTTCGTTGAACAGGTTGTCGCGGCCGGTGGCGTCCACTTCGTCCAGGCTCTGGGTCTCGCCGTCGGGGAGCTTGAGCGCCGCGATCTCTTCCAGGTATTCCGGCTCCGCCTGGTCCTTGATGTACTTCAAGATCCGCTCCTGCTCCGCGTCGGTCACGAACGAACCCTGCACCCTGACCGGCTTCATCGCGCCGATCGGGTTATAGAGCATATCGCCGCGGCCGAGCAGTTTTTCCGCTCCCGACATGTCGAGGATGACGCGCGAATCGATCTGGGTGGCGACCGCGAACGCGATGCGTGAAGGGACATTGGCCTTGATGAGACCGGTGATGACGTCGACCGACGGGCGCTGGGTTGCGATCACCAGGTGGATGCCGGTAGCGCGCGCCATCTGCGCCAGGCGGCAGATGGTAGTTTCGACGTCGGCCGCCGCCGCCATCATCAGATCGGCCAGCTCGTCGACGATCACCACGATTAGCGGCAGGCGGTCCTCCCTGGGAACGCGCGAATTGAAGTGCTCCAGGTTCTTGGCGCCGGCGTCGTGGAAGGTCTTGTATCTCCGCTCCATCTCTTTTACCACCCAGTACTTGAGCGTCATCGCCGCGCGGCGCGCCTCGGTCACCACCGGGGCCAGCAGGTGCGGAATATCGTTATAGCCGTTCAATTCCACCATCTTCGGATCGATCATGATGAACTTCACTTCGTCCGGTTTGGCGCGCATGAGGATGGAAATGATGAGCGAATTGACGCAGACCGACTTGCCGGAGCCGGTGGTGCCGGCGATCAGCAAATGCGGCATCTTCGCCAGGTCGCCGTAGATCGGCGATCCGGCCAGGTCCTTGCCCAGCCCGACGAACAGCTTCGACGGGTTCCTTTGGAACTCGTTCGGCTTGATGATCTCTTTCAGTCTTACCGGCGTGACGTAGGTATTGGGGACCTCGATACCGACCACCGACTTCCCCGGCACCGGCGCCTCGATCCTCACTCCCTGCGCCGCCAGGTTGAGCGCGATGTCGTCCGCCAGGTTGGCGATGCGCGATACCTTCACCCCCGGCCCCGGCTGCAGCTCGTAGCGTGTTACCGCCGGCCCCTGGTTGATGGAGACGACGCGCGCCTCCACTCCGAACGAGCCGAGCGTTTCTTCCAGCAGGCGCTGGCGCATTTCCGTCACTTCGCGCAGTTTGTTCTGGCGTTCGCGGTCCTTTTCGGTCGGGTCGTCGAGCAGATCGAGCGGCGGAAGCTTGTACTTTATATAATTTTTCCGGTCGCGCGATTCTTTATCTCCCGATTCCACCACCACCACCTCTTCCACCGTTTCCGGTTTCTTGGCGGTGGCGGTCTCCACATCCAGATGGACGGGGGCGGGGAACTCCACCACTTCCTTCGGCATTTCTTTTATCAGCGGCATCTGCGAGGCGATCGACTTGGTATCTTCGGGAACGATCAACCGCTCTTTCTTTTCCTTTACCGGCTTTTTACGCTCCGGCATCTGCGGCATCCGGGGAAGCGTCAGCACCGCCTTAAGGTAAGCGAGCAGCCCCATCACCGTGACGTTCATCACCAATAAAATGGAAATGAAAGCGAGCGAGCTTAAAAGAATGTACGCGCCGATGTTGCCGATCGTCCGCTCCAGCGCGTACTTAAAACAAAAACCGATGAACCCGCCCGCCCCCTGGATGATGGCGAACCTGGATTCGGACTTAAAATAAAAAGGGGAATAGAACTGAGCGGAAGTGATGAAAGTGATGAACAGGATGGAAAGCCCGGTCAACCTGATCTTGAGCTCTTTGATCTCGCGGCGGAAAAGCATGATCGCGCCGTAAAGGCCGATGAAGAACGGCAGGATGTAGATCCCCATCCCCAGGATGGAGCGGAACGCCAGCTTAACGATATACAGACCGACTAGGCCGGTGGAGGAGGAAAAGTTGGAGACCAGGATGAAGATCGCGAACGCTATGAGCAGTATCCCCGCCAGGTCCTGCTGGAAAGGCGAAGGCTCTAAGTTTTGCTGGGTTTTCTTCTTTGCCACGGCGGTATTATATCAAATAATCGCCGCGGTTTCCAATTGAGAGGCCGGGAAACGCGCGTGCCTCAGGCCGGAACGGTCACTTCCTCCCGCTGAAGAGGACCACGATCGGAGAAGCGATGAAGATCGACGAGTAGCAGCCGAAGCTGAATCCGATCAAAAGCAGGATGCAGAGGTCGCGGGTGTTCTCGCCGCCGAAGATCAGCAGCGAAAGGACCATGATGATGACGGTCAGCACGGTGTTGATGCTCCGCGCCAGGGTGGAGAAGATGGACTGGTTGACCAGGTCGGCGAACGGCTTTTTACCCGCGCCCGGTTTCCTCAGATCTTCGCGGATCCGGTCGAAGATCACGACCGTGTCGGTGATCGAATAACCGAGGATGGTAAGGATGCCGGCCACGAAAGTGACATCGATATTGCGGTAAAGGAACGCCATGAAACCGGTGGTAATAGTGGCGTCATGGATCAGCGCCAGCACTCCCGCCAGCGCGTAAATGAACTCGAACCGGAACGAAAGGTAAAGCAGTATCAATCCGTTGGCCAGGATGATCGCCCAGATCGCCTGGGAACGCAGCTCGGAGCCGATCACCGGGCCGATGGTGTCGGCCTCCAGCAGTTCCACTCCGCCCAGCTTGGTCCCCGCCTCATCGACGATCTTCTGCCTGACTTCGGGCTCGATCGGCTCCAGCCGAATCAGGAAATCGTTGTCGCCCGATTTCTGGATGCTCGCTTCGCCCAGTTTGTACTCGTCCAGGATCCCGCGCACCTGGCCGACATTGGTCGGCTGGGTGAAGCGGAGGTTGAGGATGGTGCCGCCGGTGAAGTCGATCCCGAAGTTCATCACCTTGCCGCGCACCATGCCGTTAAAGACCAAAGTGACGAGGCTGAGCACAATCAGCGTGCCGGAGAAGAGGAACCACAATTTATATTTCCTTATTATGTTCATTTGTACAACAACTTCGTGTCCGGCGAGGTCAGGACCTTGCCGTCCACCATCATATCGAGCATCATCCGGGTGATCAGGATCGCCGTCAGCAGCGATACCACGATACCTACCGCCAGCGTCACCGCGAAGCCCTTGATGGTGCCGGTCCCGACCAGGAAGAGCGTTACCGCCGCGATCACGGTGGTGACGTTGGAATCAAGGATGGCGGAGAACGCCCGGTCGAACGCCGTTTCGATCGCGGATTTGACCGTCTTCCCCAGCCGAAGCTCCTCTTTCAGCCTTTCGAAGATGATGACGTTCGCGTCGACCGCGATGCCGATCGAAAGGAGAAAGCCGGCGATGCCCGGCAGGGTGAGTGTGGCGTGCATGACGCAAAGAATGGCGAGGGTCGAGACGGAATAGATCAGGAGCGCGATATCGGCCAGGAACCCGGGAAGCCGGTAATAGACGATCATGAAAGTAATGATGATGAGCAGGCCGATCACGCCCGCGATGAAGCTCCGGTGGATCGAGTCCTGTCCCAGCGTCGGCCCGACGATCCGGGTCTCCACGATCTTGATCGGCAGCGGCAGGGCGCCCGCTTTAAGTTTGATCACAAAATCCTTCACCTCTTCCGGCGTGAAGTTGCCGGTTATGATCCCTTTCCCTTCGGTGATCGGGGTCTTCACATTGGGAGCGGAGATCACTTTTTTATCCAGGATTATGGCGATCGGTTTGCCGACGCTGCGAGAAGTGACTTCGGCGAAGATCTTCGCCCCTTCCGCGTTCATCTCGAACCCGACGCTCGGGTTGCCGTACTCGTCCACCTGCGGATAGGCCATTCGTAGGTCGGCGCCGGTGAGGGCCGTCTTCTTGATGATGATCGGCCTTTCGTATCCTTCCTGCCCGCCGTGCCCTTCCGAAACATGCCCCAGATAAGCGTCGGGGCCGTAGAATTCCTTTATCTTCGCGGGGGTGAGCGTGGACTCGTCGCCCGGGGCCCATTCCGCTTCCGCGAACTCAAGTTGGGCGGTATCGCCGATCAGGCCGATGGCGCGGTTGGGGTCTTTGATGCCGGGGAGCTCGACGATGACCTGCTCCTTCCCTTTGCGCTGGATGATCGGTTCGGTCACGCCGAGCGCGTCGATCCGGCCGCGGACCACCGCCACTACGCCCGACATGCTGTCGTCGGAGACCTTGACCTTGTCGGTATCCTGGCCTTCGAACACCAGGCGGGTGCCGCCCTGGAGATCAAGGCCCAGGTTGATCGGGAACTGATAGATGCAGTAAATGGACACGCCGATGATGGCGAGGAGGATCAGTATGCGGAACTGGTTGATGTTCTTCTTCATGATGGAACTTTGCAATTATATCAGATGCCGAAATATTTGGCAAATTGCGCCCGGTGGGGCTCGAACCCACAACCTTCAGCTCCGGAGGCTGACACTCTATCCAATTGAGCTACGGGCGCACGCCACCTTCTATTATAACAGATTACTCGGCCAGGATGTCGGCCCGCACCTTTGCGAGCATCCGCATGAAGAAGCGGAGGTTGTGGATGGTGAGCAGCTGCATCGAAAGTATTTCCCGCGCCCAGAAGAGATGCCTGATGTAAGCGCGGGTAAAATTTTTGCAGGCGTAACAATCGCATTCCGAGTCGATGGGAGTGAAGTCGCGTTCGAACCGCGCGTTCCGGATGCTCGTCTTTCCTTCGAGCGTGAGGAACGAGCCGTGCCGCGCCAGCCGCGTCGGGATGACGCAATCGAAAAGGTCCATGCCAAAATCGATCGCGCCGAGAATATCGCTGGCGAACCCGACCCCCATCAAATGTTTGGGTTTGTCTTCCGGCATCACCTGCGAAAGGACTTCGAGCATGCCGAACATCTCTTCCTGCGGCTCGCCCACCGAAAGCCCGCCGATGCCGTAACCGGGAAAATCGAGCGCGCATATCTCTTCGGCGGAGCGTTTGCGAAGATCGGGATAGGTGCTCCCCTGTACGATGCCGAACAGCGTTCCAGGTATCGGTTTTCCGCCGCTAACGTATCGCCTGCTTTGCATTGCCCAATTGGTCGTCCTGATCAGCGCTTCGGTCGCAACTCTTTTATCACATGGGAACGGGACGCATTCGTCGAGCGGCATCATGATGTCGGAGCCGAACGCCGACTGGATGTCGATCACCTTTTCCGGCGTGAAAAAATGTTTGGTCCCGTCAATATGCGATTGGAACTCCACCCCGTCGTCGGTCACTTTCCGCTTTTCCGCCAGGCTATAGACCTGGAATCCGCCGGAATCGGTCAGGATCGGCTTGTCCCAGTTCATGAACTTGTGGAGGCCGCCCGCCTCCCTGATGACCTCCGGTCCCGGCCGGAGGAAAAGATGATAGGTGTTGGAGAGAATGATCTGCGATCCGATCTCATTGAGGTCGCGAGGCGACATCGTCTTGACCGTTCCCTGCGTCCCCACCGGCATAAAGTTAGGGGTTTCGACCACACCGTGATCGGTGGTAAGTTTTCCCACCCTCGCTCTGGACTTCTTTGACTTTTTTAAGATCTCGAATTTAAACATCTCTTTCTTAATGTTAGCATATAGTGTAAGGGACTGGAAAGCCGGACGGTGAAATTCCGGCCGGAAATCGCGGAAATCGATATATGGAAATAAAGGACGACCAAGCGTGAACGGTGAACTGACTTGCCGGACCGACATGTACCATGGGCTCCCCGGCATCCGTTACTGCACTTACATCAATCCCAAGACCCATTTTTCCGCGACCGTGACGGCGAACGGCGGGCGGATCATGAGCTTATGCCGCGGCTCGTTCGACGCCATTGATTCCAATCCCGAGGTGATCGCCGCCCTTCCCGGCCTGCTTAAAATGGAAAGAAGCCAAGTCAAATGGGAGCAGGTGAACCTGGGCGGGGGAAGATGCTGGCCGGCGCCGCAGAATTTGTTCGGTAAAGACGGCAAAGGCGAAGGGATGGTCCCGTTCCTCGATCTCGATCTTGGCGAGTATTCGCTGGAAGAAGCCGACCGCAATACGGTTGTGCTTTGCAGCCCGGTGGACCGCGAGACCCTTTTGCGGGTAGCCCGTTTGATCCGGTTCGATCCGGCGGGGACGGAAGGGACGAGCATCACCGACCGAATCGCCAACCATTCGCGCGAAAGAAAACTGGTCGCCCCCTGGGACCTGCTACAGGTCAAGCGGCCGGTCTCGATCACGGTCGGCCCGCTGCGGGAGCGGCCTACCGTTTTCCGGGAGTTCGGCGACCCGTACCGGGTCCCCGGCCTCGTCACGGAAGAGGACAAAGGGATCTGGACGCTGGCGCTGGGTTCCGGCCTGGACATCCCGATGTTCAAGCTCGGTTTGTCGTTCGATCCGGCCGCCGTCAACGGGAAGATCAGGTCGCTTTATCAGAACGGGATGCTATTACAGCACAGTTTCCCGGTGACGGAAGGTCCTTATCCGCATAAGGGAGCGGCGGAAATATTCTTCAATTCGTTCCATCAATACGTCGAACTGGAGGTCCTGGGGCGGGAGCAGTGGCTGGCACCGGAAGAATTTTCGCAGGGGCTTTCGCTGAAAGTTGAGCTTAAACAATAAGCATCGCGTCGCCAAAGCTGAAGAACCGGTACCCGCTCTCCATCGCCTCTTTGTAGGCCCGGAAAACAAGATCCTTTCCCGCGAAAGCGGAAACGAGCATCAGCAGCGTCGACTTCGGGAAATGGAAATTGGTGATCATGGCGTCTACGATCTTGAACTTGTATCCCGGATAGATAAAAAGGTCCGTCTCCCCAACTATCCGTTGATCCGTTGTAAAATCCGTTGATAGTTTCCCCGTTGACAGCTGCCCCGCGATCGTCTCCAGTGTCCGCACCGACGTCGTTCCGACCGCGATCACCCGCTTTGCCTTTTTGATCGCCAAGATCGTTTCCGGTCCGACCTCGTAACGCTCGAAGAACATCTTATGTTCTTCAATATTTTCGGCGTAGACCGGTTTGAAGGTCGCCAGCCCGGTGTGGAGCGTAACATAGGTTATGCCGACCCCTTTTGCTTTTATCTTTTCCAGCAATTCCGGCGTAAAATGCAGCCCGGCGGTCGGCGCCGCCGATGCCCCTTCCGTCTTTGCGTACACGGTCTGATATCTATTTTCTACGCTCGACTTCCTGCTCTCTACGTTCTCGATGTAAGGGGGAAG
>DATJPS010000084.1:0-21876 GCA_035506255.1 Candidatus Omnitrophota bacterium | reverse complement strand
CAGTTCCCGCTTGATCATTTCGGCCGCTTCTTTTTCGTAGAGCTCGAACAGCCGCCCGAGCGCTTCGATGCTGGCTTCCTCGAAATTATATTTGGAATGTTCCCGCTCCGACTGGAGGTAGAGATCGCCGTATTTGACGGTGTCGTTCCATTTAACCTCGTAGACAGAATTGACCTTCTGGATAAAGGTCGCGATCCGCTCCAGTCCGTAAGTGATCTCGCACGATACCGGCTTGCACGGGTATCCGCCGCATTCCTGGAAATAAGTGAACTGGGTGATCTCCGTCCCCTCCGCCCAAACCTCCCATCCTGTTCCCCAGGCGCCGAGCGTGGGCGACTCCCAGTTGTCTTCCACAAAGCGGACGTCGTGGTCTTTGGGCTCGATCCCGATCGCACGCAGGCTCCCTAGATATTTTTCCTGGATGTCGAGTGGTGACGGCTTCATGATCACCTGGTACTGGAAATAATGGAAAAGCCGGTTGGGGTTCTCGCCGTAGCGGCCGTCGGTGGGGCGCCGGACCGGGTCGATATAAGCGACGTTCCAGGTCTTATCTCCCAGAACGCCGAAGAAAGTAGCGGGCGACATGGTGCCGGCCCCTTTTTCAAGATCGTAAGGGAAACGCACCGCGCACCCCTGCCCCGCCCAGTAATCGTTAAGGTTAGCGACCAGCTGCTGGAAGTTCAAAGCGCACTTTTTCACAGCGCAATTATATCATGAGTGAAAAATATTATAAAAGGGGAATTTCCCTGCAAGTAATTTCTTAAAAGTACTGCTGATAATTAGGCGGCAGTTGGTCCAGTATGATGCCCACGCCGCCGTTCCCGGAGCGGAAAATATAGATATCGGACCTGAACTTTTTGCCCATTCTTTTCAGCTCACCGGCAATGGCCGGAGCGAGGTTCGCGATCTCCGTCCCCTTCAGATTGTTCGACAGATGGATGTTGACCTGTTTTGATTTGGTAGCATCCATGACCGCGGTCAAAAGCTGTTCCATCGCTTCTTTCGTGATATCGGATTGATCGAAATAGTGAGTGAGCGCTTCAAAGTCCGAAGAGAAGAACCCTCTGGTCATTTTGTGCTTCGCCACTCTCTTTTTCCATTCCGGTTGACCGGCCGCGATCGCCGACAGCTGTTCTCTGGTAGCCTGGTTCGCCTTTGATGCCGCCGCCTGCGCCGCCTGTTCCGCCAGCTCGGTCCGTTTCGTTTCCCGTTTCATTTCCATCTGATCCGCGTACATACCCTCGTGCGAAACGAATTCCGTAAGCGTTATATTGTCATAATCTATCGCGTAAGGCACGGTTACCGCGACGACCGTTACATTATCGGCTGAACCGCCGTCCAGCGCGTACTGCTTTACCATTTCGGCGGTCTTTGCCGGATCGAAATTGTTATAGCGCGTGATCTCGGTGATCTTGCTCATCCGCATCGCCCCGTCGACCGCGCCATCGGAAAAGATCAGGAACATGGTCGGATTCGCGCTCGGCTTCAGTGCGATGTGCGAAAGTGTTACATAGGTCGGCAGATTGACCATGCTCCTGCGTTTGTCGTAGTTGATCCCGCCTAACCCTGAGGTAATAACGTTCTTCGCTGCGAATTCCCAGTTGTCGAACTGGTCCGCTTCTTCATCGGTGATGTATGGTTTTGGGACCTGGATCCGCCCAAGGACCTGATCATCCATTTCAATGTTCAGCCTCTTCGCTCTTGCCGCCGATTCGTCCGGACCTTCGGCGTTCTGCATCAAGTCCACGTTGAACATCATCATCTTCTGGCTGTGATCGCGGGTAAGCATCACTCCTTTTGACGCATCGATCGCCATGACCCTCGAATCTCCGGCATGCAGAGCATATGCTACCATCCCTTTATGGTCGATCCCCAGTGCGGCCAGCGTCGATCCCATGTTACTTTTAGCGGCGTCGCCGTTGATCTCGTCGCAGATCGCCTGGTTCGCGGTGGTCACCGCATCGAACCGCCCTTTACCTTCGATCATCGCCTTTAAGAACCGGTCCACTCCGATCCGGGACGCCACATCCCCCGCCGCGTGCCCTCCCATCCCGTCGCAGACCACAAACTCTTCTTCTCCGCTCGGCAGTTTGGCATATCCGGCGGAATCCTCGTTATGAGCACGTTTTGTCCCCAGATCGGTGTTGATCGAATAATTGGGGCCGTTGATAACTTTTTTATCTTCACCCGCGATCACGGTCGGCTCGTTCGCTCTTGGTGCGGCGGAAACGCTGATCTGGATATTGGGATCGAACTGTTTTAAGAATTCGACCGCTTTTCCACCGAGTACCTGATCGTTGGTGTTCCGGCTCAGCGCCACCAGTTTGCCTACCAGCCGCGCGTGCAGTTCGCTGAGATTCTCGTTCTCCCGTATGATCTCCCTGGCGACATCGGCCATATCTTTCCCGATGGTCGAAAAGCCTTCCAGGTAATCGCGAACCGCGGCCAGTACCTGCGGATCGGTATCGTCCGGATTATTTCCCAGGAAATCCCTCAAGTCGGCCGGATCGTTGAAATATAGCACGTTCTGCGCCTGCTGTAGCGGTTCGGCCTGGACGGCCGGCGCCGATTGGTTTTGCACCAGCTGCGCCTGCCTAAGCTGGGCTTCGAGCGCGTCGATCTTATCCGAAAGTTTGAGCTTTTCACCTAAGGCGGTGCTTAGCTGGGTCCCTCTTTCTTTCATTAATTTTGCATTCGCTTTCACTCTTCCCAGCGCTAATCCGATATTGTCCAGATGCTCAAGCATCCCCATCTCAGTGGTGAGCTCGAGCAGTACATTTTTCATTTCTTTTACTTTTTCGATCGCCCAGTCGATCTTTAGATCGTCGCGATCTCCGGCGAGAACCTCCACGATATCGAGCACCGCTTTCTGAACATACGTTACGTCGATGCCTTTTTGCTTTAATTCATTCTCTTTTTGTTCCAGTTGGGCCTTTAATGTCGCGGCTTCTCCCTTTGCCTTTTCTGCCGCAGCGTGCTGTTCTTTTAACATATTGTAGATCGTTTGCGGGACTTCGGAGGCCTGCTCCGGCTTCAATTTAAGATAACCGGTGATCGCGTCCAGCTGTTTGTTAGCCGCCTCGATCTGAGGTACCAGCTCGCGTATCTGTTGCTGCAGAGCGGTTACTTGCGATTTAGCGGCATTCCGGTCCGATTCGATGATCGCGTTCGCCCGCTGGGCGTCGCCGAGTTCGCCCTTAAGGTCTTGCACCGATCTAGAAAGCCTCGCATTCTCGTTCTGAACGGCGATCAATTCCTGAGTCTTCCTCTCAAGCTCTTCGGCCAATGACTGCTTTTCCCCGCTCAGGTTGATCAGCGTATTCTCAAGTTTGCCGACCTTCGTCCTCAGGTCGTCCAGCATACCGCCCATTATGTCCACCACACCCAGAACATCAAGCCCGGTCCTGAGCATTCTGGTGGTTCCGAGAAGGGTATTCTTTGCCAGGCCGCGCAACTCCGCCTCGAGCGCGGCATCGCTCATCGTGGAATAGCTCGTTCCGATGGAGATCGGGCTCTTTCTGGCCGCGAGCTCCGCCAGCAAGGGGATGGCTCTATTTAAGCTCAGTTTTATCTGCTCGCTCATTATATTTAACTCGCCTTTATCAGGGCTTCGAGCGCGTCGTTGGCCACCTGGTTGCCGGAGCTTGCCAGCGGGCCAAGCCGAGCAGCGATCGCGTTGCAGATCTTTTCGCTTATCAGATTGTCGGGTTCGTTCTGCACCTTTACGGTCAGGTCGTCGAATGAATTGCCGAACTCCTTGATCTCTTTAAGCCAGTTGACGATCTGCGGCAGCTTGGCCTTAAGCTCCGCCCCGTTCTTGTTTATGATAAAACGGAAGAACGCTTCATAATCGCGCGCCGCGATTCCCAGCGTCGGCATCGGCGGCGGGACCGGCGCGGCTAACGCTTCCGCGGGAGGCGGCGGAGGGGTTGCCGGTTTTTTTACCGGTATTGGCGGCGGCGGCGGAGCTGCCGGCGGCTGGACCACCTGAATCGGAGGAGCGGGAGGCGCGACCGGGGCCTGCGGCGCCGCCGGTTTTGCGGCCTGATGATTGGCCGCCAGCCTAAGCTCTTCTATCCTTCCGGTTATCTCGAACAGCACGTTTTGCGCTTCAGCTATCTTATCGTTGACCGCTTTGTTTTTTTGTATCTGTTTTTCATGCGCTTCAACGATCTCCGGTATGTGGCCGAAGGCGGCAAGGTCCTTTGCCACCTCTTTTTCGGACCGGAAAGCGGTTACGATCCCGGGCAGCAGTTTTACAAAGCTGTCAACTATCGTCAACAGCTGTTTTGACGCCAGTTCTATCCCCTTCTGTACCGTATGTACCTCTACTTTAAGCTGGTCCGGAAGGATCGAAAGCTCATATTGTAATTCTATCGGTTTAAGCAGCGAAGCATCATACTGCTTGCCATGAAAAGCGAAATAGGCCGGAGCTGTCATGTCGCCCAGTTCACTGCTTTTATCCGCCAGCCATTTTTTCCGGCGGGCTACTTCTTCTATGGTCTCGGTCAAGCGTTCCGCCGCGTTCTTATAATCGGGATCGCTATCATAATGTTTCTTGATCGCGTCCGCTTTCCCTGCATGTTCGGCCAGCGCCGCGTCCACTTTCCTGAACGCTTCGGCCAAGCCGGCCACGGTCGTAAGCAGCGAATCAAGTTCCCCTTTTATCGCTGTTACCGGAGCCAGAAGACCGTTGTCGATCGTATTCGCGTGGTCGACCACCGGTATCGGCTGGGGAAGCGGCGGGGCGATCGGCGCCGGTTTTTCACCGTTGGCCGGTTTGCGCCCGATCAACGGTAACTTGTTAGGGATCTCTTCACCAGGGAACAGTCTGGCAAATATCATTCCCGCGCCGGTCTGCATCGGGCTTTGCACGGCGGACAGTACGGTCAGGACATCCCTGGCCTCGTCCATGTCCCCTATCTGAGCGCCGTCCAGCATCTGACCGTGGTTGGCCAGCTGCTGAATAATGTCGTGCCGTATGCTCCGGCGGATAGGAGACGCGATCTTTATCAGCAAAGGATCGGAAACGATGGTCTTAACCTGCGCGCCCACTTCCGTCCTTAAAGCATCATCAAAGCTCAGGTAGGTCAGGATGGTCCTTTTTTCCGAAAGATTGATTTCCGGGCTTGCCATTACTTGCGTAAGCGCGGCCTTCCGCATATCTACGGTCGTGCCGGATTCCGGTCTTACCAGCAACCTGGTGGCATCGACCACGTTCTGCGGCAGCCGGGACATGCTCGGCCTGACTACGTTCAATTGGACATTACTTGACCCTGCAATCATGTTGCTATCACTCCTTAGGATTTCATTAATGCCTGCAGCACATTGGCCGCGTCCGTGATCATGTCTTCAGTCACGTTGGCGCCAAATTCCCCATACTGCAGCAATTCATCCAGCTCGCCATACTTTTTGGCATCGAGCAGAGCTTTGACACGTGGATCGGCGTTGGAGAGAGCATCCAGCCCGTTCGCCGCTTTTGAAAGCGCCAGGTCACCGCTGGCGGGATCAACCGCCTTGGTCGAGCCGGCTGTCTTTCCATCATCTTCAACTACTACTTCCGAGTCGGAAAGAGAGACAGGGATACCGGATTCCGGTTCCTTATCACTTTTTGGCGCGCCGGCCGGCACTTGTCCGACCAGAGCATCCATGTCTTCGATATTAAGGCTCATGCCGCTCGGATTGCCTGGAGGAGGCGGGGGAAGCTCAGAGATCCTTGCGCCAATCGGGCGTTGCGACATGACCGTCGGTTCTATCGCTAATTGGCCCGATAATGCCGCCTTTTCCGCCTGCAGTCTTTTGATCTCCGCATCTGCCGCGGCCAGTTTTTCCTGCGTTCCTTTATCATCCGCTGCCGGTTTCAAGGCCACGGTCACGGGAGCGACCGGTGCCGGAACAACCGGGGCCGCAGGTGCAGGGGCCGGGGGAACGGGAGCCGCCGGCACAGGAGCCACTGGGGCTGGAGCAGGAGCTACCGGGGTTGGCGCGGGAGCTACTGGAGTCGGGGCCGGCACACCACCCAGTTTTTTCAGTTCTTCGGTAAGGACCTCATATTTTGAGCGTGCGGCCGAAAGTGCTTCCATTGCCGCTTTCTTTTTTTCTGCCGCTTTGTCCATCGCGCTTTTAAGCGCTTCCATGTTCTTCTTTAGGGACGCTTTTTTTGACGCATCGGTGGTGGTGTAATAATTGTCGGTGAACTCAGCGTCCGCTTTGGAATAATTCTCTTCTGCGGTCTTGAATTCCGCGTCCGCCGCTTTCTTGTCGGCAACCAGTTTCGGCATGCTCGCGGTAACCTGGTCAAGCTCGGTCTTTACTTCGGCCGCGGTCCGCGCAGGAGCCGCGGGGACAGCTGGAGCGATAGGAGCCGCGGGGGCCACAGGCGTACCAGTCACGATCGGAGCGGCCGGAGATTTTAGCGCGGTAGTGGAAGGATCGAGCCCTTTTGCTTTCGTTGAAAGACGCTTTACCACTGCCGTCGCCAGCACGGTCGAGAGAGCAACGATATCCATGCCGGTAAAAGTGGTCAGATGCGGCGCGATCAAGTCAATGGTCTGATGGACATATAACGCCCCGATGATCGAGCCCGCGGCCGGAGTGTAAAATGCCGCATTGGCAAGTACGCTTTTGTTCAATTTAAGCCCCAGCCCATTCATCAAACGGCCCAAGCCGTTGAGTTCAACCCCGAACCGTGCATCGGCTTTTCCCCATCCTCTAGTCAAAGTAACATTAGCGATATAACCCATTACAATTCCTCCCGTTTATCTTATATTTCCGCTTATTTCCATATATTTATCGTCATTTGATGCGGATAATTTCATTCGATTTGAAATTACCCGCTCGACCACCCGAACTCCCCTGCCGTTAAATGATCTCGCTCAATACGTGATTCGCTTCGCGCAGCGCTTCCTTATAGTCCTGGAAACGCTGTTCCGGATGTTTCGCGGTTATCCGGTCGAGGAACCGCACTACCGGCGCGGGTATGTTCTTGTAATCCGGGATCGCTCTTTCCTCGTCCCGGTTAGCGAAGAGCACCGCTTCCGCGATACCTTCGTTGGTCCCCATCTGGCTGAATTTGCGTGGCGTTTCCCCTGTTATCAGGTAGTAAAGGAGGATCCCGACGGAATACATGTCAGCGCGATGGTCAACTTTCTTTGACCCTTTTCGCAGATTCTCCGGCGCCATGTAATCGGGGGTTCCCATCACGCTGCCGGCCGCGGTATTGTCGCTGTTGTCCTGGAGATTTTTGGCCAGGCCGAAATCTACCAGCTTTAGTACCCCTTCCTTTGTGAACATGATATTGGCCGGTTTGATGTCGCGGTGTATCACACCCTGATCATGCGCTGCCTTGAGCGCGTTAAGCATATACATGATGATGATCATCGCTTCACCCGGTTCGATCCCGACCTTTTTCCTCAATTGCGAAATAGTGATGCCGTCGATCAGTTCCGCCACGAAAGCGGTGGTGGGCTTCATGATCGGATGGAAGATCTGCATGATGTTGTTATTGTCCCTGCCCGCCTGGGAAAGCGCGGTCGCCTCCTGCAGGAATCGGTTGACCACGCTCTGTTCCTGGGAGATCGGTCGCTTGATCACGACATACCGCTTCAATACTTCGTCGTAGGCGAGGATGATCATTCCCATTCCGCCCTTACCCAGCGGGCCAAGGACGCGGTACTGCTCATGGCCGGGAACGCGCTGGTAGTTCTTGCCGTCGCCTTTAAGTATTTCCAGGAATTCCGCGCGGTTAAAAGCCGTTTTCACCTTTTTTACGATCGAATCTTCCAGTTCCGTCATCCTTTGACGGATCAGCGCCGCCTGAGCGGCGGTGTAACCGTTCGGCATAAGGATATCCTGCGTTCCTAGGCTGATATGGCCACTGGATGGGGTATCATCCGACGCGGTTCCGATCCTTCTCAACGTCTGCGGTTCCGCGGGCGGGATCGCTTTCCTCGTCGGGGCCGATTGCGGAGCCTCCGTGAACGAAAGATCAAGCTCGATGCTCTTAGGCGCGTTTGCCGTTGATTCCGTTCCCGTGGCCGGGACAGATACAGGGGCAATAGCCGGAGCAGATGCAGGGGCGTTAACCGGTGGTTGCACTGCCGTGACCATGCTCTGAACGGTCGCGGCATTCCCCGCCGGTTTGATATTGGCGATGGTCGGGATCAAACTGTCATTGCTATTAGTGCGGTCTTTTTTATTGGCTGCCTGCTCTTTTTTAGGAGTGAACATCAGAGAGGTAAGCAGTGTGAAAGGTATTCCGACAGCGGCACCGACAAGTATGGGAATGAGGTATTCATGGGCTAAGTAGCTGCCTGAGATATTATCCTGCACATAAGGAGCCACTTCCAGCTTGTAGGCGATCTCTGTTGCAAGCGCTCCCAGCGTCATCGCCGTAAGCAGTCCCTTGCCATTGAACATTCTCAGGTCAATGAATCCGGCTTCGTTCCCCCATGAACGCCCGCCCCTGATCTGTCGGATATCTCCGAGGTTCGAAGATCCGCGGCCGTACATCGGCAGCTTCATTCTTCCTGTATCGAGGTTCGTTTTCAAGGAAAGATCGGGTGCGATCCTCTGGCGATCGAACTGTATTCGCGCTCTGAAATTCGTATCGATTCCTCTGGCCAATTTAAGACCTCCGCTTTTTTATCGGCGGAGGGTGCGGGAAATTTCAGTCAAAACGCAATTATTTGCGGCGGAAGAGGCGTAAAAGGATGCGGGGTTTGGTCATCACCTCCAGCATCACGTTCCCGATGGTCGGATAGGTCCGGGGGTTGGACATGAGCGACCAGAAGACGGTGGAATGGTTCTCGAAATCGCCCACCCTCTCGATCAGCGGCGCGTTGTCCTTGACGTAATCGAAGACCTTTTGCACCACTTCTTCGCTCATATTTTCCATGATGTAACGGGCCAGCAGGCAGAAGCGTATCTCCTGCCCGAACTCGTCGTTCCATTTTCTCTCGTAATTCGCAAGGTGGCCTTCCTTTATCGCCTCGGCCAGCAGTTCGGCGGACTTCATCCCGTAATAGATGCCGCCGGAAGTGATCGGCTTGATCTGGCAGGCGGCGTCGCCCACCAGCGCGGTCGTTTCTTTTGCCAGCTGGCAGGTACCGATCGGGATCGGTCCGGCGTTCTTTTCGATTATCTCCCCTTTCAACTTATGTTCCTTTATAAATCGGTCCAGCTCCGCGATCGGCTTATCGCATATCGTTCCCACCCTGATCACGCCCTTTCCTTCCGGGATGACCCAGGTGAAGAGAGAGAAAGGTTTTACATAGCTCACTTCGACGCGGTCACTGTCGGGGATGTCGATCCGCATGCGATACTGCAGGCCTTTGTAAAGTTTCATGTTATGCGAAAAGTTGAGCGATCTGCGGACCTTGGAATTGGGGCCGTCGGCTCCGATCAGTATATCTGTGTAATATTCGCCGTTGCTGGTCTTGAGCCGGTATCCCGGGCCAGAACGGTCGACCTCTAGTAACCGGGTATTGAATTCGATCTTCAGTCCCTGGCTAAGTTCTTTGTCGAACGCGGCGCGATCGATGATGAAAGCGACCTGCGGACGTTTAAGTAAAAAACCGCTGCCGTTATATGATATCTTTGCCCCGTCGATGGTGTTCAGGATGGTCTTCCGCGACGGCGGAAGTACCATGTCGGAAAATACATCCTTACCCACGATCCCGGCGCAAGAAACGGGCTTTCCAACTTCGGAGTGCTCTTCGAGTATCAACGGGTTGAACCCGTAATGTTTTAACAGCTGCCCCAGATAGCATCCCACCGGCCCGGCGCCGGCAATGATGATCTTGTCGGTCTTTTTAACCATATTGTGGATAATTATATCACAGAATCGTTTCAGTAGACCTGAACTTGCGTCAGGAAGGTCCAGGCAAAGACCGCCAGGGCCGCGACGATCGCGCAGAGGGCGAAGAATTGCTGCACGCCTGCATTTACCATTGCCAGGGCGATCGCCCCGAGCACGAACTGGACCGTATATAATGTAAGCACCGTTCCCTTTTGCGAAAGGCCCATCAGGTGGATCCGATGGTGGGAATGGTCCTTGCCCGGCTGGCTGAACTTGATATGGTGAAGGAAACGGTTGGTGAAAACGAAGTAGGTATCGAATATCGGTATCCCCAATATTATAAGGGGCAGTATGAACGTCACCAGTTGCAGTCGGGTTATGTGCAGGTAAAGGGCGATATCCCAGAGACCGGTCACATTGAGTTTGATCGCCAGCAGCGCCAGGATATACCCCAGCAGCGTTGCCCCCGCCTCTCCCAGAAAGATCGAGGCCGGGTTGAAGTTATACCGCAAAAAACCGATGCAGGCGCCAAGCGTTATGATCGACAGCATCGCCAGATCGGTCTGCCGCCCGTTGAGAGCCAGCAGAAAAAAGAAAAAAGCGGCGATCGCAGATACCCCTCCCACCAGTCCGTCCATCCCGTCCAGCATGTTCATGGAATTGGTCAGGAACGTCATGAACCCGATCGTCAGCAGAAGATTGATGATCGAATTGCCGAAGAAACGGAGCTCGATGCCGGAAGCAAGAACGAAAAGCAGGGAGAACAGGAGATGGGTCCAGATCTTGTAGCGGGCGCGGATATTTATTCCCCGGTCATCGATCAGGCCAAAAAGCACATATGCGAGCGCGAAGAGGATGACCCAGAAATTGAAACGCTCGAAATAAAGGAAGATCGCAGCAGAAATGGCGATCGAAAGGAACACGGCGGCACCGCCGAGCAACGGCGTGGGATTGGCATGTATCTTCCGCTTGCCCGGCTGGTCGACAAAACCGAACCGGCCGCCTGCCACGATCATGGCAGGCGTAAGTATAAGCGACAGAATGAGCGCCGAAAAGAAAGCGAGCGCAAGGTTCAGCATTACATTATTATATGCCATCGCCGTTTGACGGGCAACCCTAGCTGATTATTCCCTTGAGATATTCCCGGGTAAGTTCTTGTTTCGGGCTTTCGAAAAATTCCCGGGCGGGCCCGTGCTCGACCAGCTCTCCCAGGTAAAGGAAAACCACGTAATCGGCCAGGCGGCGGGCCTGGCGCAGAATGTGCGTAACCACTACGATTGTATACTCCTTCTTTAACTGTAGAAAACGTTCTTCGATATGCCGGCTTGAATTCGGGTCGAGCGCCGAGGTCGGCTCGTCCGCCAGGATGATCTCCGGCCGGATCGCCAGACCGCGCGCCAAACACAGCCGTTGTTGTTGACCCACCGAAAGGCGTGCCGCCGAGCTATGCAGGCGGTCCTTCACTTCGTTCCAAAGGCTCGCTTCTTTAAGATAATGCTCCACGATCCCGTCGATCATCTTTTTATCCCTTGTCCCGTGAATGCGCGGGCCGAACGCCACGTTGTCGTAGATCGACATCGGGAGCGGGAACGGCTTCTGGGACAGCAATCCCATTTTTTTTCTTACTTCTGTTATTTCCACTTTTGGATCGAATATGTTCTCGCCGTCCACTCGTACTTCCCCCGTTATCTTGACCCCTTCGGTGGCGTCGATCAGGCGGTTGAACGACTTGAGGAGCGTGGTCTTGCCGCAGCCGGAAGGGCCGATGATGACGGTAAGCTGCTTGTCCGGGATATCGAGATTGACCCGCTTTAAGACCTCAGTTCCGCCATAAGCGACGCTGAGGGCACGGACACTGATATGCGGTCTGTTCTCCATCGTTTTCATTTTACCACATGCTTGGTGAAGCGGCCTGAAAGCATACGGGCGGCGATACTGATGCCTAGGACGATGACCATCAGTACAAAAGCGGAAGCGTATCCTCTTTCCTGCACCTCCGGGAAAGGCGTCCCCAGCTGGAAGAATATCGCCAGCGGAAGCGTAGCGACCGGCCGCAGAAGCGATCCGGGAAGCGAATCGGTGAAACCGGCGGTGAACAGGACCGCGGCGGCATCGCCGATGCCGCGTCCGAACGCTATCAGCACCGCAGTGATGATGCCGGGCAACGCCTGGCGGAACACTACTTTCAATGCCGTCTCTAGACGGGTCGCACCCATCGACAACGATGCCTCCTTCAGTTCTTCCGGCACCATCTTGAGCGCTTCGTCCATGCTCCGCGCCATGATCGGCATTATCACTAACCCGACCGTGAACATCCCCGCCAGCAGCGATGCCGGCAGGCGGAGCATTACCATCACCGAAAAAGCGAACGCGCCGTACACGACCGAAGGAATCCCCCAGAGGACATCGAGAAAGAACCTTATCATCATCCCCAGTTTGGAACGCTTCTTACGGTAAAGATTGAGATAGAATACCACCGGCAGACTGATAGCGGCCGAAATAAAGGTCGCGCCTATCCCCAACGCCAGCGAGCCGAGGATCGCGTTGAGGATGCCTCCACCTTTGCCGATGTAATATCCGCCTTCCGGCGTCTTTATCAGCATATCAAGGCTCAAAGCGGCCGCACCTTTAATAAGTATGGTTAATATGATCGCCGCCAGGCAACCGATCACGACGACAGTTGAAAAGACCATCAGTGCGGTGAATATTTTTTCCTTTAGCTTCCGTCTTCTCATCACCATTCTCTCCTGAGCGTCCGGATCAGTAGTCCCCAGCCGATCATGTTGAACCCGGCGGTTATCAACATCAGCATGAGCGCGGCGAACATCACCGCGGCGTCATAAAGCGGGATCGACATCATTTCCCCGTAAGTGTTGGCGATGAGCGCCGGCAACGGGTACGCGGCGTCGAAGATCGAGCGCGGCAGGCTTCCCAGGCTGCAGCCGGCGACCATCAATACTGCCATCGTCTCGCCGAACGCCCGCGCCAAGCCTAGTATCACCGCTGCGATGATGCCCGGCTTCGCCTTCCGCAGTACCGCCCATCGCACCGCTTCCCATTTGGTCGTTCCCAGCGAGAGTGCCGCTTCCTTGATCTCTACCGGTACCGCCAGGATCACGTCCTCGACCACCGAGATCATGATCGGGAACACCATTACCGCCAGCACGATCCCGGCCGATAACGCGCAGAATCCGGTGTAATTGTCGGAAACGAACGGGAAGAACGGCAGCCAGCGGGAAGCGAACGGCATTACATAGTCCCGCACCAGCGGCACGATCGCCAGCATCCCCCAGACCCCGAAGATCACCGGGGAGATCCCGGCCAGAAGATCGATCAGCGGCCGCAGGTATTCGCGGACCCTGCGCGGGGCGTATTCCGCAAGATAAACCGCGGTCAGTATGCTCAACGGAATGGAGATCAACATGCTTATTGCCGTGACCCAGAACGTTCCAATGATGAACGAGGCCAGTCCGAAATTACCCTCAGTCGGATGCCAGGCGCGGGAAAAGAGCATGGTCCAGACCGCGGTCCTGGAAAGGACTGGCCAGGCGCGCCAAAAAAGCCCCGCCGCGATCAGAAAGGTCAGGCTTATGATGAAGGCGCATAGCGCCAGCATCCCGCGATATGTCAGACGGTCGGCCAGTTTACGGGCGTTTATCAAATAGTCAGTCCAGGTCCTTCAGGATCCTCACCCTTTCTGCCTTGGTGACCGGCAGGCTTGCCTGGACCTGGTTAACCACCGCCGTCCCTTCGTCGGAAAGGATGAATTTCATGAATTCCTTGACCAGCCCGGTCGGCTTCCCCTTGACGAACAGATAATTCTTTCTGGTCACCGGATAGCGGCCGTTCTCGATCGCTCTGATCGCGTCTTCACGGTCGATGAAGATCTCGTCCATGTCGGCAACGCCGTTCTCATTGGAATCTATCGGCACCAGGCGCGCGCCGGCGACCACTTTACCGTTTTTGTCGAACACATAGCTGAAGTTGTTATAGCTTATTCCCAGCGGGTCGCGTTTGGCGGTCTCCAGCAGGCCGGGATCGCCATAAACTCCGACCCCTTTAAGGTCTTCCTGCTTTTTATCGCCCAGATATTTGGCCCAGCTCGCCGATGCACCGCACGAATCCGAGCGTGTATACAGATGGACCGGCTTATCGATATCGGTACCGGCAACTTCGTCCCAGTTGGTGACCTTCCCGGTAACATACATGCTGATAAATGTCCGTTTTTTTACCCCTTTTCTGAGCAGCGCGCGCAGGGCCGGGTTCTTGTCGCTGACCACCGGGAAAACGGCGTCATGCAGGCAATAGATCGGGTAGATACCTTTCGATATTTCAGAAGGGTCGGGATCGCGCGATACCATGCCGATATCCACCAGCCCGGCGATGGCGTCAGCCGCTCCCTTGCCCGCCCCTCCGGCAGAGATATCAAATCTTACTTGCGGATGTTTTTTGTGGAATGCGTCCCCCCAGGCCACGACCGTAGGATAGATAGCGAAAGCGCCGGATGCGGTAATCGTGCCATTCAGATCGGCCGCGAAGGCCGCAACCGTGGCGGAGCAGAGCGAAACCAGCGCCAGTAAAGCGATCTTGTTTTTCATTATAGCCTCCTTAGAACTGCACCTGGGACTGGACTTCCAGCACATTATTGTCGATCTGGTACTTTTCTTCCGCCTTGATCAGATAATTCGCCTGGATCTTGGCCGATTTGTTGAGATACCAGTTCACGCCCAGTGTGCTTACCCCGGTCGAATCATTGGCCGTTACCGTGCTGGGATCGAACAGGTCATACCGTGCGATCAGATCGATAGCGGGGTTGAGCCGTAAACCGGTCAACGCGTACCAGCCATAACGGTTGGTGGTCCCGTCGCGTCCGGAAATGTATTCTCCCTTGAAGAAGAACTTCCCGGCGTTGAAGATCAGCTCCACTCCGTCCCGGATCTTGTCCGCTTCGGCGGTACCGGTCCCGGTCTTCCCGCCGTAAAGGTCGAAACCAACGGTCAGGTTAGGCACCGGATAATATACCACGCGTCCGACCAGGTCTTTTCTTTTATTGTCCTCGTCGCAGTAGAGGCCGGACCCGTTAAATACGCCGACCGCGTAATCGAACAATTTATTATCGCGGCCGAAATCGAGTCCGCCGTTCATCGTTACCCCGAAATCCCTTCCCTGGCTGCCGTTATCGCGGCCGGGTACGAACTTTTCCGTGACCTGTGAACGGTCAATGGTGTCAAGCGCGGCGTCGGACCAGAGGTTTTCCCAGCCGAACGGTATCTTCATCTGACCGGCGGAGAAATTGAGCGCCGGATCGAGATAGTAGTTGATATACGCGTCAAGAACGATCGGACGCGATACATAGACAGCGGAGGTCGACCGCACCGCGGCGGTAGTGCCGGACCCGGTCTGGGTCACGGTCGCGACTGCGCTCTTCAACGTTTGGACCGCGTCTATTTGCAGCTCATAGCCAACCTGTTTGCCCACATCGCCTTTAAAATCGAGCCGCGCCCTTCTGACTTTAAAATTGTCGAACGTGCCGGCGGTGGCGTCGGAAGCGTAAAGCACCTGCAGATAACCGCTGGCATTTATCTTACTTTTGCCAAGGACCGGGAAAGAAGTTATCAACGCGTTCTCGTCCTGGGTCTTCTGCGCCGCGTCCGCCCGGATCGCGGACGCCGCATCGGCGCTGATCACCCCTTTTTCCACCAGATGGTCGAGCAAGAGCTCGTCCACACTCATCGCCTCCGCTCTCGAGAACGCCAACGCCATGAACAGTAACAGGACCGCTAATATTTTCATGTTATCCTCCTTCTTATACCAGCTGGGACAGTTTGAGCCTTTCCATTTTGTCCGAAATGTAATCACGGATATCGCGGAACACTGCTAATACTTTCTTTTCTTTCTCTACGGGGGAATGGGCATAGAAATATTTGCTCGCCGATTCCACCGGAGCCAGGGCGCCATCCATCAGCCGGATCACGTCCGCGATCTTTATTCCGGCCGAGGGCCGGGCCAGGCAGTAACCGCCATCTTTTCCTCTTTTACTTTTAATGAAATGATTGTTCTTAAGGATTATGAACAATTGCTCCAGGTATTTATGGGATATATCGTATTTGTCGCAGATCTCCTCGATCTTGACGTACCCGGACCTTTCCCGTCGCGCGAGAAAGACCAGGGCCAGAATCGAATATTCGCTTTTTGTGGTGAGTTTCATTCGCTTTCCCTACTTACACCATAGGGATTATAGGCATGCATAAAAGAGGATGTCAAGCAGTAAGGTTCATTATCAGGCCGCGGGCAAGTCCTGCTATACGGCCGGTAAGCTTCCGCGCCAGCGATCCCGCTTCTCGGCACTTGTCCCGCCGCGTTTTTAATTCCTCGAGCGCCCGTCCGAGCGCGCTCTCGCCTATCTTCTTGAACTCCAGATCGATCACGACCCTTGCCGGCGTTCCATTATTCCCTCGATAAAAGTGTATCTGCGGATCGACGGTATCAAAGATCAACTCTCTCACATTTTGAGTGATGGAATTGGATATGTATTCCTTTATTTCCGACTTTGTTCCGTCCTGCCAGACCATTTCGATCTTCAACAGCTCTATGACAGAATAAGCCCCGGATATCGGGTCGATCCTCAGTTTGCGTATATTATCATACTTATTAAGATCGAAATCCCAATGCATCCTTGCGCCATTCCTGAGCGAAAAGTTTATTTCCGCCATTTCCGCGCCGCTGAAGCCGTTCCCGGTATCGACGAAAAGCTGCGCGGAAAAGATCTCATCTTGATCGGCCGCGATCAAATCCAGCGATCTTAAATATTTTTCCTCATGCCCGCTCTCCCCATCGCACAGTTCCATATATGCCGGTTGCGGCCCTTTCCCACCCGCCGCACTGGTATTGGAAGCATTAACCAGCGCATCTTTAACCGCTGCAAGAAATCCGGTCCCGTACTTGCAATCCGGTTCAAGGTGGCAACCTTCGCTCCATTCATTCCATGCATTGATAAATACAAGCCGTTCCTCTCCCCGCAGCGTGCGCTCCGCCCGTCCGATCGCACGTTCTATAAATTCCCTGAACTTGTCGGGCGAACTACCATGGAGGATCACCGCCCCCCCCGTTTTCTGACGACGTGGGCTGTTATCCCAGGAAGGACAGACGCAGGGGAACCGCTTATAAGAGACGACCGGCTTTTCCAGCATATTGCGTGCCATTGAATCGTATAGATGGACGTTATTCCTGAGGAATCCAACATGCAGCGGATCATCGGCGAACCCGATCGATCTTTTTGCCTGGTCGAACAGCGCCGGCCCCAGAGATCGGATATCGGGAGCGAACTCGATCGCGGCATCGAAACCGGGCGCAAGATTGTCCGCATCTCCCCGGTAATTGTTCTCCACGCTGACCAGATAAAGTCCCGGGAATCCGGCTTTGCTGACGGCATCGCGCCATACCGACGCCGTCCTTTCCGGATCCGGCAGGAACTGGGCCAGATGAACGGCAAATAACGGTTTGCCACCGATCTTAATGTATCGATCGTCCCGGAACGCAGTTATAAGATGCTGGATATGCTCTAGATCGTCTTCCGCGGAATACTCCTGCCTGATAAGCAGTTCATCTTCCCTCCCGTCCCACCGCCGGGTCCAGTTATGGTTACCCCAACAAAGACAGAACGGGAATTCCGGCCGGCCGGACGACAGGACCTCTCCGAACGGAAGTTCCAGGAGCCTTTTTCCCTTCATCCAGTAATGGTAATAACAAAAACCGTGTATCCCATGCTCCGCGGCCAGCCTTGCCTGCTTTTCTCTGACCTCGGGATAACGCAGGTCGTAGAATCCAAGTTCTGCCGGTATGTGCGGCTGGTAATGGCCTTTGTACGCCGGCCTTCCCTGCGCCACCATCGTCCATTCGGTAAAACCCTTGCCCCACCATTCATCGTTCTCCGGAATGGGATAGAACTGCGGCAAGTAAAAAGCGATCAGCCGTACCGCGTCCTTATCTGTAATTCTCAGTGTCATTTTGACCTCAGAATACGGACCAAGCGTTCTTTTATCCGGCCTCTCACGCTTTGCGGCGGCGCGATCCGCTCGCCCAGCCGCGACAGTCGTTTTGCGACCCGCCAGGCAGCTGATCGCATTATATTCTCCAGCGCGGCATCCTTTTGCCTGATCAATGCGGCCAGCTCCGCAATCAACCGTTCCTTTTCCCCGAGCAGGCGCTCCTGCTCTCCGATCTGGAGCTCTTTCTCTGATATTATCTTTTCCGCCGTTCCAGATATTCCCACCGCCGCAAATAGTTTGCCATAAAACCCGTTGCTCTGTGCCCGGCGGAGAAATTCCATGAACCGTTCGTCCACTTTATCGCCGACTGCCAGGATACCCAAGCCGCAGCCGTGCTTGAACTCGAAAGACGGGAATTTGCCTGATACCTCTTCCCAGAATTTCCAGACGCCGAAATCCAACCGCCTTTCGCTGGTATCGTGGAAGATCATCACTCCGCGGCCGCTCATTTTAGGCAACCATCGTTCATAATCGTGCTTTACCGCCTCATAGGTGTGGTAACCATCAATATGCAAAAGATCGACCGAGCCGTCGGCAAAACCGGCAAGCGCTTCGTCGAACGCCATTTTCATGAGCGTCGAAAAGCCGGGATAGTTCTGTTTTTGATAAGATTCCAATCCCTCGAACACCGACCGGCTGTAACGGCCGTTATGTGGATCGCCCTCCCAGTTGTCAACGCCGTAGCACTTAGTCCTTTTCCCCAGGACCTTCACCGCCTGGCAAAAAGCGTTATACGATCCGCCCTTGAACACGCCAAGCTCGACGAACACCTCCGGGGCCAGTATCTCCATCAGGAAAAAAGCAAATGGTATATGTTCGTTCCAGTACGAATCCGTGACCGCATTATCGGGGGCATTGAACATGACGGCATGATCATCTATATTGAACATGTTCATCCGCCCTTCTTTAGGTGTTTTTGATACAACGAGCATTTTATGGTCTCGCAGACCGATCCCTCCTTTTCACCGTTACCGAAACTGAAGAGATATTCCCGGCAATCCCGCATCGGTTTCCCGTTCCATATTTCTTCCAGCGACTGCTCCAGCAGATTCCCGAGCGCCGCTTTACGGTCGAACGCGGCGCAGCACGGATACACATTGCCGTTCCATTCGATCGTTAACATCGTGAACGGATATCTGCACACATCGTACAAATGCGGGTGAAGCACCATCTTCCTGATCGGCATCGGCAGCTCCCGGCCGGCCTTTTCGTAAGGCGGGATTTCCGAGTGTGAAATGGTCGGGGCGATGCCGGCGGAATCCTCGGACAGTGTCGTCTCCCAGTCCTTGTCCCACACGTACATCCGCTTGCACAAGAACTCAACCCCGATCTCCCCTGCCATCCGCCGCGCCTGGTCGATCTCATGCTCGTTGAACCGGTTGACCAGGAATTGCCATACGATCCTCGGCGTCCTGTTCCCCAGCCACTGTTTTATCATCGCCAGGTCCCTGATGTTTTTCATCACCCGGTCATGATCGCCGCCGATCCGGTATTTTTCATAAGTTTCCCGGGAAGCGCCGTCGATGGAAACGATCAGCTCGGACAGGCCGGAAGACGCGACCGCTTCGAGATCGATCCCCGGCAGCGTAAGATTGGTGCTTATAATGGTATGAATGCCTTTTGCCGCTGCCAGTCGGACCATCGGGACGATGTCCGGGTTCAGGAAAGGTTCACCGTTGTTGAACAGGTATAATTGCCTTGCATGGGGCGCGATCTTTTCCAGAATCGTTCGGTACGATCCCAGACCCATGCGACCCCGCGGAGGCCCGTCCAACCCCGCCCCGGTCGGGCAATACGGGCATTTCAAGTTACAGCTGTTCATCGTGTCGATCATGTAAGCGTAAGGCATTGTGCACGAATAATCTCCATAGAGCATCGGTTCCGGCAAGCTCACGGCTTTGCTTACCCGGCTTCCCGGCTTTATCAACTTTTTTATCAGCGTCATCATCTTCATCGTGCGTCTTTCCCCCGGTACCCTTTACGGTCCGTAAGATTGCTCGCTATGGGATGGCGTTCGCATGGAAAACAGGGCAATTTACCGCAGATCGGGCTTTTCTCCTGTTTTTCTCCAAAATGATAAAGATATCGCCGGCAATCCCTGTACCATTTACCGTTCCATACTTCGTTGAGCGATTGCTCCAGCAGATTCCCGACCCTGGCCTCCTTGTTGTACACCGAACAGCAGGGATAAACATCGCCGTTGAACCCGATGATCATCAGTTCGAATGTCTGCCGGCACAGGTTCATGACCCAGGGATGGAGCACAATGTCCTTCACTTTGCGCGGAAGGGCCCTTTCCGATCTTTCGTACGCTTCCGGGTCCGACCCTCCCAGATAATCATGCAATTTGAGATCATCGTGCGCGCCCGGCTTCCAGGAATCCTCGAGCACGATCATCTCATTAAAATAGATCGGAGTCCCGAGCCCGGCCGCAAGCCGCTTTGCCGCTTCGATCTCATGCTCGTTGATCCTGCTTACAAGGAATTGCCAGTAAACGGTCGGTTTTGCCGACCCAAGCTTGTTCTTAGCTATTTGTATCGCTCTTATATTGGCAAGGACCAGTTCAAGCTCTCCCCCGATCCGGTATTTTTCATATACTTCCTGCGTCGCACCGTCGATCGATACCACCAGATGGTCCAGTCCCGACCTTATGATCGCCTCCGCATCGATCTCCCGAAGCGAAAGGTTGGAGCTGATATCCGTTTCGATGCCGCGTTCAGACGCTAATCGGACCATTTTTAATACCTCTCGGTTAAGGAAGGGTTCGCCCCAATTGTAATAGTATATCTTTTTTGCGTGCCTTCCGATCTTGCCCAGTATCGTCCGGTAATCATCTAATTTCATGACGCCTTTTGCCGGGAACGAATCCATTTTTGGCAAACTGTGCACGCAGACCGGGCACTTTAGATTGCATAGATCGCTTGATTCGATCACATAGTGCGAAGGATAAGAGCAGGAATAGTCTTCGTTCAGCACCGCTTCGCGCTTCGCCGAACGGTTGAACCATCCGTTGACAGTTGTTAATGCCCGTTTATATCTCATTTCAATTCCTGATAAGAAAACCCTCCGGCGCGAAAGTGAACCCGAACTTATTCTCGGTTTCACGGTCGTGCCTGTAATCGTCCGGGTAATTACTGAAGTATTCGCCGATCGCCTCCATCGGCCCTTCCCCGAATTCCGGAAGGACCGGATGGCCGTTGATATTGCTGTCCTCCACGATCAGGTAATCGCCTATCCGGGTTACCGGCCTGAGCGATACCATTTCGGCCAGGACATGCGCCTTCGAATGATCGCTGTCCAGGATGAAGAATGCCGGTCCGCGGAACTTCCGGCGAAGCGACAGTATCTCTTTTGCCACCTTCGGATCGGTGGAAGAGCATTTCATCACCTGTATATGCCGTTCCTTCCTGAGCCGTTGCTCCGTTCCGGGCTCAAGGCAGTTGTCGACCGTTAATACTTTTGATCGATCGTTGACCAGTTTCAGAATGGCGGAAAAGTAGAGCGCCGATCCGCCGCGGTACGTGCCGAACTCCACCAGGAGCGAGGGTTTGAGCCGGTGAATGATCTCTTGATAATTCCACATATCGCTGACCGACTTGCAGCAGTCCGCGCCCAGGAACTGCGTCTTTCGCCACAATTCGTTATTGTAATACCATTCGTGATATTGCCGGATCGCCTGTTCGTTCTGCATCTATTCTTTCCTCCAGTACGCGCCTGCCCAATCGATCCGTATCAGCTCCTCACCGATCCGGTGCTCGCGGCGGTAGTCTTCAACCGCCAACCGGCAAGGCTCCAGTCCGTAATCGTCGATGATACAAAAACCGCCGGGAGAGAGCTTTGGATACAGCTGCCGGAGCGCTTCGATCGTCGACCCGTACATGTCGCCGTCCAGGCGGATCACCGCCATTTTATTCAACCTTTCGTCTTTGAGGGAATTCTTGAACCATCCCTCTATGAACTCCACCCGGTCGTCCAGCAGTCCGTACTTCCGGAAGTTGTCCTCCACTTCTTTCCTTGATACCCGGAGGA
>DATJPS010000083.1:0-5366 GCA_035506255.1 Candidatus Omnitrophota bacterium | reverse complement strand
TCTATCTTAAACTTAGTCAAAGTTGATCTCCTTGCCTTCCTTGCTGATCGTCTTCATATCAAGGCCAAGGCTGCGCAGTTCCTTAATAAGAACTTTGAACGATTCCGGCGTACCCGGCTTCCCGGTCGGCCGGCCTTTTATGATCGATTCGTAGACCTTCGAGCGCCCGACCACATCATCAGATTTGAGTGTCAATAGTTCCTGCAGCGTGTAGGAAGCGCCGTACGCTTCCAGCGCCCACACTTCCATTTCCCCGAACCTCTGTCCGCCGAACTGCGCCTTTCCGCCCAGCGGCTGCTGGGTGATCAACGAGTACGGGCCGGTGGAACGGGCGTGCATTTTGTCGTCGACCAAATGTATCAGCTTCATCAGATACATAAAGCCAACCACCACTTCGCGCTCGAACGGTTCGCCGGTGCGGCCGTCGCGCAATACCACCTTGCCGCGCGGGTTGAACCACGGCAGCTTGAGGTCGGAGAGCGATTGCTCGATCATCTTCAAGCTCGCTTCGTCCTCGGCGATCTCGTCGAATATCGGGACTTCATACGATTTGCCGTTATAGTGAGCGGCAAAACCGAGCAACAGCTCGAAGATCTGCCCGATGTTCATACGGGACGGAACGCCGAGCGGATTGAGAACGATGTCGACCGGGGTCCCGTCCGGCAGGTACGGCATATCTTCTTCCGGCAATATCTTCGCGACCACGCCTTTGTTGCCGTGACGGCCGGCAAGCTTATCGCCGATCGAAACTTTACGCAGCTGCGCGATGTACACTCTGACCAGTTCATGCACGCCGGGGGAAAGTTCGTCTCCCTTTTCGCGCGAGAGCACGCGGACGTTGATGACCTTTCCGCCTTCGCCCGGAGGCACCCTCAGTGAAGTATCGCGCATGTCGCGCGCCTTGTCGCCGAAGATCGCCCTTAATAATTTTTCTTCCGCCGGAAGTTCGGTCTCGCCCTTCGGCGTTACTTTTCCGACCAGGATGTCCCCCGCTTCCACCTCTGTGCCGACGCGGATGACGCCCTTCTCGTCCAGGTCCTTCACCGCTTCTTCGCCCAAGTTCGGGATCTCGCGGGTGATCTCTTCCATTCCCAGCTTGGTCGAACGTACTTCGACCTCATATCTTTCGATGTGCAGGGTGGTGAACATATCCATCTTCACCATCCGCTCCGACATCAGGATCGCGTCCTCGTAGTTGTAACCTTCCCACGGCATGAACGCGGCCAGAATGTTCTTGCCCAGCGCCAGGTCGCCGCCTTCGGTGGCGGAGCCGTCGGCCAGCAGATCGCCGACCGAAACCTTGTCGCCGGTAGATACTTTCGGCCGGAAATGGATAAGCGTGTTCTGGTTGCTTCGGCTGAACTTGATCAGCCGGTAAGAATCCTTTTTGCCCGCGCTGTTCTGGATGACGATCTCGTCCGCCGTGACCTTTACCACCTTGCCGGCGGTCCGGGCCAGTACCAGCGAACGGGAGTCGTACGCGATCTTCTTCTCCAGCCCGGTGCCGACGTACGGCGCTTCGGGACGGAGCAGCGGCACCGATTGCCTCTGCATGTTCGCGCCCATCAGCGCGCGGTTGGCGTCGTCGTGCTCAAGGAACGGTATCATCGCGGTAGAGATGCCGATGATCTGTTCTGGCGCCACGCCGATGTAATCGACTTCCTTGGTCGGGGCGAAGTCGAACGCCCGCTTATACCTGACCGGTACTCTCTTTTCGATGATCGAGTGGTCCTTGTCCAGGCGCACGTCGCAGGAGGCGATCTTGAAAAGGTCCTCCGCGTCCGCGGTCAGGTATTCCACTTTATTGGTGACCACGCCGTCCTTTACTTTGAGGTACGGCGTTTCGATGAAACCGAACTTGTTCACCTTCGCGTATGTGGCCAGCGACGCGATGATGCCCGCGTTCGGTCCTTCCGGTGTTTCGATCGGACAGATCCGGCCGTAGTGGCTGGGATGGATGTCGCGAACTTCGAAACCGGCGCGTTCGCGGGTGAGACCACCCGGGCCCAGCGCCGACAACCTCCGCTTGTGCGTCAGTTCGGCCAGCGGGTTGGTCTGGTCCATGAACTGCGACAGCTGCGAGGAGCCGAAAAATTCCTTTATGACCGCTGACAGCGGCCGGATGTTGATCAGCGACTGCGGGGACATCTGTCCCGGCGGCTTGATCAACATCTGTTCTTTGATCAGTCTTTCGATCCGGGTGAACCCGAGCCGGAACTGCCTCTGCAACAGCTCTCCTACCGCTCGGATACGGCGGTTGCCGAGGTGGTCGATATCGTCGGTCAGCCCTTCGCCGTTGTGCAGTGCGATCAAGTATTTCACGATCGCGAGGATGTCCTGCTTGGTCAGCACCGTGACCGCCTCGTCCAGTTTGATCGACAGTTTGCGGTTCATCTTGTAGCGCCCGACCTTCCCCAGATCATAGCGCTTGTTGTTGAAGAAAAGGTTGTTCAGGTAGTCCTGCGCCCCTTCGAACGTTACCGGGTCGCCGGGCCGCATTTTCTTGTAGATCTCGATCAGCGCCTCTTCCTTCGGCAGGATCGGGCTTTCTTTCAGCGTCCGCTTGCGGAACTCGCCTTCGGAAAGCGCCTCCAGGATCTCCTTTTCCGTCGCGCCAATGGCCGACAGCAGAGTGGTGATCCCGATCTTGCGGGTCTTGTTGATCCGCGCGAAGATCGCCAGATGCGCGTCGGTCTCGATCTCAAGCCAGGATCCGCGGTCAGGGATCACGACCGCGTAATAGAGCGTCTTCCCGATCTTCTCTATCCGCTTGCTCTCTTTGAAGTAAACGCCCGGGGACCGGGTAAGCTGGGAAACGATCACCCGCTCCGCGCCGTTGATGATGAAAGTGCCGCGTTCGGTCATGATCGGGAGATCGCCGATGAAGACGTCCTGCGTCTTCACTTCGCGGGTCTCCTTGTTGACCAGCTTCACTTCCACCTTGAGCGGCTTGGAATAGGTGAGCTCCAGCGCCAGGCAATCCGGTTCCTCGTACTTGGGCTTCATCAAGGAAAGCTTGCCGGTGAAATGGAGTTCCAGTTTGCCGTTGTAACTTTTGATCGGCGAGATCGCCTTAAGTTCCTCGGGCAGGCCTTCATCCAAAAAGTATTGGAACGAATCTCTCTGCAGTTCGAGCAGATCCGGCGGCTCCAGAACTCTTCTTTTCTTCAGGATCGGGAATGGATTCTCTCTCATTACTTGATCTCTACCTTCGCTCCTTCAGCTTCGAGCTTTTTCTTCATATCCTCGGCCTCTGCCTTCTTCACTCCAGATTTAACCGGCTTGGGAGCTGAATCCACCAGTTCTTTCGCTTCTTTTAGGCCCAGCCCGGTCAGTTCGCGGACCACTTTCAACACCTGGATCTTCTTGTCGCCCGCGCTCGCCAGGATCACGTCGAACTCATCCTTCACTTCTTCCGCCGCGGCCGCCCCTCCACCGATCGCACCCGCCGCCATCATCGGCATCGCTGCGGTCACGCCGAACTTCTCTTCGAGCTTTTTCACCAGGTCCGACAGTTCGATCACCGTCAGTCCTTCAACCATGGTCACCACATCGTCTATTTTCGCCATCTCATTCACCTCCTTGAGATTTTTTATCTTTTATCGCGTTCATGACATATACCAGTTTTCTGAGGTTGCCGTGCAATGCTCCGACCAGCCCATACATCGGCGATTTGAGCTTTCCGATCATGTCGGCCAGCAGCTCTTCCCGGCTCTTCAGCTTGGCCAGGGCGTTTATCCCTTTTTCCTCGAAATATTGTCCTTCGACCACGCCGCCGATGATCTTCGGCTTCTCCGCCTCTTTTATGAAAGTGGAAAGCGCTTTGGCCGGGGCGACCACATCGTCATAGCCGAACACTACCGCCATCGGGCCCTGCAGCACCGGCTTCAGCGAGCTCTGCGATTCGGGGAGCGCGCGGGCGGTGAAGGTGTTCTTCAATACCCGGTACTCCGCGTTGCAGGCGCGCAGCTTTCTTCTGAGTTCGGTGATCTCTTTCACCGACATACCGCGATAATCTGTCAGGATCCAGACTTTCGCCGAATCGAGCTTTTCCTTGATCTTAGATATCTTTTCCGCTTTTACCGCTTTTGCTGTATCGCTCATTATTGTGCCAGATAGCTCCTTGTATCTACCGGTATGCCCGGTCCCATCGTGGTGGAGATGGTCATCGACTTGAAATAATTCCCTTTCGTCCCGGAGGGCTTGGTCTTGAGGATCGCGCCGACCGCCGTGTTGAGATTATCGAGCAGTTGCTTTTCGTCCAGGTTCACCTTGCCAAAAAGCATATGCACCACGCCGCCCTTGTCCATGCGGAACTCGACCTTGCCGGACTTGAACTCGTTCACCGCTTTCGCGACTTCCGGGGTAACCGTTCCCGATTTTGGGTTGGGCATCAGGCCCTTTGTGCCGAGCGTCTTGCCAAGCTTGCCGACCTTCCCCATCATGTCCGGGGTCGCGATCAACACGTCAAAATCGAGAAAACCCTTTGAAATCTTTTCGATCAGGTCGTCGGAGCCGGCCACTACCGCTCCCGCGCCCTTCGCTTCCGCGACTTTGTCGTCGCTGGCGATAACCGCCACCCGGTTGACCTTGCCGCTGCCGTGAGGCAGGGAGACCACGCCGCGGATCGAAACGCTTTTGGTCGTATCGAGGCTGAGCTTGATCGCCAGGTCAGCCGATTCCACGAACTTTGCCCAGGTGGTGGCCTTCAACATCTTTACCGCTTCTTCGGGGGCGAGCGTCTTCTTGTCGGCCAGCAATTTGGCCTTTTCGTCGTATTTTTTACTCAACTGTGACTCCCATCGATCTCGCCGTTCCGGCGATGATATTCGCCGCGCCTTTGACGTCATTGGCGTTAAGGTCGGGCAATTTGATCTTGGCGATCTCTTCGACCTGGGCACGGGTCAGCTTCCCGACCTTGTCTTTGCTCGGGTTGCCGGAACCTTTTTCCAGCCCGGCCGCTTTCTTGATCAGCGTGGCCGCAGGCGGCGTCTTTAGAATGAAAGTGAAAGTCCGGTCCTTGAAGATGGAGATCTCGACCGGGATGACGGTGTCGCCTTTGTCCGCGGTCTGCGCGTTGTACGCCTTGCAGAACTCCATGATGTTGACCCCGTGCTGGCCGAGCGCCGGGCCGATGGGCGGCGCCGGGTTCGCTTTCCCTGCCGGGATCTGCAGTTTTACTTTTGTCAGGATCTCTTTTTTCGGTTTTGCTGTTGCCATTAGACTATCTTCTCCGCATGTTCAAAATTAACTTCGACCGGCGTATCTCTTCCAAAAATGCTGATCAGCACTTTCAGTTTCCCTTTCTCTGCGTTGATCTCGTCCACGATCCCGGTATAGCCCCGGAACGGTCCGGAGATCACGCG
>DATJPS010000082.1:0-6308 GCA_035506255.1 Candidatus Omnitrophota bacterium | reverse complement strand
CGCTAGATAAGCGATGATAAGCATGACCGCTCCCAGGGCGACCAGCTTTTTCCAGTTGGAGAACAGTAAATCTTTGGGAACGACGAACAGGAAGATCGCGGCGCCGACCGCGAACCCGATGAACCCTCCCCGGCTTTGCGTGTAGAACAGGCAGAGATAGCTCATCACCAGGCAGAACATCATCAGCAATTCCAGCACTGGTTTTGGCAGCCGGTCGTAGGTATAGGCAAAAAGGCAGGCGAAGACCGTCATCGCCAAGAACAGCAGGTACCAGAGAAAGATGTTGATCCCGCTCTGGGTAAAGATGGTAACGACGAAAAGCACCGGGACCAGAATGAAATAGAGCAACGGCAGCAAATCGAGGTACCGATCCATGCCTGGGGCCGCTTTCGGCTTTGCCTTGGAAGTTTTCTCGTGATGCTTTTCGGCCGCCGGGCGCGCCGCTTCCGGCGCCGGTTCCAGCACGAAATACAGCGCCAAGTAGAACGCCATGATGACGTACGCCGCCAGGAAGTTCGGCTGTCCGATGGTGGCGATGATGCGCTCGCTGGTGACCACTCCGCCCCAGGCGTAGGGATCGAGCAGGTAGCGCTGGATCACGCCATAAACCGCCATGATCACCGCTACCGGCTGTATGATCGCGGCGATCCTTTTTATGTTCGCGATCCCGGGAAAATAATTGGTCGTGACGAAGAAGAGCGCCCCCAGGCAGAGCCAGGTGGTGCATCCTTCGTAACGGCCGTAAAAACCCCAGAAACTTATTACCGGATGGACGGAATTGATGGTCGCCGCGCCGATCACGAACAGGTAGGCGACCACCGGCCAGTCGAGCGGCGTGCGCCGGAAAATGTGCTTGCCGCCAAGCAGCAGCTTGGCCGTCCAGATCAGGGCGATGATAATAATGATCAGGCGGAGGAACGCGGATTTGGTGCCGGAGAAAACGATGCCGATGCGGCGGTCGAAGATGATCGGGATGAAGAACATCGCCGCCAGGAACAGGACCTCGATCGCCCGGTCAAAGTATTTTATTTTCATTCAATATTCCCCTGATCCTTTCACGGAACACCTTCCGGTCGAATTTGCGGGCATGCGCCACCAGGCGTTCCGGATCGAACCTGGCGCTCTCGAACCGGACGACCGCATCGGCCAGCGAATCGGCCGTCTGCCGGTCGAACATCACGCCGGTCACCCCGTCGATCACGGTCTCAAGCGCGCCCCCCGCGCGGTATGCGATAGTCGGCCGTCCGGAGGCCGCCGCTTCCACCGGGGTGATCCCGAAATCCTCTTCTCCCGGGAAAACCAGCGCCCGGCATTCCGCAAAGAGCCGCTTCACTTCAGTGTCCGGTACTCTGCCCAGGAACTCGATGTTGTTGCCGGCGGTACGTTTGAGCGCGCTTTCCGCCGGGCCTTCCCCCACGATCTTAAGCGGCTTGCCGGCGCGGGTGAACGCTTCCACCGCAATGTCTATCCTCTTGTAAAAAAGAAGGCGGGAAACGATCAGAAAATAGTTCCCGCCGCGTTCCGCGGGCTTGAATCTCCCGGTATCTACCGGCGGGTATATTATAACAGAATCGCGGCCGTAAATCGACCGTATGCGTTCCGCGATGAACGAAGAATTGGCGATAAAAACATCGATCCCTTCCGTGGTCCCGCGGTCCCAACGCCTGAGCCATTCCATACAGACCGAAAGCAGGGGCGAAAAGAGCCTTCGCCATCCCTGGTTCCGCATGTAATCCCTGAACCTCCAGGCAAAGCGCATGGGAGTATGGCAATAGCAGAGATGGAATTGTCCTTTTCGCCTGCGGATACCTTTGGCATAGGCGGACGACGAAGAAATAATGACGTCGTATCCCGAAAGATCGAACAAGGTGAATGTCAGCGGATAGAGCAGGAAATATATCCGGAACTCTTCGCGCATGAACGGGAAGAACTGTAAAAAAGAGGTGCGGATATCGGCGTCTTTCAGCTCCGGCAACAGGCGGTCATGCAGGCAGACCGAAGTGTAGATCGGCGCGTCCGGGAACATCGCGTGCAGTTCCGCCACCACCCTTTCCGCTCCCCCCATCTGGATCAGGTAGTCATGAACGATAGCGACTTTCATTTCGAAAGATGGCCCCGTTCGGTAAGATAATCCGTTAGCGCTTCCTTCCAGGGACGCATCGGGGCTAGCCCGGCCTTTTTCAGATTCTGGTTGCCGAGGACCGAATATTTCGGTCGGTGCGCCTTGGCCTTGAACTCGGCCGCGGTCGTCTTTTCCACTTTGACGTCCATTTTCAATATCTTGAAGATCTCGCTCGCGAACTCCCACCATGAGCACTGGCCGGAATTGGTGATATGGTAAAGCCCGTATTTATCGCTTCGCGCGAGCTCGTAAAGTTTGGCGGCAAGGTCATGGGTATAAGTGGGACCGACGAACTCGTCTATCACGACCCTGGGCACCTGCCCGTCCTTTACCCGTTTGAGCATGTTCTCGACGAAATTTCCCCCACCCTTCCCCAGGCATCCCGCCACACCGTACAGCCCGCAGGTCCGGACAATGTAGTGTCTGGGATTCAAATAGCCGACAAAAAGCTCACCCGCCAGTTTTGAGATGCCGTAGGCGGTCTTCGGGTTCGGCAGGTCGGACTCGGAATACGGTTCGCTCCGTTCGCCGGAAAAAACGTAATCGGTGGAAATGTGAACGATCGCGGCGCCGATCTCGCGGGCGGCGATCGCCAGATTGCGGGCGCCGTGCGCGTTCACCCGGTACGCCTCCAGGTCGTTCGCCTCGCAGTCGTCCACGCGGTGGTACGCCGCGGTATTGATGATGATATCGGGCTTGAGGCCGGAGATCACGGTCTCGACCTTTTTAGGATCGGTGATGTCGATATCTTTGATCGTCAGCGGCACCATTTCCGTCTTTGGAATCACCTTGCCCAGGTCGGTCCCCAGCTGGCCGTCGGCCCCTATTACAACTATTTTCATCAGTTCTCCTTCCGCTATTTTACCTTATACCGGCGGGCGCCTCAACGCTTTTTGCCCCGCTCCGGCCAAAGATCAAAAGGTTCTCGTCCCGGTAAACGATGCCAAATCCGCTATCGAACAGCGGCGACAGTCCCGCGCGGCCGCGCGCGCCGAAATCCAGCATATCGTAAAAAACGACGTAATCGAGATGGCCTTTGAAGGTCGGTATCTTTTCCTTCAAGTATTCCCCCGCCTTGCGGTAATCGTCGAACTCCACCGTCAGGCCGTACGCGTCCATGGCGTAAAGATAAGAGGCGTCGCAATATTTGCCGCACAGGTATTTCCGGTCTTTCGGGCCGCCGCCCATCCCCAGATCGACGTCCAGCACTTCGGGGATCGAAGGGCCGCCAATGAATATGACGTTGCGGTCGGCCGGGATACGCCCCTTTATCCTTTCGGCAAAAAGCGTGACGTCCTTGTTCTGCATGAAATAGCGGCTGGCGATCATCACCTGGAACGAGCTGAGCGCTAAAGCCAGCAGGCAGGCGGCAACGATCGTGTTCCTGGTCCGTTCCGACAGCCCTGACCTAAGGTTCCGTTCCAGGAATGTAAGGCCCAGGCCGCAGGAGATCGCCAGAAAAGGCATCATCGGCAAATGGTAATAGCTGTGCGGCTTGATGATATGCGCGAAAAGTAAAAGATAGATAACCGGGTACGAGAAAACGATGATATCCCTCATCCGCATATCCCAACTTTTGCTCCTGTCCGGCGGAGCGAACAACCAGATCAGGGAAAGCAGATAGAACAAGATTCCGACCGGTGTGAACATGATGTTGATCGTCCGCCAGAAGATCGTGAAATAAAAACGAGAGGTCAACAGCTCCGAAAACCCGATAAAATCCGTCAGAGAACCGCTGACCATTGCCGCGTGGTGCGCCCAGGCCGCTAAAAGCGCGAACCCCGCCAGCAGCATGAAGACGAGCGCCGATCTCTGGACCGGCTTTCCTTTTTGGAAAAGGTACAGCAGGGCGAACATAAAGAAAGGCAGAAAGTACAGGACCTTCATCGTGATCCCCAGCGCGAACACGGGGAAAAGCAGAATGTAGACCGGCCAGAGATGCCGTTCCGATTCATAAAATAGCGAAAGCAGATAGATGGAAGCGATCAAAAGGGTCACGATCATCGGGTCGATCAGCGCCGCCCGCTGGTAAACGATGTTCAGCGGGAAGAACAGGAAGAAGAACGCCGCGTAGACCGCCGCCCTGGCCCCGTACCATCGTTTGGCAAGCAGGTACAGCAACAACGCGCCGAATAACGACTGCAGGATATTGAACAGCCGGAGATACTCGATCCGAGGACCGAAGGCTTTGAATATCACCGCGCCGATCGCCTGGAACGCGGGGAACTCGAGCACCAGATAATATGGATAACCGACGCAGTTCGCCTTCGGCATCATCAGATCGATGCCGTGGCGGTAATAATCCATGATCGTGCTCATGGTCTGGGACTGGCGTTCCCTTCTCTGCTCGAACGGGGGAGCGTTGAGGTTGTAGCTTCTGGCCAAAAAAGCCGCCAGGAACATCAGAAAGAGCAAAAGCGGCAGGTATCGTTTCACTTCTTCCCCTCCATCAGATCAACCACCCTTTGAACAGGTATTCGATCGTCGCCAGCATTTCCCAGACCACCACCTGGGTGCTTTCATGGCTTTTCCACCAGTCCCTGGTGCTCCACTTTGAGTTCTGGACCGGGTACGGGATGATCCGGATGCCGTCGCGGCGGTACATTTTCCGCAGCACCATGCTGGCGCGGCGCGTGTGATACGGCGATGTGACCAGGATGATCGTGCGGGCGCCGAGTTTCTTTAAGATCGGGAGCGAATACATGGCGTCGTCGTGCGTAGATTCAGATTTATCTTGTAAAAAGATATCCTTGTCGGGAACGCCCAGGAACTTCGCCTCTTCCCTCATGTTCTCGGCGTAAGTAAGGCGCCATGCCGCCGGCCCTCCGCTCATCAGTAAACGGGGAGCCCATTTTCCCCGATAAAGCTGTACCGCCTGCGCCACTCGTTCGCCATTGTTGTCGCCGGCCAGCACCAGGATCGCGTCCGCCTTCTCCAGCTTGTCCTGCACCACCAACGCTCCGCCCAGGGAGTTGAGGATAAAAGCATGGCCGAGCCAGGCGAGCAATATCACGAAAAGGAAAGCCAGGAATATTTTGAGCTTCATCCGGCGATCACCGGTCCTATTGTTTAAAATTGTCCGACCGCGAATCTTTCGACCAGCCTCCGACGGTGAACCCGTTGCGGTCCTTGTCGGTCATCAACGGGGTCCCTGACCTTATTTTCAGGAACTCTTCCCGCAGCGGTTCCGGGCAGAGGCTCCAGTCGATGTCCTCCGCGAAAGGCGAGATCCCCGCTTCGCAGCCCGGGCTGTAAGAGCCGGAGCAGAAATATTCGATCTGGCTGTCTTCG
Organism: Candidatus Omnitrophota bacterium; assembly: GCA_035506255.1. Classification (GTDB taxonomy): domain Bacteria; phylum Margulisbacteria; class WOR-1; order XYC2-FULL-46-14; family WPAF01; genus CAIYXV01. The sequence goes on along the minus strand of DATJPS010000082.1, from coordinate 895 downwards.
CTGAAATAGTTACCGTGCGCGAACCCGGGAGGGACCCAGATCCATTCCGCGAATTCGGCGGAAGTGTCGGCCGGCATGTCGTACATGGAAGCCTTGCCGAAGGTCTTCGACCCTTTCCGGATATCGAGGAAAATGTCGACCATCCTTCCCCTGAGGGTGCGGACCAGTTTCCCCATGTAAGGGTTCCACTGGAAGTGCAGGCCGCGGACGACCTTGGCGTGGGAATAGCTTTCGTTCACCTGGTAGATCTCGATATCATTGAGGAACGAAAGACGCGGGTCTTCCTTGAAGTCGGACCGGCGGTAAGACTCGGAAAAAAATCCGCGGGCATCGGCAAAGCGCCCGTAACGGACGACCTTAACTCCCGGGATCGCCGTCTCTTTTACTTCAATCAGCTTCATGGTTTTCCTTTTCTCACGCCGCTTCGATCTTCTTGAACACGCGGATGTTGTAGAACTCATCCTTCTCAAAATCGCCGAACTTGTCGCGATTCTGGTAAAGATGGTCGATGATGTCATTCACTCCGTACTGGGGGATGAACCCGAGCTCGGTCTTCGCCTTTTCGATCGATACTTTATAGTTGCGGAAATCGTCGATGTGCTTTATCACCAGCTCTATCTTTTTGCCGGTCAGGCGCTCCACTTCTTCCTTCACCATATCTCCCACGTTGCCGACGGTATAGTTGTCGGAGCAAACGTTGAAGACGCCGTTCACCTCGTCATCGGCCTGCGATGCCCGGATGAACGCCGTCACCGCGTCGCGGATATCGTAGACCGGACGCCAGATGGACGGGTTGTTAATGGTGATCTTCCCCTGCGTCATCGCGCTCTTGAACATGGTGTTGACGATCAGGTCCATCCGCATGCGCGGGCTGTAACCGCAGACCGTCCCCTGC
>DATJPS010000081.1:0-7221 GCA_035506255.1 Candidatus Omnitrophota bacterium | reverse complement strand
CCGTTGGCCTTGAGCGCGGATACCAGCTCCAGCTTCTGCTCGGGAACGACCCGGGCGAAGATATTGGTCTCGAACAACCGCTCGCGCAAAAGATTGAAGTCCATGTTCTTGAGCTCCGGCCCGGTGATGAACTTGTCCGGGTTCTTGAGGCCGATCTGCCGGGCCACGTGCTGGGCGGTGCCGGGATAATCGCCGGTGATCATGATCACGCGCATGCCGGCCTCGTAACACTCCTGCAACGACTCCTTGACCGATGGGCGGACCGGATCGATAAATCCAAGCAGGCCGACGAACTGGAAGTTGAAGTCGTGCTGCTCGCCCGGCAGCGAACCTTTTTGGAATTGCGCCTTCGCCGCCCCCAGGATGCGGAGGCCGTTATCGGACATCTTATGGACCAGCTTGAGCTGTTCTGCTTTTTCCGTCTCGGAAAGGTGGCAAAGGTCAAAGATCGCTTCCGGCGCTCCTTTGGCCGCGATCACGTAGTTCATTTTATCCGGCGATCCCCAGACATGGGACAGCGCCAGCAGATGCTTGGAGAGCGGATATTCGCGTACCAGCTTCCAGTTGTGATGGATGTGCTCGCTCCCCGCCAGGAACTTTTCGGTCGTTTCTTTGATCTCCTTTTCCACCGGATCGAACGGGTCCTTCTGGCTGGCGAGGTTTGCGAACTCCAGCAGGTCGTGGAATTTTTCCGGTAAACCGTCGTTCTTCCCTTCCACCTGGATATGCTCGTCGCCGGCCCACAGTTCGCTCAGCACCATCCGGTTCTCAGTGATGGTCCCGGTCTTGTCGACGCAAAGAACGGTGGCCGAGCCGAGCGTTTCGATCGCCTGCATTTTATGCGTCAGGACCTTGCGCCGCGACATCCGCCAGGCGCCCAGGCTAAGGAAGATCAGCAGTACCACCGAGAACTCTTCCGGCAGCATCGCCATGCTCAGGCTCAATCCGGCGAGGAACCCGTTGAGCCAGCCGCCGCGTGTAATGCCGTAAATAAGGATCACAACCAGACAGAGCACCAGCCCGCCGATGGTGAAATCGCGGACCAGTTTGGCCGTTTCCTTTTTTAACTGAGTGTCTTCTTCTTCGATCGAACCGATCGCCTTGCCGATCTTCCCCATTTCGGTATCGGGCCCGGTCCGCGTTACGCGGGCGACGCCGTGCCCCTGCACCACCAGCGTTCCTGAATAGACGAAAGGAATGTCCTCGCCGCCCGGCTGCTTGATGGTCTCCTTTCCGTCCCATTCGGTCTTGCGCACCGCCAGCGATTCGCCGGTGAGCAGGGATTCGTTGACCATGAGGTTGGCGGAAAAAAGGATGACCGCGTCGGCCGGGACCCGGTCCCCTTCCCTTAATATCATCACATCTTCCATCACCACTTCCCGCCCAGGTATGCGGACCTGCCGCCCGCCGCGGATCACCAGCGCGCGGGGACTGGAAAGGTTCTTGAGCGCGTCGAGCGCCCGCTCGGTGCGGCGTTCCTGAACAAAGGTGATGCCTACCACCACCGCCACGAACAGCAGCAGCATCAGCGCGTCCCTCGCCTCTCCCAATACCAGGTAGATGCAGCCGCTGAAAAGCAGGAGCATCAGCATCGGCTCCCTCAGCACGCCGATCAGTATTTGGACGAAGTTGCGGCTTTTTTGCGCGGGAAGTTCGTTATAGCCGTCCTTTTTAAGCCGTTCCGCGGCCTGACCGGGATCGAGCCCGCGGACATCCTTTATATCGAATTCGTTGGCCATTCCGGCTATTTTATCACGAAATCATCACCATAAAAATATGTTATAATCCACCATATGAACGCGCTCACGCTATTGATCATCGCTCTTTGCGTTTTCATCCTCGCTTACCGTTATTATTCCGCGTTACTCGCCGCCAAGGTGCTGGTGCTGGACGCCAAAAAGGCCACCCCCGCCAACAAGCTGAACGACGGGCACGATTATCACCCCACCAACAAATGGGTGCTGTTCGGCCATCATTTCGCGGCGATCGCGGGCGCGGGGCCGCTGGTGGGACCGGTTCTGGCGGCGCAGTTCGGGTTCCTGCCGGGAGCGATCTGGATCATCATCGGCGCGGTGCTGGCGGGAGCGGTCCACGATTACGTCATCCTATTCGCCTCCGTCCGGCACAACGGATTATCCTTGCACAAGATCGCGCGCGACTATGTAGGACGCTTGACCGGCATCGCCACCGCCATCGCCGTCCTTTTTATAATCGTCACCGCCCTCGCCGGGCTTTCGATCGTAGTGGTAAACACTCTGGCCGAAAGCGCCTGGGGGACCTTTGCCATCATCGTAAGCATCCCGGCGGCGATCCTGATCGGCATCTACATGAACATCCTCCGCAAGGGAGCCATTGCCGAAGCGTCGATCATCGGCAGTATCCTGCTATTGGCCGGCGTCTTCTTCGGCTTCTACATCCAGGGCTCCCCTGCCGCGTTCGCTTTCACTTATTCCCGCCAGCAATTGTCGCTGCTCCTCCCTCTCTACGGTTTCTTCGCCTCGGTATTGCCGGTGTGGCTGCTCCTGGCGCCGCGGGATTATCTGAGCTCCTACCTTAAGATCGGCACCATCGCCCTGCTGGCGATCGGGATATTCATCGTCCACCCGGCGCTGAAGATGCCGGCGGTAACGCCTTTTGTAATGGGCGGCGGGCCGATCATCCCGGGGCGGGTCTGGCCGTTCGTATGCATCACCATCGCCTGCGGGGCAATCTCCGGCTTCCACGCGCTCATCTCTTCCGGCACCACGCCGAAGATGATATCGAATGAGCGCGATGTCCGGCCGGTCGGTTACGGCGCGATGCTGGTGGAAGGGTTCGTGGCGCTGATGGCGCTGATCGCCGCTTCTTCACTTTTCCCCGGCGATTACTTCGCCATCAACTGCCGGCCCGAGGTCTTTGCCAAACTGGGAATGGGAGTGGTGAACCTCCCCTTCCTTTCGCAAATGGTGCATGAGAACATCACCGGCCGTCCGGGTGGCGCCGTTTCGCTGGCGGTGGGGATGGCGCAGATATTCTCCGGCATACCGGGAATGAAAGATCTGATGGGCTACTGGTACCACTTCGCCATCATGTTCGAGGCGTTATTCATCCTCACCACCATCGACGCCGGGACGCGCGTCGCCCGCTATATAGCGCAGGACATCCTTGGTAAGTTCTATAAACCGCTGGGTGACGTAAAATGGATGCCGGGAATAATCGTTACCAGCGCGGCGGTGGTGGCGGCGTGGGGCTATCTGGTATACAACGGCGATATCAGCACTATCTGGCCGATGTTCGGCGTGGCCAACCAGTTGCTGGCGACCACCGCCCTGGCGATCGGCACCACCATCATCATGAAGAACAACCGGAACAAGCTTTACGGGCTGATCACATTTATTCCCATGCTCTTCATGCTGGCAACCACAGTCGACGCGGGGATCGAGAACATCTTCGGCAACTACCTCCCCCAGCAGAGCTTTAACGGTTATCTCAACGCTTTCCTGTCAGCGGCGATGATCGGGCTGGTGCTGATCATCATCGCCGATTCGTGCGTCAAATGGTACGCGTATATCAAACAGCACGGATTCGTCACCCGCCATCCCGACCACGACCTTAAGACGAGGGAAAAGGAACCGGCGCTGGAGCTGGACATTTAATGGAACGGAAATTATAATCAGAAAAGCATGAAGAAATTGTTACTGTTGACGATCATACCTTTCATTGTGTCTGGAATGGGGTTCGCCCCGCCCAAGGAGGATACCGCCGTGACAAAAGGGAATTTATCCATTACTAGCCCCGCCTTTAACGACAACGGGACGATCCCGGTCCGCTATACCGTCGACGGCGAAGGGTTGATCCCGCCGCTTTCGTTCACCGGCGCGCCCAAAGATGCCAAAAGCCTGGCGCTGGTGCTGGAAGATCCGGACGCGCCGCGCGGTACCTTTGTCCACTGGGTCATTTATAATATCGCCCCGGACGCGGCCGGGATCGGCGAAGGATCGTCACCCGCCGGAGCGTCGTTCGGGCGCAACTCGATCGGAAAAGCCGAGTATATCTGCCCCTCCCCGCCTCCGGGGAAACTGCACCATTACATCTTCACCCTTTACGCGCTCGACGCCGAGCTCGACCGCGGCGGGAACTACGACCGCAACGGATTGTCCAAAGCGATGGATGGCCATATCCTCGATCAGGCACGGTTGACCGGTACTTACGGAAGATGACCTACTACGGCAAGTATTCCACCAATAAAGCGGAGATCGATTGCGAGATCGACGCGCTGACGAAAAAATACAGCACCCCCGGCACCGAAGAACTTATCCGGCAGATGTTCACCTCCGTCATCAAACTCCACCTGGACGGGATCGACGAGTTCGACCTGCGGATGCTCAACGCCGCCATCAAGGAGCTGCGGCATTCCTTTAAGATATTCAAGAAGTACCGCGGCATCCCCAAGGTGACGATCTGGGGCTCCGCGCGGGTAAAGCAGAACTCCCGGGAATATAAGATCGCCCACGACTTCGCCAAAATGATGTGCCAGCACGGATACATGGTGATCACTGGCGGCGGCGGCGGGGTGATGGAGGCGGGCAATCGCGGCGCGGGAGACCGGAGCTTTGCCGTCAACATCAGCCTTCCCAATAAGCAGAAGGTGAACCCGTACATCACGCGCGGGGAAAAGCTGATCGAGTTCAAGTATTTCTTCACCCGCAAGCTGATGTTCGTAAAGGAATCGAACGCCACCGTATTGTTCCCCGGCGGGTTCGGTACCAACGACGAGGCGTTCGAGATGCTCACGCTCTTCCAGACCGGCAAGAGCGTTCCCCGCCCTATCGTCCTCATCAATCCCCCCTGGAGCTTTTACTGGAAGACCTGGCTGGCGTTCATAAAGAAGGAGCTGGTTTACGGCGGGTTCATCCATAAGGACGACCTTTCGCTGTTCAGGATCGTCAGCACGGCGGAAGAAGCGGTGGACGAGATCATCAACTATTACCGCGTCTACCATTCCATCCGCTCCGTGGGCCCGCTGACGGTGATGCGCCTCAACAAAGAGCTCCCCGCCTCCGCTATCAACGAGCTTAACCGCAAGTTCGGCGACATACTGGTGGAGGGAAAGATCGAGGCTTGCGGCCCCACCGCGGAAGAGATAAAGGACAAGGACCTGACGGAGCTGCCGCGGCTGGTGATGAAGTTCGACCGAGACCATCACGGGCGGCTTAACCAGATGATCCACCGCATCAACGAGTTCTAGGCCAGAAGCAGGTGTCCGTTCCGTTTTAGCCAGCGTCTTCTTGATTTATAATCCGGCATCGCCGCCTCCACCCTGTCCCAAAATCTTTTTGAATGGTTCCGCTCGGCCAGGTGGCACAGTTCGTGGACGATGACATAATCGAGGACCTCCGGCGGAGTAAGGATCAATCTCCAGTTCAAGTTCACCGAGCCTTTGGCGCCGCAGGAGCCCCAGCGGGTGCGCGCGCCGCTGATGCGGATAGTTTCGGGATGGCAGCCGGTGATCTCCGCGTAGCGTTCGCACCGCTCTGCCACCACCTTGCGACAGCGTTCGATCAGCGCCCGGCGTTCGCTGGGCGATATTTCCAGCGGCCGGGGGCGGCTGGCGATCTCTTTTTGCTTTCGGATTATCCATTCGCTCCGGCCAATGACCAGCTCGCGGATATAATAATGGGGAACATGGTGCGGCGCGCGGACGATCAGCTTTGCGTCATCGTCGATGATGAGGGTTATGTGCTTTCTCCGCGACCGGATAAGCTGATCGATCTTCACTTCGGGCATGGTGTATTTTAACACGGATCCATTAACTCACCCCCAACCCCTCTCTTAAAAAGAGAGGGGCGCGGAAATGAGAACCACAAAAAGGTCATACTGGATATTCAATGATTCTATTCCCCCTCTCTTACTAAGAGAGGGGGATAAAGGGGGTGAGTTATCTAGCTCGCATCAAGAACAATATGATCAGCCCCGCGCCGACGATGATGCGGTACCAGACGAATAGGTAAAAGCTGTTCTTCTGCAGATATTGCAGGAGGTACTTGATGGCGAAGAAACCGACAATGGCAGCGGTAAGCATGCCGACGAGGAACGGCAGGCGCTCATCCGACGGTAGGCCGCCATGCTTGAGCAAGCCGTAACCCTTATACAGTCCCGCCCCGGCGATTATGGGAGCGGAAAGGAGGAACGAGAACCTGGCCGCCGCTTCGCGGGTAAGTCCCATAAAAAGGCCGGAGGTCATGGTGATACCGGCGCGGGAGACGCCCGGCATGAGCGCGAACGCCTGGGAAATGCCGATAACGATGGAGTCGACCCAGTTGAGCGAATCGATATCCCGCTTCTTGGAGCTGTAGACCTCCGCCGCCCATAACAACAGGCCGAGGCCGATCATGAAGACGGCGATCGTCACCGGGCCACGGAAGGTCTCTTCGAAATACTTTTCACCGAGAAAACCGGCGACCGCGCCGGGGATGCAGCCGACGAGGATGAACCAGAGCAGGCGGCTGCGGATGATCCCCCACCACTCTTTCCAGAAGAAAGCGAGCAGGGCGATGAGCGTGCCGATATGGAGCGCAACGTCAAAGGTGAGCGTGTGCGGGGCCCAGTTGAGGATCCACGGGACGAATACCAGGTGAGCGGAACTGCTGATGGGAAGGAACTCCGCTATACCCTGAATGATCCCCAGAATTACCGCGTGCGCTATCGTCATGTTGTTTCCCCTTTCGTGCCCGTTACGCGATTATATCAGTTCGCGGCGGTAAAAGCATCCGGATAACGGAACGCATTTACATTTGCCCGCAATAAGGTATACTTATGCCCAGGAGAAAATGACATGAAAAACATAATTATCGTTCTTGCGATCGGAATGGTCATAATGACCGCTTCACAGAGTTTAGCCGCCGGGGCCAAACCGTGCTGGTCGCTGTTTTCGGATACCGCGTACACTTTAAAAGAGGGAAAATGGAACGTCGATCTTATCGGCTGGGCGAATTACGGGATGTCGGACCGGTTCCAGCTGGGGACCAACGCCCTGCTCTACCTGTTCCAGACGCCCAACGTATACGGCAAATACGTGGTTTACGAAGAGACCGACAGCCAGCCGCAGGTATCGCTCGGCTCGTCGATCTACTACCCGCTGGTAGCCAGCACTCCTATTTCCACCGACTTTTCGGCGATCGTGTCGAAGGGCGTGGACAGCGGGAATTATATCCTTCATGCGGGGTTAAAATGGACCGCGAA
>DATJPS010000080.1:0-17911 GCA_035506255.1 Candidatus Omnitrophota bacterium | reverse complement strand
GAACGCGGCGGGAAGCCAGTATGATATCCTTTTTTTGGCCATTGCGTTCCATTATATAATAGGAACAATGCGCTTTACAAACATATTCCCGTTAAATATAATTACTGGAGAATGAAGAATATTCCCCGTGATCCGATATGCGTAATGCGTAATGCGACGATCGTTTCACTAATCGCGGTAGTGTGTTTACTGGTCATTCCTTCTTTTGCCGAGATCAAATTCAAGGACGTGCCGGCCGACCACTGGGCGGCAAAATCGGTGTATGACCTTGTCCGGCTCGGAATAACCAGCGGTTATCCGGACGGCACTTTTCGCGGCACGCGGACCATTTCCCGCTACGAGACCGCCATTTTCCTTTCCAAGCTCGCGGAAAAGATGGGGGCGGGGGACGCGGCCAAGATCAAAGAGGACCTCCGTTCGATCAAAGATGATATTGCCGCGCTCAAGCGTTCCGGCGGCCCGGTGCGGCTGAGCGGAGCGGTGGAAATGAACGCCATGCTCGCCAACATCGTCGCGGTCAACGGCGTCTCCGGCCGGGGACCAGTGGTGGATTACCGGCTCATCAGCTCGCTGGAAAAGGACATCGGCGAGAGCGCCACGGTGAAAGTGGGCCTGGACACCATGGATTCCGGATATTACGGCGGCACCCGCGATCTGACCAAGCAGATGCTTGACCTTGAGGGCGATATTAAGATGAACCCGGTCGACCTCGGCGTCGCGGGCGATATTTTCAACGCTCCGGTCGATATCAAATTCACCGCCGGTCCGGGAGTGGTGCAGCATACCGACGCGACCGGCTTCCTTTCATCCGAAAGCGGGGTTTGCTACATCCGGCCGAACACCGGTCTTTCCGTTTCGTCCAAGATCGGCGAGGTGTCGCTGACCGGGAAATATCTGGTCAAGTCGTACGACCCGTCCGATTCCGGAAAGGTCGATACCAATTACGGTTCTCTCTCCGCGGGCTACGTCATCGACCGGCTCCCGTTGTTGGACAGCCTGTATACCGAACTGAGCGCTGGTTTCTATTCCAAGAACCCGAACTCGGGCGGCCCCCGCGACCAGAAATGGGCGCTCAGCGTATCGGCGGAAGTGAACTCCAAGTTCGCGATCACGGGCGGGCTGGCAGTGGGGAGGCCGGAGAACAAGACCTGGATGGCGAAGCTGGGGATGGAAGTGCGGAACCTTGTCGAAGGTTCGCGTTTTTCATTGAAAATTTCCAAGATCGGGTCGGAGTTCGTGCCGGCGGAACTGCTGGCGGAAGAGATCGGCGAGACCGGGTACGACGCTTTCATGCGGCCGCTGGAGAACGCCACCGTTAATCTCGATTACGACCTTTCCCAGTCGGTTTCTGATAAGCTGGTGCTTGGCAGCCACGGTACGGTGAGGCTTTCGCCCGACCTCGGGTTTGGCCCGGATAAGGCGCAATCCCTCTATACTCTCCAGCTCGGCTTCTCGTACCTTCCCGCGTCCGATGCCGCGATCGACGTTTTTTACCGTGTGCACAAGGATGTCCCGGCCGAAGAGACGACCGACCTGGTCGGGATGAGCGTAAGATTCAAATACTGAGGTACGATCAGCTTCCGTCCACGCAGGACGAAGCCCGGCGCCTGGCGCCAACCGCCGAAGAATGGACGGTGGTGATGGCCCGGAGCCAGTACCAGGGTAGGGGGAAGCCGGGAAGCGCCTGGTATTCTCCCGAAGGCGGGCTTTATTTCTCGCTCATCCTCAAACCCCGAAAGAACCCGAACGATCTGGCGAAACTGACGATCGCCGCCGCCGAGGCGATCGCTTCCGTCCTGACGGCAAAGTACGGCGTTAAAGCCGAGATCAAACCCCCGAACGACATCCTGATCGCGGGGAAAAAGATCTGCGGTATACTGACGGAAAAGATGGGCGGATCGCTGATCGTCGGGATCGGGATCAATATCGCGCAGGTGGAGTTTCCGGAAGGGCTTTCCGCCGTGCCGCTCGCCGCGGTCAGTCCCCGCAAGACCGAACCCGAATCCCTGCTTGAAGACATTATACCGGCGCTGCGCGAACGGTATTTAAAATTCCTGAGCGGTGAGGTATAATTGAAATAATGAAAACCAGAGGGATCCGCGGCGCTATAACCGTTAAAAAGAACGCTTCGGACGAAATGATCACCGCCACTATCCGCCTGCTGGCGGAAATGAACCGCAGTAACAAAATAAAGACCGATGACATCGCCGCCATCATTTTTTCGGCCACTCCCGACCTCAATGCCGAGTTCCCGGCGCGCGCGGCGCGCGAGATCGGACTCACTCGGATACCGCTTTTCTGTACAGTGGAGATAAATGTACCGAACAGCCTGAAAAAGTGTATCCGCGTGCTGATGCTAGTGAATACCTCCCTTAAGCAGGACAAGATCAAGCACATTTACCTCGAAGAGGCAAAGGTCCTCCGTCAGGAATTCAGCGCATGATCATTATCATGAAGTCCGGCGCCACCGAGGAACAGATCGGGGGCGTTACCGAAAAACTTAAAAAGCACGGGTTCGGCATCCATCTTTCCAAGGGGGTGGAGCGGACCGTGATCGGCGCGATCGGCGACAAATCGGCGATCGAACTGGAAACGCTGGCGATGCTGCCGGGCGTTTCCGAGATCGTTCCCATCCGCAAGCCCTATAAACTGGTGAGCCGCGAGTTCAAACAGGAAGATTCCGTCGTAAAGCTGAACGACAAGGTATCTGTCGGCGCGAAACTGCCGATCTGCGTGATGGCCGGCCCCTGCTCGGTCGAATCGCGGGAACAAATGATCGAGATCGCCCGGGCTGTCAAGTCGTCCGGCGCGAACGCGCTGCGCGGCGGGGCGTTCAAGCCGCGCACCTCCCCCTACTCGTTCCAGGGATTGGGGGAAGAGGGGCTCAAGATACTGGCAGAGGCGCGCAAAGAGACCGGATTGCCGGTGGTGACCGAAGTGGTCGACCCGCGCGACGTTCCGCTGATCGTCAAATACGCCGACGTGCTGCAGATCGGGGCGCGCAACATGCAGAACTTCGTCCTGTTGAGGGAAGTGGGGAAGACCGGCAAACCGGTATTGCTCAAACGCGGTCCGGCCTCGACGGTCGAGGAATTATTGATGTCGGCCGAATACATTTTATCGGAAGGCAACCGCAACGTGATGCTTTGCGAGCGGGGGATCCGCACCATCGAGAACTATACCCGCAACACGCTCGACCTTTCCGCCGTGCCGGTGATCAAAAAGCTGAGCCACCTGCCGGTGGTGGTGGACCCGAGCCACGGAACCGGACGCTGGGACCTGGTCACTTCAATGGCGCTGGCGGCGGTGGCGGCGGGGTGCGACGGGCTGATCATCGAGGTCCATTCCCATCCGGACGAAGCGCTTTCCGACGGCCCGCAATCGCTCAAGCCCGATACCTTCGCCGAACTGATGTCAAAGCTCAAGCTGGTGGCGCAAGCAGTTTCAAGATAGTCCCCGCAAGTTTGTCCAGCCCTTCGCGCGTTTCCGCCGAAATGAAGACCGCGGGCGAGAATTTCTTCAGATAATTTTTGGGCGGCTTGACCAGGTCGATCTTGTTGAAAACGGTGATGATCGGTTTGGAGATGGCGCCGATCTCCTCCAGCACTTTGTAGACCGACGCGATCTGGTCCTCCATGTAGGGGGAAGAGGAATCGACGACATGCAGGAGGAAATCGGCCTCGTTCACTTCCTCCAGTGTCGCCTTGAACGCCTCCACCAGCTGGTGGGGGAGCTTCTGTATGAAACCGACGGTGTCGGTCAGCAGGATCACGCCGCCGCCCTGAATGTAGGTCCGCTTGGTCACCGGATCGAGCGTGGCAAAAAGCATGTCCTCCGCTTTCACGCCGGCGCGGGCCATGCTGTTCAAAAGCGTCGATTTCCCCGCGTTGGTGTAACCGACGATCGCCCCGACGCTCATCCGGCTGGAGCGCCTTTTTTCTCTCAGCAGATGCCGGTTCCTCGCCACCGACGCCAGTTCGTCCTTCAGCTCCGAGATCTTCTTCCTGATCCGCCGCCGGTCCATTTCCAGTTTGGTCTCGCCCGGCCCGCGGGTCCCGATGCCGCCGCCCAGCCTTGATAGCGAAACGCCGTGGCCGGTGAGTCGGGTGAGCAGGAACTCGGACTGCGCCAGTTCCACCTGCAGCGATCCCTCTCGCGTGTGCGCGTGCTGGGCGAAGATATCGAGTATCAATTCGGTCCGGTCGATCACCTTGACCCCCAGGGAATCTTCCAGGTTCCGGATCTGGGTGGAGGATACCTCATGATCGATGATGACCAGGTCCGGCGCGTTCTCCACGCAAAAGCGGGTGACCTCGTTGAGCTTTCCCTTGCCCAGGAAATATCTGGGGTCGGGGAACTCGCGATTCTGCGTGATCGTGCCGATCGTACGGGCGCCGGAAGTTTTCGCCAGCTGCTGCAGTTCGGACAGCGATTCGTCCAGGGGAATGTTTTCGTTTTTTAGTTTTACACCGACTAAAAGTGCTTTTTCCATCTTGATTAATAGGAAATTATACCATATAATCGAGCCATGCCCGATAAAATACTGATCGTCGATGACGAAGAGGATATCGTCACCGCCCTTTCCATACGCCTAAAGGCGATGGGTTACGACGTGATCACCGCTTACGACGGGATGGCGGGGTTGAGCAAGGCGCGCGATGAAGCTCCCAATCTTATACTGCTTGACATCATGCTTCCCAAACTTGACGGTTACAAGGTTTGCCGCATGCTAAAGTTCGACGAAAAATACCGCCAGATGCCGATCATCATGATCACCGCCAAAGTGGCGGACAATAACCGCAAAATGGGGGAAGAGATGGGGGCCGACGCCTACATCGTCAAACCGTTCAATCCCGAAGAGTTGATGAGCAAGATCAAGGAACTGCTGGAAAAGAGCAAGGAGAAAAAGTAATTGGCTGAGAAGAGAAAGGATTTGAGGACCGCGTTGACCGAATCGGGGGTACTGACGCCGGAACAGGTGAGGGTCGCCACCGAGGAAGGCCGCCGCACCGGCGAAAGCCTGATCAAGGTTCTGCTCTCGAAAAAAATGCTGGACGAGAAGCAGGTCCTCAAATTTCTTGAAGAGGAAATGAACATCCCCCACATTTCGCTCACCAGCTACCTGATCGACCAGAAGACGATCGAAAGCGTCCCACCCGCGGTGGCAAAAAAGTACAGCGTGATCCCGCTTTTCCTGGTGGAGAACGCGCTTTCGATCGCGATGGTCGACCCGTTCGACATCAAGGCGATCGACGAGGTTCGGAGCAAGACCGGGCACGACGTGGAGGTGATGGCCGCCACCCCGACCGAGATCAATCAAGCGATCGTCCAGTATTACGGCGTGGCCGGGACCCTGGAAGAGGTCATCTCCGCCATTTCGGCGCCGGAAGCGATGGCGGCCCAGGCCCCCACCACCGCCGAAGAAGCCCCGATCACCAAGTTGGTCAATCTTTTACTGGTGCAGGCGGTGCAGGAGCGCGCTTCCGACGTCCATATCGAGCCGGAAGAAAAGCGGAGCCGCGTCCGTTACCGAATTGACGGCATCATGCACGAAGTCTCTTCCCCTCCCGCCCATCTTCATTCTTCGATCACCTCCAGGATCAAGGTAATGGCAAGGATGGACATCGCCGAGACCCGCGTGCCGCAGGACGGACGTTTTGAGTTCAAGTTCGAGAACCGGGTGGTGGACGTCCGCGTTTCGAGCTTTCCCACCATTCACGGCGAAGCGATGGTGATGAGGCTTCTGGACAAGCAATCAATGGTCCTCGAGCTTACCGACATCGGCTTTTCGGAAGAGAACCTGAAGCGGTTCGAGGAGCTGGCGAAGCGCCCGTACGGGATCATCCTGGTGACCGGGCCGACCGGTTCCGGCAAGACCACCACGCTTTACGCCACCCTGCAGCACATCCTGACAGCGGAGAGGAACATTATCACCATCGAAGACCCGGTCGAGTACGAGCTGGCCGGGATCAGGCAGTGCCAGGTCAATCCGAAGGCAGGGCTGGTCTTTGCCACCGCGCTGCGCGCCATCCTGCGCCAGGACCCGGACGTGATACTGGTCGGCGAGGTCCGCGATCTGGAAACGGCGGGAGTGGCGATCGAGGCGGCGCTGACCGGGCATCTGGTCTTTTCTACCCTGCACACCAACGACGCGCCCGGCGCGCTTACCCGACTGGTCGACATGGGCGTGGAACCGTTCCTGATCTCTTCCGCCACCGCCGGTGTGATCGCTCAGCGCCTGGTCAGGAAGATCTGCGGCAATTGCAAAGTGGAGGCCGAAGTTCCGGACAGCATCATCAATCAGTTCCCATCGCTCAAGGGTAAAAAATATACTTACTATCACGGCAAGGGATGCAAGGCCTGCCGCGGTTCCGGCTACAAGGGCCGCACCGCCATCTTCGAGCTTTTGACCCTTTCCGACGAGATGCGCAACATGATCGTCAACAAGGAACCGACCAGCAAGATCAAGGAAGCGGCGATCAGGGCGGGGATGAAGACGCTGCGCGAGGACGGGTTGACCAAGGTCATCGCCGGGGTCACCACCATCGACGAGGTGATGAGGGTAACTCAGCTAGACTAGGGGGGATCTATGAAAAAAATATTGATCGTGGACGACGAGCCGGAGATCCTGGCGATCTTGAAATTCAGGATCTCCAACTGGGGTTTCGATCCGATCACCGCATCGTCCGGACAGGAAGGGATAGATCTGGCGTTCGAACAGAGGCCGGACCTGCTGCTGCTCGACGTGATGATGCCCGGCATGGACGGGTTCGAGGTCTTAAAAAAGATAAAATCCAACGAATCGACAAAGGGGATCCCGGTCATAATGGTGACCGTGGCCGCCGCCAAGGCTGACATCGAAAAGGGGATGTCGCTCGGCGCCAGCTTTTACCTTACCAAACCGTATGACGCGCAGGAACTGCACCACCGCATCACCCAGCTGCTGGGCTCGGAGGAAGAAGAGGAAGAAGAGGGCGGAGGTAAATAATTGCCCGTATTCAATTATAAGGCGAAAGACAGGTACGGCGTCCCGCTGCAGGGAGTGATGGAGGCGGTCTCTTCGTCCGCCGTGGCCGGCCGCCTGACCGACATGGGATACACCCCGGTCTACATATTGGAGCAGGAAACTACCGGGTTCTCCAACATCGAGGATTTCTTCAATTTCTTCAGCAATATCAAGATGGAGGACCTGATCGTATTCATCCGCCAGCTTTCCTCCATCATCGGAGCGGGGGTCCCGCTGCTTGAATCACTGGAAGCGGTTTACGACCAGGTCAACGGGACCAAGTTCAAAGCGATGATCATGCGGATCCGGAGGGACATCGAGTCCGGGTCCAGCTTTTCGGAAGCGCTGGCCCGCGAGCCGAAGGTATTCACCCCCGTTTTCGTTTCGATGGTGAAGGCGGGCGAGCGCGCCGGTATCCTGGCCGAAGTGCTGGATCGCCTGGCGAACCTTCTGGAAAGGGATTTCGAGAACGCGCAAAAGATCCGCTCCGCCACCCGCTATCCGATGATCGTGCTGCTCGCCCTGAGCGTCGCGTTCGTGATCGTGATCACTTTCGTCATACCGCAGTTCGCCCAGCTCTACGCCGCGTTCAAGACCGAGCTCCCGCTCCCCACCCGGATCCTGATTGCGCTCAACCAGATCATACGGCGCTTCTGGTTCGTGTTCGTGCTGGCGATCGGCGGTCTCTATTATCTTATAAGGAAACTGCTGGAAACGGAGCGCGGCCGGCTCGCGTGGGACCGCTTGAGCTTGTCGATACCGGTGATCGGCACGCTGATAAGCAAATTGCTACTGGCCCGGTTCTGCCGGATGCTGGCCGCCATGCTCAAGTCCGGCATCCCGGTGGTGGAGGCGCTCAACATCACTAAACAGACTGTGGAAAATCTGGTGATCAGCCGGGTGATCACCAACATAGAGGAAGAAGTGATCCGCGGAGGAAGTCTCTCCGAGCCGATGCGGGGATCGAAGGTCTTCCCCCCGATCGCGGTGCAAATGGTCGCGATCGGTGAACGGGCGGGGGCGCTGGAGAGTATGCTCAACAAGGTGGCGGATTATTTCGACCGCGACGCGGACTATATGATCCGTAACCTTACCCCGTTGCTGGAGCCGATGCTGATCCTGGTGCTGGCGGTGCTGGTGGTGTTCTTGGCGCTCGGCGTGATGCTGCCGATGTGGGATATCGTAAAATTCGCAAAAACAACTTGACAAAAAATCTGGCGGGTATACAATTCCCGTTGAAACAGGTGGAATTATTTCAGAGGAGGGGATAAATGGCTTATCTGCTTTTTACCGGGCTGCTTTCCCTGCTTTTCGGGATCCTTTTCCTGTTCTCCCCTGAGGTCATTTCAACCGTCGGCAATTTTTGCAATAAAACCGTGGTCGTGCTGGACGATTTCATCGCTCCGGTCAAGATGCTGGTGGGATTGCTGCTGGTAGCGGCAAGCGCCTGGATGCTGTGGATGGTTTTCCCGTACGGCGACCTCTGGTATGTGCACTTGGTCGCGTACATTATAATGTTCTTCGGTCTGCTGTTCGTCTTTTTCCCCGGCGCCCTTAAATCGGTATCGGATTTTGCCAACCGGGTATTGCTTTCAACCGACGATCTGGTGATGGGAGCGAGAAAAATGATCGGCATCCTCTTCATCATTTTAAGTGTTTACATCTTCTATTCGGCTTTCTATATCGTCCAACCGTCCAGAACAAAATAACAAAAAAAGGAGGTGAGGTGAAATAATGAGAAAGAAAGGTTTTACGCTCATCGAATTAGTGATGGTCATCGTGATCCTTGGTATTCTGGCGGCGATGGTGCTGCCGCGGTTCATCGACCTGCAATCGCAGGCCAAGATCTCCGCGACCAAGGGCGCGCTGGGCGCGATCCGTTCGTCGATCGCGGTCACGTACGCCAGCCGCGCCGCGTACAACGTCACGCCTTACGTTCCGAGCACGATCGATGCGACCATGTTCCAGGATAGCAATGTCCCGAACGAGCCCATCGATAACGTGATTACGGTCGTAGTGTCCAACAGCGCCGTGGCTGCAACCGCATCCGCCGGCGGCTGGTGGTATGATTCAACTACCGGGCGCGTCTGGGTGAACAACAGCCAGTACACATCCTGGTAAACTGTCTGAGGATATATCCTTTAAGCGCCCCGATCATATCGGGGCGCTTTTTTTATTTCCGCTTGACACGATGCGGGCCGGTTCTATAATTAGGAAAGTGTTTTATAAAGGAGAGCAGAAATGAAAAAAGGTTTTACGCTCATTGAACTGGTAATGGTCATCGTGATCCTTGGTATTTTGGCGGCGATGATCATCCCGCGGTTCATCGATCTGCAGGAACAAGCCCGGGCATCAGCGACCCGCGGGGCGTTGGGCGCGATGCGCGCCGCGGTCGCCATCACCTATGGCAGCAACGCCGCTTACGGTTTCACGCCTTATGTCCCCGGCACGGTCGAAGAATCGATGTTCCAGGACAATACTATCCCGACCGAACCGATTTCCAATACCACCACGCTGGTGGTGTCCGATTCGGCAGTAGCCGCGACTGCATCCGCCGGCGGCTGGTGGTATGATTCCGTTACCGGCCGGGTCTGGGTCAATAACAGCCAGTATACCGCCTGGTAAGCGTTTAAGGGGGTATCCTTTGAGCGCCCCGACTTTCGTCAGGTCGCTTTTTTCCCCTCATCCACCATTCGCTTCGCTCCTGGTCCCCCTTCTCCACAAAGTGGAGAAGGTTGTTTTAAAAAGCCGTTGTTTTTTCGGCCCTCTCCATTTTTAATGGAGAGGGGGAACCAACGCGAAAGCGTTGGTGGGTGAGGTATGCTATAATCGGCCAGATGCGAGAATATTTGCGTTTTCTGGCCGCTTTTATCGTTCTTTCCGCGCTTTGGTTCTTTAAGGAACTCTTTCTCGGTTATATTTTCTGCTTCATGGATCTATCGTACTATTTTTATCCCTACCGTCATTTTATGGTCGAAAGCGTCCGGCACCTGCAGTTCCCGTTTTGGAACCGTTTCATCTATTTCGGCTTTCCGTTCTTTGCCACGCTCCAGCATGGGCTGTTCTATCCGCTTTCCTTTTTATATTTCATTATGCCGTTCGACCTGGGGTTCAACCTGTTCCTGATCGTCCATTACCCGCTGGCCGCGGCGAACATGTTCATGTATCTGTCGCGCCGGGGATGCTCATTCTGGGGCAAAACGGTCGGAGCAGTCACTTTCGCTTTTTCCGGCTACCTGCTCTCCGTCCTGTTCATGCCCACTTCGCTCGCGGCGGTGGCGTGGTTCCCGCTGGCGCTGCTATTCTTTGAAAAGTTGATGGCCGGCGAAAAACGCTCGTTCCTGTACCTGTCGCTCGTCTTGCTGATGCTGTTCCTGGGCGGGGAACCGACGGTTCTCTATATAACGCTGGCCATACTTGCGATTCATGCGCTGACCCACGAAGGCGGGATCAAAAAAACATTATTCGTGGCGGCGGCGGCGCTGGTCACGGCCGGGCTGGCGGCGTTCCAGCTTTTTCCATTCATAGAGCTGGCGCTGAATTCAGTAAGGGTGGGAGGGCTCTCTTATTTTGAAGCGACGCAATGGTCGGTCTCTCCTCAACGGGTGATAGAGTTCATCGTCCCTTTCTTCTACCATATGACGTCCGTCCCCTGGGCATCGCTTTTGTGGCTCAAATCATTGTATCTGGGGATAATACCGATCCTCCTGCTTCCGGCCGCTTCATATGCTCCTGATCGGAGAACGAAGTGGTTCCTTGTCTCTGTCCTGCTGGCGGGGCTGGTGCTGGCGATGGGTAAGAACACGCCGGTCTATTATGTTCTGTTCAATTTCCTCCCCGGCTTCTCAAGCATCCGCTACCCTGCCAAGTTCCTTTTCCTGACGACCTTCGCGATCTCTGCCTTGGCCGCGATGGGATGGGACGTTATTTTTCAAGGAGATCAGCGTATTAAGAGGTACCATTTTGGGGTATTATCTGCCGGAGCACTGCTGGTATTGAGCTCCGTCCTGGGGCTGATGTCGCCGCAAATATTCTATTCCATCGCCCGCCCGCTTTACTCGGAAGAGATCAAGGCCGGTTTTGGAAACCTGACCCTGGCCATGAACATGCGGAATATCGCCAACTGCGGCATCAGCGGCTTTTTCTTATTGGGCGCGGGGCTGGTATTGTGGCTTGCCCGCCGCGAGAAGAAGATCATGCTGGTCCTGGTCCCGCTCATGCTCTGGGACCTTTCGCTCACCAATTACGGGCTAAACTTTTCCGTTCCCGATAAATGGTTCCACATCACTTCCCCCAATCTCGAGCTCATTTCCAATGACCGTTCGGTCTTCCGGGTACTGGCTTCCCCCGACCTGGTCAAACGCGAATTGAAGGAGACGGCCGACGAAACGGTGAATTACCTGCCGGCGCAGGTATCGATCAGGGACCGTCTGCCGGTGAACCAGAACATGAATTACGGCATCGAATGCTGCCAGGGTTACGAGTCGGTGCACGGCGCGGACGCGGAAAAACTGCTTTCAAGGATCTATTCGCTCGACCGCGCCGCTTCACTGCGCGCGCTCAACGGCCTGAATATCAAGTACATCGTGGCCGCGTATCCGATGGGGGCGCCGGGATACCGCCTCGTTTCCAGGCGGCCCGAGTACATCAGGGGAGGGGAGATATTGCTTTACCGCAACCAGAATGTCCTTCCCCGCGGCTATGAGGTCGCTTCATTTGAAGTGATCGCCGATCGGGAAAAACTTCTCGACCGGATGTTCTCCGGCAAGTTCGATCCGGCGCGGACGGTCCTGCTCGAGAGTTCTCCGGGTCCATGCGACCGTTTATTCTACCTGAGCGATGCCTTTTATCCCGGATGGAAGGCTTACGTGGATGGCAGGGAAGCTCCGCTGCTCCGCGCGAATTTCATGTTCCGGGCGGTTCCGCTTCCTCCCGGCCCGCACCGGGTCGACTTTAAGTACGATCCTCGGTCGTTCAAGCTCGGCCTCCTGGTCTCGCTGTTTACCGCCTGCGCCCTTTTCGTGTATCATATAAAGAACAGATGAAGAAAAAGGACCTCCTGATATTCCTGTTCTTTGCGCTCGCGACGCTGGCCTTCTTTTTCCGTTTCCTCGACGGCCGCGAAATGTTCGCGTTCAAGGACCTGTCGCGCTACTTTTATCCGCTCCGGCACCTGATGGCGGAGCAGGTGGCGGCGGGCCAGCTGCCGCTCTGGAACCCGTACATTTATTTCGGCACGCCGCTGCTGGCGGGACTGCAGGTCGGGTTCTTTTATCCATTGACCGTGATCCACTACCTCCTTCCCTTCGATCTGGCGTTCAATTATTACATCATTGTTCATTATTTCCTGGCCGCGCTCTTCACCTACCTTTTGGCGCGGCACTTGGGGACCTCCCGCTCCGGTTCCGTTCTCTCGGCGGCAGCGTTCGCTTTTTCCGGCTACCTCCTTTCGGTCTCCAACATGAACACTACCTTGACCTCGGTCACCTGGCTGCCGCTGGCGGTTATGTTCTGGGACCGCGCGCTCAAAAAGGGTGGTTTGGACCTGGCCTATCTGGTCCTGACCCTGACCCTTATGTTCCTGGGCGGCGAGCCTACTATTATATATACGACCGGATTCATGCTCTTTTTCTGGGGGGTGGTATTTGCGGAGGGGAGGGCAGAAAAGCTGAGATCGGTCGCGGTGCTGATCGGAGCGTTCGCCGCCACCGCCTGCATCGCCGGGATCCAGCTGGTGCCGTTCCTCGAACTTTCCAAGCTGTCTAACCGCGTTACCATGACCCAGTATGACCTGGTATCGATGAGGTCACTCCCGTTCCGGGAAGTGCTTGGCTTCGTTTTCCCATATTTTTTCGGCAACCAGATCCAGGCGGGCGATTACAGCCCGGTCCTTTTGGGAAAGATCGTACAGGATTGGCTCCTGTCGCCGTACCTGGGGATAATACCGTTCGTCTTCCTCTGGTTCGCGTTCTCCGGCAAAAAGAAGCGGCTGGCGGTTTTTTTGGCGGCGGCGGGCTTGATCGGATTGGTCATGGCGTTCGGCCATTATACTCCGGTCCACCATATCGCTTATTTTATCCTTCCCGGGATATCGATGATCCGCTATCCGATCAAGTTCGTATTCCTGACCACGTTCGCGGCGGCGCTGCTGGCCGGCATCGGGTTCGACCGCGTCCGCGAGGACGATGGCCCGGCCAAAAAATGCCTGATCGCGTTCGTTTCGCTCTTCGTTATTTTCGGGGCCGGATATCTGGCCGCCGACCATTTCCGGAACGATATTTTCTTTTTCCTGAAGCACCGGTACGCCAGCCTGCCGCCGTATTTCGTGGCGGTGCTGTGGCATAACCTGCTTTTCAATCTAAAAAGCGCCATGCTGACGGCGGTCATCGCCTTTTGCATTTCGGCGGCGCTGCTACTCAAGACCAGAGGGAAGCTCGGCAGTGCCGCGTTCGGAGTGATGGTGATCGGCGTCCTCTGTTTCGATCTTTTTTCGAACAATGTGTCGCTCAATTTTCCCTCGAGCGCGGAGGTCTATCACGCAGTTCCCGCCAACGTCAAGGCGATCATGGCGGGGGGAGGGGTGAGCCGCGTTTATTACAGTCCGGAGCTTGAAAAGCACAACCGTTCGGTCTACGGGCCCGATTTCGACGCGGCGCTGATCGAATCGCTCGACAAGCTCACCTCCGACCGGTTGATGCCGTACCACATTTACGATTCTTTTGGCTACGAGTCGATCGAGCTGCAGGAATACGTCGATTATTTCCGCGAGTTCATCTACAAAGGGCCGTTCGGCCGCATACGGCTGGTCGACCTGGCGGACGCCGGTTACCTGGCGGACCTTAAACCGATAACTGCTCCCGGGATCAAGTTGATGGACCGCGAGGAATATTTTTACGGTAAAGTATTCCTGTATAATAACCCGAACCATATCGCGCGCCCGTTCATCGCCGGAAAATACCTGGTCGCCGCCAGCCGGGAGGCGGTATTTGCCGCGATGTCCGATCCAAAATTCGATCCGGAACAGGTGGTGGTGCTCCCGGAAGACCCTAAGGTCGTAACCGTTCCCGGGACCGGACGTACGCGGCTCGTCTCATATCGCCCTAACGAAGTCTCGGCGGAAGCGGAACTCACGGGTAGCGGTTTTCTGGTATTGAGCGATTCGTATTATCCCGGCTGGAAGGTACTGGTCGACGGTAGGGAAGAGAAGATCTTCCGCGCCGACTATATGTTCCGCGCCGTATATCTCGGTCCCGGCAGGCATACGGTGCGGTTCATCTACGATCCGTGGTCGCTCAAGCTCGGAGCATTACTCTCGCTGTTCGGGCTATTGGGGCTGGCAGCTTATTCGGTTTATTGCATGAGAAGACAAAGATGAAAAAGGACGCGGCCGCCATTGGGCTTTTCGGCGCCATCACGCTTCTATTTTTCATGCCGTTCGTCACCGGTGTAAACCTTTTCGGTTTCCGCGACCTATCGCTTTACTTTTACCCGCTCCGCCAGTTGATGGTGGGAACGATGAAGGCGGGGCATCTCCCGCTCTGGGACCCGTATATCTTTTGCGGGATCCCTTTCTTTGCCACGCTGCAGGCCGGGTTCCTCTATCCGGTGTCGGCACTGCTTTATATCCTTCCGTTCAACATCGGGTTTAACTGGTCCATCATCGTCCATTATTTCATGGCGGCGGCGTTCACCTATTTGATGATGCGGCATTTCAAGGTCAGCCGCTCCGGTTCTTTCCTTTCCGGCATGGCGTTCGCATTCTCCGGGTATCTTCTTTCCGTGTCCAACATGAATACTTCCCTCAGTTCCGTGGTCTGGCTGCCGCTGACGCTGCTGTTCTGGGACCGGGCGATCGGGGAGGCGTCGCCCCGCGGCCGTTCCTTCTCACTTTTATCGCTTGTCCTCGTTCTTTCCTTGATGTTCCTAGGCGGGGAGCCGACCATTTTCTATTCCACTTTCGTTGTCATGTTCTTTTACGCGCTCTTTATGGACCGTACCGCGAAACTTTTATACCTGCCGGCGATCCTGCTCGCGGCGGCGGGATTGCTGGCGGTGCAGATATTGCCGTTCGCGGAATATGTCGCGCATTCCGTGCGTACCTGGCGCACGGAGTTCAGTTTCATTTCGCACTCTTCGTTCCCGGTCAGAGAAGCTTTGAACTTCGTTTTCCCCAACTTTTTCGGAAATTTCATGGAAGGGACTTACAGCCGCGCGATCCTGGGGCCGGACCAGCAGACCTGGATCCTGTCGCCGTACATGGGAGCGCTCACTTTTTTGCTGGCGGTGATCGCCCTGTTCAAGCGATCGCGAAAGGTCTATTTTTTCGCCTTTACCGCGCTTTTCTTTCTGCTGCTCGCGTTCGGCAAATACACGCCGTTCTATGAGGCCCTTTTTTATTCGATGCCGTACCTGTCAGCCATCCGTTACCCGGTCAAGTTCCTCTTTTTCCCCGCGTTCGCGGTGGCGGTGATGGCGGGGTGGGGGCTTAACGAGTTAAAGGCCGGGTTGCACAAGTCCGAGCTGGCGGCGTTCTGGGGAATGAAGGGGGCGCTTTCGAGCCTGCTGCTGCTGAGCCTGGTATTTTCCCGGCAGATCTACCGGTTGCTCTCTTCCGGACCACGGCTCTCTGGGTACGATCACCTGATACTGCACAGGCTGATCGAGGCCGACACGCGCGCGCTTTATCTGCTGGCGGCGATCGTGCTGGCCGCGGCGGCGGCGGCGGGACTCTATTATTTCAGGAAAATATCGGCGCAAATGTTCGTCGCGGCGATCGTCTTTCTGGTGTTCGCCGATCTTTTCTGCTTCAATTACAAGATAAATCCGCCGATACCCGCCGCACTGTTTTCCGGCCGGCCGGCGAACGCCGAGGCAATGGCTTACGACCGGGGGCTTTTCCGGTTCTTTGTCGATCCGAACGTGTTCGAAAGGTCCGGTACGTTCTACGCCGAGCAAAAGGACATCCTTTTCTCTCTTCGATCCAAGCTGTCTTCGAACATGATGATCGTCGACCGGATGTCCGACTGGTACGGAAGGGAATCGATCGAACCGATCCGCAACGCCCGCCTTTACTGGGCTTACAAGGACGACTTGATCAGCGTGCATACCGATATCCTTTCCTATTCCAATGTAAAATACATCCTTTCGTTCGAAAAGCTCAAAGGCTCCGGATTCCGTCCGCTGCTGGACAAGGATTTTTATCTTTATCAGAACCTGCAGGCGAAAGAACGGGCGTACCTTGATGGAGGGAGTGTGACCATCGAATCGTACGCTCCGGAAAATGTCGTTGTCTCCGCCGACTCGCCGGCGGGGGGACGGCTGGTGCTGGCCGACAATTATTATCCGGGGTGGAAGGCGTTCGTGGACGGGAAAGAAACAGCGATCAAGCGGACCTATTATCTTTTTCGCGGCGTGGACCTTGCCCCGGGACGGCATGAAGTGAAGTTCGTCTATGATCCGCTCTCGGTGAAGCTGGGGGCGGGGATCAGCCTGGCGACCGCGCTATTGCTTTGCGGATATTTCTTTTTTAAGCGCCGGGAAAAGGCGTAACACCTGCCAGATCGCCTTCGGTATCTTCTTCAGCGGCAGGCCGCGCGATGGCCCGATTCTCTGCCGGTAAGAGACCGGGACTTGCTCGATCCGCGCGCCGGAGGCGAACAGCCGCAGGCTCACTTCTGACGAGATCAATTCCGGAAAGATCCACGGCACGGACAGCGCTTTGCGCAGTGCGCTTTTGCGGATAAGGCGGAAGCCGCTGTCGATATCGCGGAAGCGCGAGCCGAAATAAAGATTGACCGCCCGGTTGTATCCCCAGGTCATCAGTTTGCGGAACGCGGAATCCCGGCGGTCGGTCTTGACCCCGATCACCAGGTCGGCGCCGCCGATCCGGCCGTAAAGTTTCCAGAAATCTTCCGGATCGTGCTTGCCGCCCGAATCGGAAAGGAAAATGATCTCGTTCCGGGGCAGCCCGAGCGCGCGCCGGAACGCGTTGGCATAACCGCGCCTTTCTTCTCCCATCTCCAGCCGCAAGGGGATCTCGCGCGCCAGCGCTTTCAATATCTCCTTTGTCCCGTCGTTCGATCCATCCTCGGCGATGATGAACTCCGAACCGGGAAGCCGGCTCAATATTTTATCGTGATATTCGCGGACGACGGGGCCGATGGTTTCGGCTTCGTTATGGACCATCATGATGACCGATATCGGTTCCATGTTGGAATTATATCGTAAATAAGTTAGAATGAGAACGATGTTCACCCGTCGCCGCGTAGTTCTCTTTCTATTCCTGATCTTGATCCTCCAGCTGGCGCTGCGCATCCCGTTCCTGGCGGAGCCGCTGGAGCGCGACGAAGGCGGGTACGGGTACATGGGACAGCGGATCCTGGCGGGTGAGGTCCCGTACCGCGACGCTTTCGACCACAAACCGCCGGCCGTCTACTTTATCTACGCGTTCATCGTGAAATGCTTCGGAAATACCGTTGCGGCGGTGCGCGGCTTCACCGCTTTTTACGCGCTATTCACCACGCTGGCGGTGTTCGGGACCGGTTATTTGATCTTCGGTGCCGGAGGAGGGCTACTGTCGGCCTTGCTCTACGCGCTATATTCCGGCACGCCCATGATCCAGGGTTCTTCCGCCAATACCGAAACTTTCATGGCGCTGCCGATGTGCCTGGCGCTGTTCTGCTTTATCCTGGGCGGCCGGAAAGGCGATAAACGGTGGATGTTGGCCGCCGGGGTGCTGTCGGGGCTGGCTTTTATGATGAAGCAGGTGGCGGCATTGAATTTTCTGGCGCTGTTATTCTTCTCTTTCAAGAAGATGGATAACAGTGAAGGCAAAGGATGGATGGATAAATACCCGATACTGCCGCTTTCGATCGGGTTCCTGGTCTTCCCGTTGATTTTTATCGC
>DATJPS010000079.1:0-11735 GCA_035506255.1 Candidatus Omnitrophota bacterium | reverse complement strand
CAATAAAGCGAAGGAGATCTGTTTTTCCCGCGCCAAACTGGTGGCGTTCTCGTCAACGCGCAGGGCGAAGGTAAAAGTGCAGGACGATAAGAATATCCAGACCCTGCTCGAGGCGGGGACACCAGCCGTTTCCATTTTCGGCAAGACCTGGGATTACCACGTCACCGACGCGCTCGGCATCCCGCTGGAAGAAAATCTGACAATGATCAGCGAGACGGTCGCGTTCGCCAAGGGCAAAGGGAAAGAAGTGATCTTCGACGCCGAACATTTTTTCGACGGGTACAAGAGCAACCCCGAATACGCTCTCAAATGCCTCAAGGCGGCGGAAGAAGCGGGAGCGGACGTGATCTGCCTCTGCGATACCAACGGCGGATCGCTAGCGTTCGAAGTGCAGGACATCATCAAAGAAGTCAGGAAATTCGTGAAGGCGCCGCTCGGCATCCACGCGCATAACGATTCGGAGACCGCGGTCTCCGTTTCCGGCATGGCGGTACAATGCGGCTGCACCCATGTGCAGGGGACGATCAACGGCTACGGCGAGCGCTGCGGCAACGCCAACCTTTGCTCCATCATCCCGATCTTGAAGATAAAGATGAAGATTGACTGCGTCACCGGCGAACAGCTAAAGCGCCTGACCGAAGTTTCGCGCCATGTCGCCGAGATCGCCAATCTGCCGGTCTCCGCCCACCAGCCGTTCGTCGGGCGGTCGGCATTCTCCCATAAGGGCGGTATCCATGTTTCCGCTGTACTAAAGCATCCCCGGACCTACGAGCATATCGATCCGACGCTGGTCGGCAACGAACGGCAGGTAACGGTGTCGGAACTTTCCGGGATATCCAATCTGCTGTACAAGGCCGAAGAGTACGGGGTTGAATTAAAAAAGGATTCGCCGCAGACTAAAGAGCTGATCAAAGTGCTCAAACAGATGGAGCACGAGGGATACCAGTTCGAAGAGGGCGAGGCGAGCTTTGAACTATTAGTCAAACGCGCGCTGGGGGTCATAAAACCGCCGTTCGAACTTGAGGAATTCAAGGTCGATTCGCGTAAGCGGGGGAACAATGCGTTGGGGGTCGACGCCTGGATAAAGGTCAAGGTAAAAGGGAAAGAATATGAATCGAAAGCGGAGGGGGACGGCCCGATCAATGCGCTCGATAACGCCCTCAGGAAAGTGCTGGAAGGAATTTATCCGCAGATCAAAGAGGTCAAACTGACCGACTATAAGGTAAGGGTCCTGGACTCGCAGGCCGGCACCGCGGCGCGGGTTCGGGTCATCGTCGAGTCGTCCGACGAGAAAAAGGACTGGGGGACAGTGGGGGTTTCCACTAACGTGATCGACGCCTCGTGGCTGGCGCTTAAAGATTCGATCGAATATAAACTGATGTAGCCTTCTCTTAAGAACGGGATAATTTGATCGCCAGCTGGGTCATGGATTCGGAAGCGATCAGCGCGAATTCGTTCACGACCTTTATATCATCTTCGGTAAATGGTTTTTTCGACGCGGCATTGGTGAGTAGCAGCATCCCGCAGACCGCCCCGTGGCGGAATAGCGGGAACGCCAGATATTCGGTATCGCCTTCGACCTTCTTTACCATCACCTGTTCCCGTCCCGCGCGCAGCACGATCTCTTCCTGCGGGTAATGCTCGGGGGGATGATTGGCCACGTTCAGGGATTCGGTCCGGTTCACCGGATTGGCCAGGTACGACATGAAGAGCTGGCCCCTGATTATCAACCCGTAACAGACCGCCTTGCCGAAAGGATGGAAAACTTCGTTGGCCTTTTTGATGACCGAGTGCTGGAGAGCGGGAGCGGTCTCGATCTGGCCAAGTTCGCTTTCGATGTGGCGGAGATGCGCCATCCGCGACGAAAGATCGGAACCGGCGGTCACAAATCGAAGATGCGGCATGCCCAGGCTCACCCTGGACCCCATGATTAGCGGATAAGAAGTGCCGATGGTTTTCATATGTCCCGGTAATCTATCGTGGTGTTATCAGCGTGATTTCACGCTTTTTATCCGATTACCTGGTTGCGTCCGGCTTCCTTGGCTTTGTAGACGTTCGCATCGGCGGCATGGAACAGGGCTTCTGTATTCTGCGTCTCGTTGCCCAGTTGTCCGATGCCGACGCTGACGGTGACCTGGTCTTTGCCGCCATTATAACGGATGTTGAGCGCTTCGATCATCGCCCTGATCTTTCCCGCCAGGATCCGGCTCCCTTCCAACGAGGTCTCCGGCATGACCACCGCGATCTCTTCCCCGCCGTATCGGGCGACGATGTCGGAAGCGCGCACGACCCTTTTGATCGCGAGCGATACCCGCTTCAGGACGCGGTCGCCGCTGATGTGGCCTTCCGTATCGTTCACTCTTTTAAAATGGTCGATATCTATTACCAGCAGCCCCAGTGGTTTACCGGTGCGGCGGCTGGACGCAAAATGGTTCGAGATCATTTCCTCGAAGCAGCGCCGGTTATACAGCTGGGTAAGGCCGTCGGTGATGGAGAGCTGTCTGAGCTTTTCCTTTTCGACCAGCGAATTGGCGGCGATGCCTACAGTGTCCGAAAGGCCCAGCAGAAGCTCCAGGTCCTCTTTTGAGTAATTGACCCAGGTCCTGAGCCGGAAAGCGCCCAGCAGGTCTTTCTGCCTGTCAAAAATAGGGAGAGTGATCACCTGCTCCCCGTCCGCACCTTTCCCGAAATGCGGCTGGCGCGTATTGAGCATGATGTCGATCGGCCGGTGGTCTTTGCCGAAAAGATTGGGCATAAGTTCGTGCAGGGGACGGTCCGAAGCCTCGGGATCAAGCGCATCGGTCCGGAGCTCAAAATCGACCATCGCTTTAAAGCGGAATCCTATCTGTTCGACCGTCCTTTCAAGCAACTCGGAAAGGTCCACTGACTTGCCGAGCGAATTGGCGATGCGCAAAGTGGAGGCGGGATCGAGCTTCACCGCGGAGGAGCCGTCGACCAGATCGAGCCTTAATACCCGCTCGCGCATGATCCGGTCGATGCCGGTCGCGTTCTCATATATGTGGCCGATGCCGAGGTCCGCCGGTCCTTTGGACAGGTTCTTTTGATTGGTTATTTCCGGGCCGACCAGATGGAGATTCGACCGGAACAGCGCCGATAATGGATTGGCCGAAACTCTTACCGTGTTTTCTAATGCCATGGAGTTTATACCTCTCTTGCATATATATCGTCAGAAATGCCATTAAATTTCACTTTTAAGGGCCGATAAAAAATGATATAATCGCTAAAAAGAGGGACCATGAACCAGCCGATCACTTCAAAGATCAACGCAAAAGGACACCTGGAGATAGGCGGTTGCGACGTTGCCGGCCTGGCGGCCGAATTCGGGACGCCGCTTTACGTGGTTTGCGAGACCACGGTCCGGAGCCGTTGCCGCGAATATAAGACCGCGCTCAAGAACCGTTACGATAATTCGCTGGTGATCTATGCCTGCAAAGCGCTCTGCAATACTGCCCTCGTAAAAATGGTGAACGATGAAGGGTTGGGCCTGGACGTTTCTTCCGGCGGAGAGATCTATACCGCCAAAAAGGCGAACTGCGATCTTAAATCGGTCTATTTCCATGGCAACAATAAATCGGCCAAAGAACTGGAGGAGGCGGTGGAGTGGGGAGTAGGCCGTATCGTGGTGGACAACCTCGAGGAACTGCAGAGGCTGGACAAGATCACCTCCAAGCTAAAAAAGAAAGCTGATATCCTTTTCCGGATAAACCCAGGGATCGAAGCGCATACCCACGAATTCATACAGACGGGAAAAATCGATTCCAAGTTCGGCATCGCCAGGGATAAAGCGGTCGAAGCGGCCAGGCTGGCCCAGAAAACGGCTTATATCAATTATATCGGGATACACGCCCACATCGGCTCGCAAATATTGGATGTTAAACCGTACCTGACCGAGATCGACATCCTTTGCCGGCTGGCGGCCGATATCCGCTCGGCGACCGGGATGGAAACAAAAGAGATAGATATCGGTGGCGGACTTGGCATCGATTACAGCGGATCGGACGAAGTCCCTTCGGTCGACCAATTCGCCGAACAGGCGGTCGACCGGTTCAAGAAGGTTTGCGCGGAACTCAAGCTCGGTGAACCGAGGCTGGTGCTGGAACCGGGCCGCTCCGTTATCGGCACCGCGGGGGTCACGCTCTATACCGTCGGTTCGGTCAAAGAAATACCGGGGATCAGGACATATATCGCGGTGGACGGAGGGATGTCCGATAATCCCCGTCCCATCCTTTACGGCGCGGTATACGATGCCGTCTTGGCCGGACGCGCGCAAGAGCCGAAGAAGGAAAAGGTTACGGTCGCCGGTCGGTTCTGCGAATCGGGCGACCGGCTGATAACCGATATCGAGCTGCCCGAGGTGAAAGCGGGAGATCTGCTGGCGGTCTATTGCACCGGAGCATACAACTATTCGATGGCGAGCAATTACAACCGGGTAGGGCGGCCGGCGATGGTATTGGTGAACAACGGCCTGGCGACTCTGATCCTCAAACGCGAATCGTACGACGATATCATACTTAACGACGTGGTGATCTGATGCAGGTAAGATGGCTGCTCGATATGCTCGACATCGCCGTGGTGGCTGTGATCCTTTACTATATAATCCTCTGGCTGCGCGGGACGCAAGCGGCCAATCTGCTGCGCGGGCTGATACTGCTGATATCGCTCTACCTGGCCGCCAAGCTGCTCGGCCTGGCCACGCTCAACTGGCTGTTCGATAAGTTCTCCGCCGCCATCCTGGTATTATTGATCATCGTCTTCCAGCCGGAACTGAGGCGGACGCTGGAGCGGCTGGGGCGGGGAGGTTTCATCCGGAGGATAGGGATCGTCCCCCAGACCTCCACCTGGTTCATCCGGTCGCTGGTCCGTTCCATCGAATGGATGGCGGAGAACCGCGTGGGAGCGATCATCGTCATCGAGAAGAACTCGGGGCTGAGCGAGTACATCGAATCGGGGACCCGGATCGACGCGCTGATATCGAGCGAACTTATCACTTCCGTGTTCGACCGCTCGTCACCGCTGCACGACGGGGCGATCATCATTCAGGGGGAAAGGATCGTTGCCGCGGGCTGCCTGCTGCCGCTTTCCGAATCCAAATTGCTGGACAAGCGGCTGGGGACCCGGCACCGGGCGGCGGTGGGATTGTCCGAGATCTCGGACGCGTTGGCGATCGTGGTTTCAGAGAGCTCCGGCACCATCTCGATCGCCGAGAACGGTTATCTGTCGCGCTTCGTCACCCGCGAAATGCTTGAAGAAAGATTGTTCTCCATGTACCGCGAAATGTTCCCTAAAATGGAGCTGCGCCTGCCATGGTCAAAACCGAAAAAATAGATCTGGTCAAAATAGCGGGATTTAAAAAAGCGCAGAGGAAGATCTCCGCCCTTACCGCCTACGATTATTCCATCGCCCGATTACTCGATGAATCCGGCATCGACCTCATACTGGTCGGCGATTCCGGCGGGAACGTGGCCCTTGGCCATCGGAACACTCTGCCGGTATCGATGGATGAGATGACGATCTTCACCCGTGCGGCCGCCAGAGCGGTAAAGCGCGCTTTCCTTATTGCCGACCTGCCGTTCGGCGCTTATCAGGTAGACCCGAAAGAAGCGGTGCGCAACGCGATCGCGCTGGCCAAAGCGGGGGCGGAGGCGGTCAAGCTGGAAGGGGTGGGATACCTTGGCCCGATAAGGGCCATTATCAAGGCGGGGATCCCGGTAATGGGACATCTTGGCTTTACCCCCCAATCGGTCAACGAACTGGGTTACCATTTACAGGGGAAAGATCCGAAGGCCGCGGCCCGGCTGATGAACGACGCTAAAAAGCTGGAGCAGGCGGGCTGTTTCGCGATCGTCCTGGAAATGATGCCGCCCGAACTGGCCAAAAGGATCTCGAGAACGCTCAAGATACCGACCATCGGGATCGGTGCGGGGCCGTTCTGCGACGGGCAGGTACTGGTGACCTACGATATGCTGGGGCTTTATCCCGACCCGCCCAAGTTCGTCAACCGCTATGCGGACGTCGCTGCGGTGATAAAGAAAGCGGTTAAAAAGTATATTTCAGAAATAGGAAATAAGACCTACATCAATTTGAGCTGCTGAGTGTTCTCGGCCTTGATGTCCATCTGGAAGTTAACGATCAAAAGCAGCGCCGCAAGAAAGTAAATTATGAGAAATATAAAGCCGGCGATGGTGATGATCCGCTTCTGATTCATTTGAATGTAATTCCCCTTCGATTTTTGATATAATCAAAACAGGCCCCCGTAGCTCAGTTGGATAGAGCGAGTGTTTCCTAAACACTAGGTCGCACGTTCGAACCGTGTCGGGGGCAAATCCCTTATGAACATCATTTTAATCGGTTTTATGGGCGTTGGCAAGTCGGAGGTGGGCAGGGCGCTGGCCGCCCGGCTCAATCTTAATTTCATCGATACCGACGCCGTGATCGAAAAGTCAGAGGGCCGGTCCATTTCCTCGATATTCGAAAAGGAAGGGGAGCCGCGGTTCCGCGACATCGAGACCGAAGTGGTCCGGACGCTCGAGGATTACGACGGGTTCGTCATCTCGACCGGCGGCGGGATGGTGCTGAAGGATGAGAACGTTAAAATGCTTAAGGCGATCGGCCCGCTGGTATTGCTCAATTCGCGGCCGGATGTGATCCACGACCGCCTGCAGGACAATGACGATCGCCCGTTGTTGAAGCGGGGGGACAAGTTGGAAAACATCACCGGCCTGCTGGCAAAGCGCGAACCGTTCTATGCCGGCGCGGCCGATTTTACCGTCGATACTTCCGATATCACGCCGCAGGAGGCAGCAGAGGAGATAATCAAATGGCTAAAGAAGTGAAAGTTAATCTCGGTGAACGCAGCTACAAGATCGTGATCGGCGCCGGTCTCCTTTCACGGATCGGTGACTACCTGCCGCTCGCCAGGAACCGGCAGATCGTCGTCATCACCGATTATATCGTCGGGAAGCAATATTCAGGAATGGTACGCAAAGCGCTCAAGAAATACAAGCCGAACGTACTGCAGCTGCCGCCGGGCGAAAAGCACAAAACGCTCTCCGCCGCGGCCGCGATATACGATAAGCTGATCGACCTCAATATCCACCGGGACGCGCTGGTCATTGCCCTGGGAGGAGGGGTCGTCGGCGACCTGGCTGGATTTATCGCCGCCACCTATATGCGCGGGATAGACGTCGTCCAGGTGCCGACCACACTGCTGGCGATGGTGGATGCGGCGATCGGTGGGAAGACCGCGGTCGACCATCACAAGGGGAAGAACCTGATCGGCGTGTTCCACCAGCCGAAACTAGTGCTGATCGACATCAATACCATCGCTACGCTACCGTCAAAAGAAATTAAGAACGGGTTGGCGGAGGTGCTGAAATACGGGATCATCCGCGACCCGAAAATATTCAAGATGCTGGAGGGGAACCCCAAGGTCTCACCGCAGTTCTGGCAGAAGCTCGTTTATCTCTGCGCCCGGATCAAGGCGGACGTCGTGTCCAGGGACGAGCGGGAAACCACCGGCCTGCGGATGATCTTGAACCTGGGGCATACTGTCGGCCACGCGGTTGAGACACTTACCGGATACAAGGGGTTCTCCCACGGTGAAGCGGTCGGTTACGGGATGGCGGTGGCCGCTACCATCGCGCGCGACCTGAAGCTCCTTGACGAGGCGGTATATATCCGTATGATACAGCTGTGCGCGCAGCTGCGCCTGCCGCTGGAGATCAATTTAAAAGCGGAAAGCGTGATCGGCGCGATGAAACTGGACAAGAAAGTGAAAGGCGGAAAACTGCGGCTGGTGCTCCCGGTGGCGATCGGTAAGGTGACGATTCGAGATAACATCAGCGAAAAGAATATCCGCAGCGCATTGAAGGAACTGGGATGCAAGTAGATATCGATAAACAGCTGGCGATTATCAAGAGAGGGATCGTCGAACTGATCCCCGAAGCGGAGCTGGTAAAGAAGCTTAAAAAAGGAAAGCCGCTCAAGATCAAATGGGGGGCCGATCCCTCCGCTCCCGATATCCACCTGGGCCACACCGTGGTGCTCAACAAGCTGCGCCAGTTCCAGGAACTGGGGCACGAGGTCATCTTCATCATCGGCGACTTTACCGCCATGATCGGAGATCCTTCCGGCCGGTCGGAGACCCGGAAGCCGCTATCCCGCGAGGTAATAGAAGTCAACGCAAAGACCTACCAGGAGCAGGTCTTCAAGATCCTCGACCGCAAGAAGACCAAAGTGGTCTACAACAGCGAATGGCTGCGCAAGATGAACCTGGAAGACATCTTCAAGCTTTCGGCCCAGTACACGGTGGCGCGGATGCTGGAAAGGAAGGACTTCAAAGAACGGTTCAAGGGGGAAGTGGACATCTCCATCCTCGAGTTCCTGTATCCACTGCTGCAGGGTTACGATTCCGTCCACCTCGAGGCCGACGTCGAGATCGGCGGGACCGACCAGAAATTCAATCTTCTGATGGGACGGACGCTGCAGGAACGCTATGGTAAGGAGCCTCAGGTAATCGTCACCCTCCCTCTGCTCGAAGGGCTCGACGGGGTCCAGAAAATGAGCAAATCGCTTGGCAATTACATCGGCATCACCGAGCCGCCGTCGGAGATCTTCGGCAAGACGATGTCGATCCCCGATCCGCTGATGATAAGGTATTACGAGCTGTTGACCGACGTCCCGATGGACGAGGTCAAGGCGATGCATCCCAAAGAGGCAAAGATCCGGCTGGCAAAGATCCTGGTCGCACGGTTCTACTCGGAAAGCGCGGCGGTGACCGTGGAAGCGGAGTTCGAATCGGTATTCGCGAAAGGTAAGTTGCCGGATGAGATCGCCACCATCAAGCTTCCCGAAAAAGAAATGATCGTCACCCAGCTGCTGCTCAGGGGCGGACTCGCGGCTTCGATATCCGAAGCGCGCCGCCTTATCAAACAGGGCGGGGTCAGGATCGACGAGGTCGTGGTGAAGGACGAAAAAGAGACGGTCGATCTTTCGAAAGAACGGGTCGTCAATGTCGGTAAGCGTAAATTCGTGAGGGTGATATGCGGGTAGGAATAGGTTACGACGTACATAAACTGGCGGCCAGGCGAAAACTCGTACTCGGCGGGGTGGAGATAAAGCATCCCAAGGGATTGCTTGGCCATTCCGATGCCGACGTGCTGACCCACGCGGTGATAGACGCGCTGATCGGGGCGGCGGGCAAGGGGAGCATCGGCGAATTCTTTCCCGATACCGATCCGGTGTACAAAGATATTTCCAGCATAGTTTTACTTAAAAAGATCGTTGCCGAGGTGCGTTCTTCCGGCTACCTGATCGCCAATGTCGATGCGGTGGTGGTCTGTCAGGAACCGAAACTTCTTCCCTACATGAACGAGATCCGCCGATCGCTGGCCGGAACGCTGGAGATCGAATTCGATCAGGTAAACGTGAAAGCCAAGACCGAAGAAGGGCTCGGCTTTACCGGGAAAAAGGAAGGGATCGCGGCGCACGCGGTCTGTCTTATCCATAAGAAGGTATAAAATGAGATTGGGAGTGAATATCGATCATATTGCCACCCTGCGGCAGGCCCGGATGGAGGGGATACCCGATCCGGTGGAAGCGGCAAAAGAATGCATCGCCGCCGGGGCCGACGGGATCGTCTGCCATTTGCGCGAAGACCGGCGCCATATACAGGACGACGATCTGGCGAGCCTGCGCGCGCTGAAGACCCGCCTCGATATGGAAATGGCGGCGACCGATGAGATGGTAAAGATCGCGCTCAAGGTTCGCCCAGATATGGTGACGCTGGTGCCGGAAAAACGGGCCGAGCTGACGACCGAGGGCGGGCTGGACATCGTGAAACACAGCGCCAGGTTGAAAAAGATCGTAAGCAGATTGCAGGGCGCGGGGATAACCGTGAGCCTTTTTATCGATCCCAAAGCGAAGCAGGTGGCGGAATCGGCGGTGGTCGGCGCCAAATTTATAGAGATCCATACTGGCCGGTACGCGAACGCTAAAGTACATAGTAAGAGATCGGTCGAATTGGAATCGGTCGGCAACGCCGTCCAGCAGGCGCGGATGATCGGATTAAGGATCAACGGCGGGCACGGATTGGATTATAATAACGTGAAAGGGATCGTCGGCGTACCGGGGATCGAGGAACTGAACATCGGTTTTTCGATCATTGCCCGTTCGGTGATCGTGGGGATGCGGCAGGCGGTAGCCGAAATGAGGAGGGTGATCGGATGAAGATAGCGCTGGCTTCGGACCACGCCGGTTTCCAGCTTAAACAGGAGGTAAAGGAATTCCTGAAGAAGCGGGATATCGGCTTCAAGGATTTTGGCACGGACAAAGAGGAGTCTTGCGATTATCCCGACTTCGCGCGGCCGGCGGCGGAGGCGGTGGCAAAAGGCGAATTTGACCTGGGGATAATGGTCTGCGGTTCGGGGGTGGGGGTGACGATCGTGGCGAACAAGGTCTCCGGCATCCGCGCCGTCAATGCCTACGATATTTATACCGCCAAACAGAGCCGCGAACACGGCAACTGCAACGTCCTTTGTCTGGCGGGCAGGAAGATTAAGAAGGACAAAGCGCTGAAGATCGTGGCCGCCTGGCTCGACACGCCGTTCTCCAACGACGAACGGCACCTGCGCCGGATAAGGAAAATAGAGAAGTGATCGCGCTGATCATGGCCGCCGGGTTCGGGACGCGGCTGGAGCCGCTGACGCTGGCGGTCCCCAAGCCGATGGTCCCGGTCGCGGGCAAACCCTGCATGCAGCACAACCTCGACCTCCTGCGTCGCAACGGCATCCGTAAAGCGGCGGTCAACGTCCATTACCATCCCGAGCAAATAATGAACTACTTCAGCGACGGCGACAAATTCGGCGTTAACCTCACTTATTCTTTCGAAGAAAAACTGATGGGTACCGCCGGCGGCGTGCTGAAGATGGCGGTGTTGCTGGGAGGTTTGACCGAGACCTTCGTCGTCCTCTCTTCCGACGCCCTGACCGACATCAATTTAAGACGGCTGGTGGCGTTCCACAAGAGCAAAAAAGCGCTGGCGACGATCGCGCTTTCCGAAGTGAGCGAGCCGTCGCACTTCGGCATCGTCTCGCTTGACGAGAACGACCGCGTCGTATCGTTCCTGGAAAAACCGGAACAGTCGCCGCACAATCTGGCCAACACCGGGATCTACGTGTTCGAGCCCGAAGTGCTCGACCTGGTGCCGAGGAACCACCCCTATGATTTCGGCAAGGAGTTGTTCCCCAGACTGGTGCTTAAGAACGCTCCGGTTTACGGGTATAAGATGGTCGAGTATTGGAGCGATATAGGCGGATTGAACTCATATATCCGCACCAACCAGGACGCGCTGAAAGGCGGGGTCCGCCTGTTCCTGCCGGGACGAAAGATATCTTCCAAGGTCTGGACCGGCAAGCATTGCGAGATCGACCCGTCGGTGAAGCTGGACGGGCACGTGATGATCGGCGAGGGGGTACAGATCCGGCGCGGCGCCCATCTGAAAGACACGGTGGTCGGGGACCGCTGCGTGATCGGCTACGACGCTAAGATCGGCGGTTCGGTGATCTGGTCCGATTCGTTCATCTCCCGCGGGAGCATTATCAACAAGAGCGTGATCGGCAACTGGTGCCGCGTCGGCGAGGCGGTCACCATCGGTTCCGATTCGATCCTTGCCAACCGCTGCCAGATAAGGAAAGGGACGCATATTCCCGAAGGCA
>DATJPS010000078.1:0-6972 GCA_035506255.1 Candidatus Omnitrophota bacterium | reverse complement strand
CGATCAGCATCGTCCTTTCGACCTTGTCCTCCTCGTTGAGGCAGGGAATGACAACGGAGATCGATGTGTCGTTCATATCCGTTCAGCCGCTTTCGATGAAATAGCGTCCCTGGTCGCTTCCAGGTAAGCGCGGCCGAACTTTCGGTCCGGCTCCAGGTAATTCCCCTCCGCCCATTCGTTCCAGGCGTTGATGAACACCAAACGGCAGTCCCTGGGCCTGGACGCTACCTTTCCTATGGCCGATGTAAGCCATTTGCGATATTCGTACGGATCGGAATCCTTCACTATCAATCCCCTTCTGCCTTTACGCGGAGAATTGTCCCATCTGGGGAAGACACAGGGATAAGACGGGTAGGACGGCTCGCCGCCGTTAAAAAGGTACGGCCATAGTTCCTTGTAGTCGAATATCCTCGGGCCCTGCAGCCTTTTTAACGATTTCCTCATGATGCCCGAAGGATCGATCCTGGTCACGATTCTACCCTCCGATTCGGAGACCGCCCGCAGCAGGTTGCGGAACCGGTTGCCGATACGGGGATCTCCCCATTTCATGAACTCTCCGCACTTTTTCCAATTGGGCTGGAATTCCAGCACCGCGTCAAAGCCCCATGCGCGCGTATCGATCCCGTAGGTCCCGGTGGTGCCGATCGAGATAAAATAAAGTCCGGGAAGTCCATTACTTGCGGCAAGAACGCGCCACCGCGCAAGCATGCCGCGTATATCCGGCACTTGGTCCGCGCGGTAGATCAGGAACAGCGGTTTCCCGTCCACCTTTATCGCGCGCCGGTCCGTAAGCGCGGGTAAAAGCCATTCAAAATGTCTTTCGTGATCCTCCACCCCGCCGTACGTCTGTTCCTGCAGAATGTCGAGCGGTTCTCCCGTCCAACGACGCGACCAGGGTTCATTGGCCCAAGCCAGACAGAACGGGATATCGGGACGGCCGGAAGCCAGCATATCGAGCACCGGTCTTTCAAGAAGAAGCTTGCCATTGAACCAATAATGCCAGTAACAAAAGCCCTCGATCCCGTGTTCTTTCGCCAGCTGCGCCTGTTGTTCCCGTATTTCGGGCGAACGCAGATCATAATAACCCAATTCGGAAGGCTGATTCGGCTGGTCATGCCCTCGATATTGCGGCTTGGCATTCATTACATTCGTCCATTCGGTGAATCCCTTGCCCCACCACTCGTCGTTTTCCGGTATCGGGTGGTATTGCGGCAGATAAAAAGCGATCAGCCTTGCCGCTTGTTCCGCCATCATCTGCCACCTCCGCCACCAAATACCCTGGTCAAAGCTTTGGACGCGGCCGCTCTGGAAAAATGGCGGGCCACATTATCCAGACCGTTCCGCGAAAGCTTTTCCCACAATTCACGGTCATGATAAAGCTCTATCACCGCTTCCGCGAATTCACTGCCATTATTCGCGATCATCACGCTTTCCCGGTCCTTCAGCTCCATGCCTTCCACCGCCACCAGGGTCGCGACCACCGGCAGCCCGTAGCTCATACTTAAATTGATCTTGCCTTTGATGCCGGCGCCGAACCTCAAAGGCGCCACCGAAACGCGGCACCGGTCAAGGTAAAGAGCGAGGTCGGAAACAAATCCGGTCACGATCACGTCATCGGCAGAGAGACGGATAAGATCGGTCGGAGGATCGCTTCCGATCACATAGAGTTTAACCCCCTTCAGTTTATTCCGCACGGCCGGAAAGATCTCGTTTATGAAATATCGCATGGCGTCCGGATTGGGAGGATGCTGGAATCCGCCGACGAACATCAGATCCCCGCGTTCCGAGAACGGCGTATTACAACCATGGACCTCGTAAATAGTGGGAACGATGTCCACCTTTAAATGCGGAGCTTCTCTGCCCAGGACGCTTTTTTCCGCGGCGCTCACTACAAGCGTGATATCGGACCCGGAAGCGACCTTTAGTTCGCTGGCCTTGGTCTCATTTGAGCGGGCGAGTAATATTTTATCGGACCGGACTTCCGCTTCGCGCGCTTCCCTTAAATAATGGAGGTCCACCGTATCGAATATGATCTGCGCCCGGCCGCACTGCTGACGCACCAGTTCCAGATATTTGATCCCCGGACCGACACGGCTTAGCACGACCGCGTCGAACTGCGCGCCCTTGCTGGAAAGATATCGTTTTACCGAACCGAAGTCCGCCCGATCAAGCACCTCA
The DNA here is from genome assembly GCA_035506255.1 of Candidatus Omnitrophota bacterium. Lineage (GTDB taxonomy): Bacteria > Margulisbacteria > WOR-1 > XYC2-FULL-46-14 > WPAF01 > CAIYXV01. Next base: position 4,794 of record DATJPS010000078.1, on the reverse strand, counting down.
ATGCCCATGCCCCGCATATCGCTCAGGTACGGTTCCTCATAAAAACGGTTAGAGGGAATAAAGGTGATGCCGGCACCCATCTCTCTCAAGATCCGCAGCACCTCCACCATTCTCGCGGAGCCGGCATCGCGATCGGGGCGGCAGAGGCACTCATCGATCACCAGGACACGCTTGTTAAAGTATCGTCCCACCGCTTTTTCCGCAGTTTCGCCGCGGTCAAAGTGCGAGTTCAGTGCCCCTGCCCATTTTTCCCGGAACACTCCCTGGTTAACGACCTGGTACTGCTTCACTCCCGACGACAGGTCCGTTCCCGAAGATACGCCTTCATAATGCACGACTTTGGCATTCGGCTGATAGATGACCTTCTTCCCCGCTCCCCTTACCTTGAAAGCCAGATCGACGTCCTCATAGTAAGCCGGCAAATATCTGATATCGTAGCGGCCCAAATCTTCGAACAGGGAGCTCGGGATCATTAAACAGGCACCGGAACAGTAATCCGTTTCTCTGGCATAGTTATATTCCGGTCTTGACGGATCGTCGCCCCGGCCGTAATTATAGGCCGAACCGTCTCTCCATACGACGCTCCCGGCTTCCTGCAGCAGTCCATCGGGATAAACGAGCTTTACCCCGACCATGCCCGCGGAAGGGAATTCCCTGAAAGTATCGAGCATGCTATCGAGCCAACCCCTGCAAACAAGGGTGTCATTATTAAGTAGGACCAGATATTCTCCCCGCGCCACCTCAGAGGCCAGATTGCAGGAATTAAGATATCCCCGGTTAGCCGGGTTCCGGATAACACGGATCCCTTTTATTTTAGTGAGCATCTGGGGGGTCTCATCTGTTGAGCGATCGTCAACAACGATGATCTCGCAATCATTACGGTCGTTCAAGCTGGCCCGAACGGATCTCAGGCAATTATAGGTATGTTCGGCCTGGTTGAACGCGGGAATGATTATCGAGATCCGCGGCTTATCCGCGGGCGCGAAACCCGGAGTTTCTTCCGCTTTATTACCGCAAGCATCTTCCAGCTTGATGTAATCGACCGTGTCATTGCGTTCCCGTTCTTTTATCCGCATACGGGCCATTCCTCTTTTCGCAGCAATGGCGATCGCCTTTGCATTTCCCAAAACCGTTCGCAACGGCCCGGTGAGCTTCCATGAACGCGAATTAGTGATCAAACCCAGCAGACGTTCCAATCTTCCTATATTTTCTTCCTTCTCCCTGATCAATCGACCGATCTCCCTGACCTGGCCTTCGGCACGGACCGAATCGCTGAAGCGGGAAACGATCTCCGGCGGATAAAAGTAGCGGCGCATCGTTACGAGATCAGAACGTATGCGGTCTAGTGATTTGGCCGCAATCTCCCCATTCCTATTTTCGGCCAATTCCAGCATCGCACTGTAGCAGCCAATGACCCCTGGCCACACCTGATCTGACATTGCTTTTTGATCGGTTTTGAAATGCCTGAGACCAGGATCAATATGGGCCCTTATTTCCTTCATCCTTGCCTCTTGTTCTGAAGTAAGAAGCAATCCCAGCTTTTCAGTTATATAACGTGCCGTACCTTCCGGATCGTCCAGCATCGTCTGATACGGGATTATTGCGCGCGTATAGCCGCGGCTTGAGTATTCCGCGCATAGGATATGGTCCAGCCACAACAGCAGGGAATATTCCCTGGTAAATCCGCTTCGCTCCGCCAATGAATCCGCGACCTCCAAAGGACCCCTTATCGAAAGCACTATTTTCAGTTCAAATCCCCGCGATTCCAATATATCCCGCCATATCGGGAATAGCCGGCAGATACGCGGATCTTTGATCACTATCAAATTGCTTTCTCCAAATTCTTCATCAAGGATAACGGCGATTTGTTTACGGAAGGGTTCCATCAGCGGCGAACATTGCCAATTATCGGGCAACGGGAACGGATCGTCCCAGGAAGAACCGAGTTTGCCCAATATTTCCTCATTTATACGATAGATACGTTCATTCTCATAAAATCCGCCAATGTTGTCGCGTGCCGGCTTCATCATCATTTTTCCATAATTTGCGCCAAGGATCGATAGAACTCCGGCAACGGCCGACGTGCCGCTGCGATGCATCCCCAGTATTATTACCGCTTTCCGCTCCTTCATATGTTGTACATCCATCCCCAGTATTTTTTATTATCCAATGCGGTATTTCTTTGTGCCTGTTTTAGGCCCTGGAGCACTTCTTCTGTCCCGCCGATGGCGACGATCCTTCCCCCGTCCAGCCAGATCGTCTTCTGGCACAGGTCATAAATGTTTTGGACCTGGTGGGTTACCAGGAAGACCGTGGTACCGGAATCCCGGATGATGCTTTTCATCTTTTCCATGCATTGTTCGCGGAACTCCGCGTCGCCAACTGCCAGCACCTCATCTACCAAAAGTATCTCCGGCTGAAGATGTACCGCGACCGAGAATCCCAGTCTCACCACCATCCCCGAAGAGTAGCGTTTGATGGCAGTGTCGATGAACTTCCCGATGCCCGAAAAAGCGACGATCTCGTCGAACTTGCGGTCGAGATCGCGTTTTTTCATCCCCCTGATCACGCCGCTGAGATAGATGTTCTCGCGTCCCGTTAATTCGGGATGGAACGCCGCTCCCACTTCCAGCAGCGCCCCAACCCGCCCGTTTATCTCGGCCCATCCTTCTGTCGGCTCGGTAATACGCGAAATGATCTTCAACAAAGTGCTCTTGCCGGAACCATTCCGCCCGACCACTCCGACCGCCTCGCCTCGTCCCACCTCGAACGAGACATCGCGGAGCGCCCAGATGGAATCGTCCAGATCGAGCGCCGAATCCACCTTCCCCCTCAATAGATCAAGCATTTTTTTCGCCTGTGACCGGGCGGCATTGCTCATGGATTCCCGCAGTGATCCGAACTGCGCCAGCCGGGATGAGATCGGATATCTTTTCCCGATCCCCTCCACCCTGATCGCGCAATCCGCTTTATTCGTCATACCATATCCTCAAAGGTCTTTTCCATCATCCCGAACACCACCAGCCCGCTCAAAACCATGGCGGAGGCGGAAAGCAGCGAAAGCAGCAGCATCGTCCGCGGTACGGGAGAGGTCCCCAGCAACCCCCACCGGAACCCCGCTACCACGCTCGCCATCGGATTCAATCCCATCAATACGCGCCATTTTCCCGGGATGATCTTCAGCGGATAGATGATCGGCGTGCTGAACATCCAGACCTGGGTCAGCATCGGGATAACGTAGCGGACATCGCGGAACAGGACGTTGAGGGCGGAGAACCAGAGTCCCACCCCGATCGCGGTAATGAGCATCAGCAGGAAAAGCGCCGGCACCATCCATGAATGCCAGTTCGGATATATGCCGTAATAGGCCGACATGCCGATCAGCACGGCAAAAGCGAATAGGAAATCGACCGCGCCCGACATCACCGACGACAGCGGGATGATGATGCGCGGGAAATAGATCTTCTTGATCAGGATGGAGCTGAACACCAGGCTGGAGGTCGCCTGGGTGATGCCGTTGGAAAAGAAGGTCCAGGGAACCAGCGCGGTATAGCAGAACACCGGATAAGGGATCCCGTCCGAAGGCATCCTTCCCATCTTGCCGAAGAAGAAACTGAAAACCAGCATCATAACGAACGGCTGCAGCACCGCCCACAGCACGCCGAAGACGGTCTGTTTATAGCGTAGCTTGACGTCCCGCCACATCAGGAAATACATAAGCTCCCGCTTTTCCCAAAGCTCTATCAAGTTGGGAAGGCGAAGGCCTTTGCTCGGTTTAACGGTTATCCTGTCCGTTGTTCTCATTGTATTGTTCTGACCGCCCTTTCACGTCCGGTCTTCCGGCCCCGCTTTTTGTTTTGGCACCAGTTGATCATGTTCTCTATCGCCTCGCAATTGCCCTGCCAGTCGTAATTCCGCGATATGAAGTCCCGCGCTTCCCCGCTCAGCGGTTCGTACCTCTCCCGGTCCATCGACAATACCTGCACCGCCTGCTCCGCCATCTCTTCCGGCCGGTCCGCGATCCTCAGCGCCGGGCTTATGCCTTCTATTCCCTCCACCCCGACCCCGGTGGTGATCACCGGGATCCCCCACGACAATGCGTCCAGGATCTTGAACTTGATCCCGCTCCCCATCCGCAGCGGAAAGACCGCCACCTTTATGGAGGTCAAATAGCGTTTAAAATCCTCGACGTAGCCGGAGATCTCCACGTCGACCGACGCCAGCCGGGTAAGCCTTTCCGGCGGTTCCGCGCCAAGGATATAACATCTGGCCCCCGGGACTTTTTGCTTTATGCGCGGGAACACTTCCTTGATCAGTATTTCCGCCGCGTCCCGGTTATTCTCCCGGTCCATCTTCCCGAAGAACAGCACCCCTCCGGATGAACTCGAAGGCCGTGCCCCATCCGTCCCGGCATGACCGTCCACGTGAGGCTGCACGAACTGCACCTTGTCCGCCGGGCAACCGGCCGAGCGGATCGATCCGTATTCGGCGCTGCTGAAAGTAAGCACCAGGTCGCAGGACGAATAGATCATCTTTTCCGCGATCTGGCTCCGGATCCTTTCGAAAAGGAACGCTAACCTCCTGACCGGATTGTAGGCCGCCAGCTTTTCTTTCCTTCGCCGGGAGAAGGAGCTCAGCTCATGGACGTTCCAGGCCAGGCAGGCGTCCGGGAACAGTTTCCTCACCAGCGGCGCGTATGCTCCCATGATCGAGTGGTCAAGCAGCACGGCATCGAATCCTTGCCCCCGCTTGCGGATCAGTTTGTTCAGGAAGACCGGCGACATGCGGAAAGCG